>DATHUD010000097.1:0-43559 GCA_035462575.1 Thermoanaerobaculia bacterium | reverse complement strand
GGTAGCGGATCGCCGCTTCGAGCTCTATCTTGCCGATCTCCGGCCCGTAGTGGCGGGAGATGATGCCGATGAGCTTCGCCCGGACCGGCAGGTCCCGGCCCTCCTCCAGCGCGTCGCACGCCGCCTCGACCACGCCAAAGGTGTCGAGCCCGTGCTCCTCGCCCATGAAGTAGGGGGAGAAGCGCAGCTCGATCGCGTCGATCCCCTCGCGGACGGCGTCCTCCAGGTTCTCCCGCACGATCCGCCGCACGGCGTCGTAATCGACCATCACCCGCCGCAGCAGGTCGAACTTGGCGATGAAGGCGACCAGGCTCGGCTCCCGCTCCGTGATCTGGACGTGGGGCCGCAGCTCCTCGACCGACCAGGCCGGAAGCTCGAGGCCGTGCTGCCGGGCGAGGTCGAGCACGGTGCCGATCCGGACGTTGCCGTCCAGGTGCCGGTGCAGCTCGACCAGGGGATAGCCGTTGCGCATAGGGTCTCACCCTCCTCGGAGCGATCTTATGACGACAGAGATCTCGGTTGGCGTCCGTCTACTGGAGTGCCGACCCTGGCGCCAATCAATTGCGAACACGGGATGAGTGATCTAAGGAATCTGCGCCTATACCGCCGTTTCCGGTACTGGTCGTACCGGCTCCACCGCTGGGTTCGGCAGAGCCGGCGGTGGCGGTAGCGGGGTCTAGAGGCACTCCTCCCCCGAGCAGTCCCGCAGCCGCGCGAGGCGGGTGGCGAGGCCGGCGCGGAGGCTGGCCAGGGCGCGGTCGTTGTGGCGGCTTCGGAGCTGGTAGGGGTCGCGCTTCAGATCGTAGAGCTCCCGGCCCCCCTGGTCGTACTCGACGTAAAGCCAGCGCTCGTCGCGCACCGCGGAGTAGGCGGGGCTGTTGGCGTTCAACCGCGCGCCTTCGATCAGGAGGGTGCGGTTCTTCCCCACGCTCGGGTCGAGCGCCAGCGGCACGAGAGAGCGGCCGTCCAGCTCCCGGCGCGGGGTGGCCCGCGCGAGCTCCAGAATGGTGGGGGCGAGGTCGACATTCGAGACGAGCTGCTTCGCCGTCCGGCCCGCCGGGAAGCCGCCGCCCCGGACGATCAGCGGCACGCGGATCGACTCCTCGTAGGGCAGGAACTTGCCCTTGGGGAGCCGGTGCTCGCCCAGGAAGAAGCCGTTGTCCGAGGTGAAGAGGATCACCGTGTGGTGGATGTCGCCGGACCTCTCGAGAACGTGGACCAGCCTCTCGACCAGGTCGTCCACGGCGAGCAGCGAGGCGTGCCGAGCGCGGTAGGTCTCGACGACGTCCTCGACCGCCGCCTTGCCGAGCGGTGCCCTCCTCCGGAGGAAGTCCGGCTTGTCCGCCATGTTCGCCTCGTTGAACGACGGCTTCAGGGGGAAGCGCTCGTGGGCGAAGGCCCCCTCGTGGCGGGGCGCCGGCCGGGGCGGCGAGGTGACGTTGCGGCGGAGGCTTTCAAGGTGCGGCGCGAGCGGGGTCACTACGAGGAAGAGCGGCTGGGCCTTGCCTTCGAAGGAGCGGAGGATCCGCTCGGCCTCGGCCGCGAGCACGTCCGTCTGATAGTCCTCTTCCCCGCTCCCATAGGAGACGGCGATACCGTCCTCGCTTACCGTATAGTCGTAGTAACGGTAGGTGGTCGGATCCATGAGCCCGAACCACCGCGACCAGCCCGGCGGCACGGCGGGGGACAGGCCCACGCCGTAGCCGTTCAGGTACTTGCCGACGTGGGCGGTGAAGTAGCCGGCGTCCTCGAGCCACACGGCGAGCGTGTTCGTCTCGTCCAGGCGCGGGTAGCCGTTCGGGCCGGAGTTGGCCACGACGCCATGGTTGTGCGGGTACTGGCCGGTCAGGAACGTGGCCCGCGAAGGGCAGCAGAGCGGGTAGGAGGCGAAGCTGTTCTCGAACGTCGTCCCCTTGGCCGCGAGGTGCGACCGGGTCTTCGCGAGGACCTGCATGTCGTCCAGGGTCTGGTCGTCCGTCATGATGACCAGGATGTTCGGGAGCCGGGGCTCCGAGGTCGAGCTTCCCGGGACGGAAGGCGCGAGGAGCAGGGCGAGGAAGCCCAGGACGAGCCACTTGCTGATTTTCATAGCTTCATTGTAGCCAGATGATGAAGGAACCTAAAATCTCGAAAGAGGTCCTCAAGGACCAGCGGCGCACGGCCGAAAAGCTCCGGATTCCCCGGATCGAGCGGCACATCTTCCTCTGCTGCGATCCCACGAAGGCCAAATGCTGCAGCCGCAAGAAGAGCCTCGAAGCCTGGAAGTTCCTGCGCAAGAGGCTGAAGGAGCTCGGCCTCTCCAGGGCGGGCGTTTACTCCACCCGGGCCAACTGCCTGGACATCTGCTGTGGCGGCCCGATCGCCGTGGTCTATCCCGACGGCGCCTGGTACGGCCACTGCGACCCGCCCGTCCTGGAGCGCATCCTAAAGGAGCACCTGATCGGCGGCGAGGTGGTCCAGGAGTACCTGATCGCGGAGCGGCCGATCGGGGAGGGGTGAGCGGTTATCCGCATCTTGCTTGCACGAGCGCCGTACCCTCCGAAACCTCACCCTCTGTCTCCCTCTCCCAGAGGGAGAGGGAGGACGCATTCCAAGCGATCTTGCCTACGTCGAAATTCAGGACGGGCAAGGTCGGCTGATGTACGTCCTCCCTCTCCCGGTGGGGGGTGGGAGGGAGATGGGAGAGGGAGACAGAGGGTGAGGTTTCGGAGGGCAGACCGTCCCGGAAGCAAGATGCGTAGAAGGCAGTGGCATTCATGCGCGGGCGGGCTCAGGCCAAGCGAATCCTGACCTCAGAGTCCAACGCCCGGGCCAGCTTCACCAGGATCGCGGCTGTCAGATTGGCATCCCCCCGCAAAACCTGGGCGATGTACGACGGAGAGCGGCCGATCCGTTCGGCCAGAGCGCTCCGAGAGATGTTCTTCTTCTTCATCAGCCTGGAGAGCTCCTCAGCGAGCTCCAGACTCAGGCCTTCCGTCCAGTAATCCTCATGCTGACGGGCCTCCTCGAACAGATCCCGAAATGATCTCTTGTCTTTCATCGTGGGATGACGATACGGCGACCTCCCGGGTTCTGTCCAGAGGCGACGGAAGGCAGGGCGGCAAACCTCCCTTGTTGCGGAAGGGGGAATGGGACACGATGGAGGGCCGGTTGTGTCTCGCAACGAGACTCGGAGACCTCACGATGACAGATCCCTCCCTCACCCGCCGACGCATGCCTCGCGCCCTCCTCCTCGGGACCCTCTGGGCCTGGTCCCTCGCCGCTCTGGGGATCGCCTGCGGGGCACCGCTTCCCGCCGGGGACCAGCAGGGCGCGGCGGCGGCGCGCACGCCGGCCAACGTGATGAGTCACGAGGGGGCGGCCTGGCTGGAGCGCGAGGGGCGCGACAAGGAAGAGAGGCCGGACGTGGTGCTCGAAGAGATGGGGCTCAAGGAAGGGCTGACGGTCGCCGAGATCGGCACCGGCACGGGCTACTTCGCCCGGCGGATCGCCAAGGCCGTGGGGCCCACCGGCAAGGTCCTGGCGGTGGACATTCAGCCCGAGATGCTCTCGCTGCTCGAGAAGTACGCCGAAGACGAGGGGATCAAGAACATCGTCCCGATCCTCGGCACCGAGACCGATCCCAAGCTGCCCAAGGCGGGAGTCGACCGCCTCCTGATGGTCGACGTGTACCACGAGTTCCAGCAGCCGGAGGAGATGCTCGCCCGTATCCGGGAGAGCCTGGCGCCCGGCGGCCGTGTGATCCTCGTCGAGTACCGGGCCGAGGACGACACCGCTTCCCACATCAAGGCCGATCACCGGATGTCGGTCGAGCAGGTGCTCTCGGAGTGGAACCCGGCCGGCTTCGAGCTGGTCAACCGGGTCGAGACCCTGCCCTCCCAGCACCTCTTCATCTTCACCACCCGCCGGGGCGCGCGGGCGATGCCGTAACCCCCCGGGTTCCCTGGAAGGCCGACCCGAATTTTCATGTTAGAGTCCCCTGCAGGGCGGGGGTGTGTCCATTCCTGCCCGATTTCCCGGAATTGATCGCCGACTTCGACAACTCCCTCCCCGAGGGACCTAGAGGAGTGCCTGTACAAAGATGGCCACCGCACCCCTGACCACCCGCTGGACCGCCGCCGACTCCATGGACCTCTACAACATCCGTGGATGGGGAAACAACTACTTCTCGGTCAGCAGCCAGGGCAACATGCTCGTCCATCCGGGCGGGCCCGGCACGCCGGCGATCAACCTGAAAGAGCTGGTGGACGAGGTGCGCGAGCGAGGGATCAGCCCGCCGCTCCTGATCCGCTTCTCGGAGATCATCAAGGCGCGGGTCGTCGAGCTCAACGAGGCGTTTGCCCGGGCCATGGCGGAGTACGGGTTCAAGGGGTCGTACCGCGGGGTCTATCCGATCAAGGTCAACCAGGACCGCTACCTGGTGGAGCGGCTCGTGGAGTACGGGCGGCCCTACCACTTCGGCCTCGAAGCGGGCTCGAAGCCCGAGCTCCTGGCCGTGATGGCCATGCTCGAGGACGACGAGGCGCTGATCATCTGCAACGGCTACAAGGACGAGGAGTACATCGAGACGGCGCTCCTCGCCACCAAGCTCGGCCGGCACGTGATCATGGTGGTCGAAAAGCCTTCGGAGCTGCCGCTCATCCACCGCATCTCCCAGGAGATGAAGGTGCGGCCCCACATCGGCATCCGCTCGCGGCTGTCGGCCCGGGGCGCCGGGCACTGGGAGGCCTCGGGCGGCGACCGCTCGAAGTTCGGCCTCTCGGGCCGCGACCTCCTGGACGCCGTGGCCTTCCTGCGCGAGCACGACCTGCTCGACACCTTCGAGCTGGTCCACTTCCACCTGGGGAGCCAGATCTCGTCGATCCGTTCGGTCAAGGACGGTCTGCGCGAGGCCGCCCAGGTCTACGTGAACCTGGCGCAGATGGGCGCACCGCTGCGCTACCTGGATGTGGGCGGCGGCCTGGGCGTGGACTACGACGGCTCGCAGACGAACTTCACCTCGTCGCTCAACTACACGCTCCAGGAGTACGCGAACGACATCGTCTACGGCGTGATGGAGGTCTGCGATGCCAAGGGCGTGCCGCACCCGACGATCGTCTCCGAATCGGGGAGGGCCACGGTGGCGCACCACGCGGTGCTGATCATCGACGTCCTGGGCATCTCGGAGTTCGAGGTCGGCAAGCTGCCGCGCAAGGCCCCACAGGACGCCGAGCTCCCGCTCAAGAACCTCTTCGAGACGTACAAGGAGGTCTCGCGCAAGAACCTCTTGGAGTCCTACCACGACGCGATGTCCGGCCGCGACGAGTGCCAGAGCCTGTTCAACCTCGGGCACCTGTCGCTCGCGGACCGGGGCCTGGCCGAGGACCTGTTCTGGGCCACCTGCCAGAAGATCCTCCGCATCACGCGGACGATGCAGCAGGTGCCGGAGGAGCTCGAAGGGTTGGAGCGGCAGCTCGCGGACACCTACTTCTGCAACTTCTCCGTGTTCCAGTCCCTCCCGGACTCCTGGGCGATCGACCAGCTCTTCCCGGTGCTGCCGATCCACCGCCTGACCGAGGAGCCGGTCAACCGCGCCGTGCTGGCGGACATCACCTGCGACTCGGACGGCAAGATCGACCACTTCATCGACCGCCGGGACGTCAAGGACGTGCTGGAGCTCCACGATGTCCGGCAGGGCGAGCCCTACTACCTGGGCGCCTTCCTGGTCGGGGCCTATCAGGAGATCCTGGGCGACCTCCACAACCTGTTCGGCGACACGAACACGGTCCACGTCTCGCTCGATCCCGACGACGATTACAAGATCGAAGGGGTCGTCAACGGCGACACGGTGGCGGACGTGCTGCGCTACGTGCGCTACAACCGGGAGGACCTGGTGGCGCGGGTCCGCCGCGCGTCGGAGCAGGCCCTGCGCGCCAAGCGGATGACGTTCGAGGAGTCGAGGCACCTCCTGCGGCGGTACGAAGAGGGGCTCTCGGGATACACTTACCTGGAGCAGGACTAACTTCGGACCGGAGAGCGCCATGACCACCGCAACCGTCGTGGACCCCTTGATCGAGCGGCTGCGCGACGCGGTCCGCCTCGGGGATGTCGCGGCCATCACCGAACGCATCAAGGACGACCTGGAGTCTTTCATCCCCGCCGAGGGGCTGATCCTGCCCCAGCATTTCCGGACCCCCAAGCCGAATTCCTACGCGCGGCGCCTGCTCTACCGCGACGAGGAGCTCAACTTCACCGCCCTGATCATGACCTGGGGACCGGGGCAGCGGACGGCGCTTCACGACCATGCAGGCATCTGGTGCGTCGAGGGAGTCGTGGAAGGCGCCATGGAGGTGTGCCGCTACGAGCTCCTGGAAGAGGAGGGGGACGGCGTCTTCCGCTTCGCGGAGCGGGGGAGCGTCCATGCCACGGCCGGAGAGGCCGGGGCCCTGATCCCTCCCTTCGAGCACCACGTGCTGGCCAACGCGCGGCCCGACGGCTCTTCCCTGACGCTCCACGTCTACGGCGGCGAGATGGACCACTGTACGATCTTCGAGCCCTTAGGCTCCGGCCTCTACCGCCGCCAGAACCGATCCCTCTCCTACGACGAATGAGCGACCACGATCCCTTCGGCAAACGTCCCGGCCTCCTGGTCCGGCAGAGCTCACCGTACAACGGCGGCCCCGCCCCCGAGTGGATGATCCGCGGCTTCGAGACTCCGAACGAGCTGTTCTTCGTCCGCAACCACGGCGACGTCCCCGCGGTCGACCCCGAAGCCTACCGCCTGACCGTGGACGGCCTCGTGCGGCGGCCGCTGTCGCTCTCGCTCGACGAGATCCGGCACTTCCCCAAGACCACGGTCGCGGCCACGCTCCAGTGTGCGGGCAACCGCCGCCTGGAGATGATGGCCGTCGAGCCGATCCCGCACGAGCTCCCCTGGGGGACGGAGGCGATCAGCAACGCCGTCTGGGGCGGCGTGCCCCTGCGCGACCTCCTCGCCGCGGCGGAGCCCCGGAGCCGGGCGCGCCACGCCGCCTTCCTGGGGCTCGACGAGACCGAGCGGCACGGCCACCGCTTCCACTTCGGCGGCTCGGTCCCCTTGGCCAAGGCCCTGGGTCCCGAGGTGCTTTTAGCCTACGAGATGAACGGCGAGCCCCTCCCGCCCGTGCACGGGGCCCCGCTGCGGGTGGTCGTCCCGGGCTACATCGGCGCGAGGAGCGTCAAGTGGCTCACCGCGATCACACTCCAGGAGACCCCGTCCGACAACTACTTCCAGTCCAAGGCCTACCGGCTCTTCCCGCAGTCCATGCGGCCGGAGACGGTCGAGTACGACCAGGGGATGATGCTGGGGGACTTTCCCGTGAGCTCGGTGATGTGCGCGCCACTCGAAGGGGAGACGCTCCCTGCCGGGACGGTGACGGTGCGGGGCTGGGCTCTCGCGGGAGGAGGACGGACGGTGGAGCGGGTGGATGTCTCGACGGACGGGGGGCGGACCTGGACGGTCGCGAGCCTGGGCTCCGAGAGCGGCCCCTGGACGTGGCGCCTCTGGGAAGCGGCCCTCGACCTCCCCCCCGGCCCTCAGGAGCTGATCTGCCGGGCCTGGGACTCCGCCGCCCACACCCAGCCTGAGCACCCTTCTCAGGTCTGGAATTTCAAAGGCTACATCAACAACGCCTGGCACCGGGTCCGCGTGACCTGCGCCTGAGGCGGGCTCGGCGTTCCCCCGAGAGGGAAAGAGAGGAAAGGCTCTCTTCCCTTCCCGGGGGAGGGGCCCTACTCTCCGCGATCGTTGCGGCGCTGGAGGCGCATCTTCATCCGCTGCAGGCGGCTCCAGCGGACCAGTTGAGGGCCTACTTCCTGCTCGACCAACCAGCCGCCCACGGCCCCGACCAACAACGTGCTCACAAAGGTTACCAGGTCCATCGTCGTGTTCCTCATCGTAAAACAGGGGTCCTCGCCTTGGGAACGCCAAGGCCGGCTGACACTACCGAACCGGGCCGTAGAGATTTTCTTTTCAACTTCGGCCCGTCCCACTCTGGGCGACCAGCCCCAGGGGGGTAGTGCAACTCCTACCGATACCCCTTTCACTATTTTGTAGAACGAGTCTACTCCCGCCGGGCCGACTCGTCAACGGTTTCCACACCGTTTTCCTCCAGAAATTGGAACGATCCGGAGAGGATCACCCCCTCGCGTTCTACGGAGGGAAGGCTGGGAAGTTTTGCGGGTCCTACATTCCTTCCGGTCGAGGTCTCCAGGCGGCCTGTCTTTATACGGAACACCGGGCCGAAGCGTTTGTCTTCCAGAGCACGGCACGCCGGTTGCTTGACCGGGGGTATGGCAGAACCTATCGAGATTTCCACGCTTCGGCGCACGTTGCGCCGCAAGTTCGGCTTCAGGTCGTTGCGGGAAGGGCAGGAGGAGGTCATCCGCTCCATCCTCGGGGGGAAGGACACCCTGGCCATCATGCCCACCGGCGCCGGCAAGTCCCTGTGCTACCAGCTCCCGGGGGCCCAGCTCCCCGGCACCACCCTTATCGTCTCCCCCCTGATCTCCCTGATGAAGGACCAGGTGGACAAGCTCCAGGACATGGGGATCGACGCGGCCCAGGTCAACAGCACGCTCTCGGCGGGGGAGGAGAGGGAGACCCTCTCCGGGATCGAGAACGAGGAGCGGGAGTTCGTCTTCGTCACACCCGAGAGGCTGACCCAGCCGGAGTTCCTGGAGACGCTCAAGGGGATCAGGATCGACGTCTTCGTGATCGACGAGGCCCATTGCATCTCCCAGTGGGGGCACGACTTCCGTCCCTCCTACCTGCGCCTGAAAGAGGCCATCGCCGCCCTGGGCAACCCGCCGGTCCTGGCGCTCACGGCGACCGCCACCCCCGAGGTGGTGGACGACATCCGCCGCCAGCTCGGCCGCGAGGAGATGGAGGTCATCGACACCGGGATCTACCGGGAGAACCTCCACTTCGAGGTGATCGCCGTCCGCGACGACGAGCAGAAGCGGGAGCGCCTGGCCCGCCTGATCCAGGAGACTCCGGGCACCGGCATCGTCTACACCTCGACGGTCAAGGACTGCGAAGCGGTGACCGAGCACCTCGAAAGCCTGGGGATCTCCGCGGCCCGCTACCACGGCAAGCTCGGCGCCCGCGAGCGCAAGAGGAACCAGGACCGCTTCATGGCGGGCGAGATCCAGGTGATCGTGGCCACCAACGCTTTCGGCATGGGGATCGACAAGGCCGACATCCGCTTCGTCGTCCACTACAACCTGCCCGGGTCTCTCGAGTCCTACTACCAGGAGGCGGGCCGGGCCGGCCGGGACGGGGAGCCCGCCCGCTGCGCGCTCCTCTACCTGCCCGAGGACAGGAACACCCAGATCTTCTTCCTGAACGGCCGCTACCCCAAGGAGGAGCACTTCGACTCCGTCTACAAGGCGCTCGAAAAGCTCCGGGCCGACAAAGGACCGGTCACTCCCGAAGCCCTCCACGAACGGTCGAGCGTGGCCCAGGGGAAGGTGCGGGTGGTGCTCGCCACGATGAAGGACCTGGAGATGGTCGACGAGCCCGAGCCCGGGCAGTTCCGGCTGGTCCGCTCCGGCCTTTCCGCCTCCGAGCTCGACATCATGGCGAAACAGTACGAGCAGCGGGCCGAGGGAGACCGCGACCGGCTGCGGCGTATGGTCCTCTATGCCCAGACCGCCCTCTGCCGCTGGAAGGCGATCCTCGACTACTTCGGCGAGGAGGTGGACTGGGACCGTTGCGGGCGCTGCGACGGTTGCGAGCACCCTGTCCGCGAGCCGGCCGCGCCGCGCGCCGAGTCGCCCAGCCGGGCGGTTCCCAAGTCCTCCGACGTGCTCAACCTGCCGCCCCTCCTGGGGGGAGGCGACCCGGCCTCCGTGCAGGCGGGAGACACCGTGACCCTGGCCATCTTCGGCACGGGAGAGGTCAAGACCGCCGACGAGAAGAGCCTCGTGCTCGTCTTCGGAGACGGCGAGACCCGGGAGTTCCGGCGGCCCTGAGCCCTTACCCCTACTTCCCCTTGCCCGCCACGTACGGCTCGTGCAGGTGCACCGGCGCCTGCTTGCCCTTCGCCCGCAGGTTCAGCATCTCGACGAGGACCGAGAAGCCCATGGCGAAGTAGAGATAGCCCTTGGGGATGTGCTGGTCCAGGCCCTCAGCCACGAGCGACATGCCGATCAGCAGGAGGAAGGAGAGGGCGAGCATCTTCACCGTGGGGTGCTTGGCCACGAACCCGCTGATCGGCCCGGCCGAGAACATCATCACCGCCACGGCGACGACCACGGCGATGATCATGATCGCGAGCTCTTCGGCCATGCCCACGGCGGTGATGACCGAGTCCAGGGAGAAGACGATGTCGAGCAGCAGGATCTGCACGAGGACCGAGGCGAACGAGGCCCGCACCTTGGCGCTCGCGTGCCCCTCGTCCCCCTCCAGCCGGTCGTGGATCTCGCGGGTGGCCTTGAAGAGGAGGAAGACGCCGCCGATGAGGAGGATCAGGTCGCGCCCCGAGATCTCCTGATTCATGACCGTGAACAGCGGGTCGGTGAGCCGGGCGATCCAGGCGAGCGAGGCGAGGAGCGCGATGCGGATGAACATGGCGAGCCCCAGGCCCACCGTGCGCGCCTTGGCCTGCTGCTCCTGCGGGAGCTTCCCCGCCAGGATCGAAATGAAGATGATGTTGTCGATCCCCAGCACGATCTCCAGGACCGTCAGCGTCAGCAGCGCGATCCAGCTCTCCGGATTGCTCATCCACTCCATCGCATTCCCTCCTTCGAGATGTCCGCGCGCGGCGCGGAGCGGCGGGATTGTACCCCAGCCACGCCGGGGGGCCATGACATAATGACGCGGCCATGAGCGATACCACCACCCAAGGGATCCGCATCCAGGTCGAGAGCTTCTACGACGAGGACCGGAGCTCCCCCCAGGAGAACTACTACTTCTTCGCCTATCAGGTCCGCATCTCGAACCAAGGCGAAAGAAAAGTACAGCTCGTCAGCCGCGAGTGGCTGATCACCGACGCCAACGGCGAGACCCAGCGCGTGCAGGGCCCGGGCGTCGTGGGCGAGCAGCCCGTGCTCGCCCCGGGAGACTCGTTCGAGTACACGAGCTTCTGCCCGATCTCCACCCCGGTCGGGGCCATGCAAGGCTCCTATCGCATGGTGCTCGAAAACGGCGACAGCTTCGACGCCGAGATCGCCCCCTTCGCCCTCGCCGTTCCGCACGCCGTCAACTGACCCGGTGCCTTCCATCGTCCTCTCCCTTGGACGATTCGCGCGGTTCACTCGTAGAAACTGATGGAACTCGATTACCTCAGATCGACCTCAGGTCAACAGGAGATGTCGCTCATGATTCGCGTGACTCGAAGCTGCTGTTTCACCGCCCTCACCCTGCTCGCGCTGACCGCCGTCCCCGCCGCCCAGGCTGCGGTCTTGACCGTCACCAAGACGGCCGACACCCTGGACGGCGCGTGCAACCCGGACTGCTCGCTGCGCGAGGCCGTCGTGGCCGCCAACGCCAACCCCGGCACCGACGTCATCATTCTCCCCTCGGGGACCTACCTCCTCACCCGCTTCGGCGAAGGCGAGGACCTGGCCGCGACCGGCGATCTGGACATCACCGACGACCTGGTGATCCTGGGCGCCGGAGTCCCGACCACCGTGATCGACGGGGTCGAGCTCGACCGCATCCTCCACGTCCACAACACCAGCCTCACGCTGTCGGGAGTCCTGTTCCAGAGAGGGACGGTCGCCGGCAACGGCGGTGCCCTCTTGAACGAGAACGGCGACGTCGAGCTGACCCGCGTCCAATTCATCAGCAATCACACCACCGGCGACACCTTCGGAGGCGCCATCTTCACCGACGGCACCACCGGCTCTCTCACCGTGATCGAGAGCACGTTCAATCTGAACCTGGCCGGTGCCAGCGGCGGCGCCATCGCCGCCCGGGGCACGGAGCTGACGCTGCGCAACGCCACCTTCGTGGTCAACCGGGCCAACACCGGCTTCGGCGGCGCGCTCTATCTCTACCGCGACCTCCCGGCCACCATCAACAACGTGACCATCACCGGCAACATCGCGGCCCAGGCCGGCGGCGGCGTGTACTCCGAGAACTCGGCGTTCATCGGCAGCAACGCCCCCACGTTCAGCAACACGATCATCGCGGGCAATACGGGCGGCAACGCCCCGGACTGCACGGGCTCGACCCAGTCGAACGGCTACAACCTGATCGGCGTGGGCGGCGGCTGCACCGGCTTCAGCGCGGCCAAGAACGACATCCAGGGCACGGCGGCCACCCCGCTCATCCAGGTGACCGGCCCCTCGGGCAGCTTCGGCGGGCCCACGCCCACCGTCTCCCTCCCCTCGGCAAGCCAGGCCGTGAACGCGGGCAACCCCGCCGCTCCGGGCAGCGGCCCCGGAGCCTGCGAGCCGGTGGACCAGCGCGGCGCGGCCCGCCCGGCCGGCCCCCGCTGCGACATCGGCGCCTTCGAGCTGACGACCGCCTGCGTGCCCGGCGAGCTCGCCCTGTGCTTGAACAACGGCCGCTTCAAGGTGACGGCCACCTTCCGGACCAGCACCGACCCCACCCCCCGGCCGGCCCGGGCCGTGACCCTGACGGAAGACACCGGCTATTTCTATTTCTTCGACCGGAAGAACGTCGAGGCCACGGTCAAGGTGCTGAACGGCTGCGGCGTGAACAGCCGCTACTGGGTCTTCGCGAGCGGCCTGACCAATGTGGAGGTCGTCCTGACCGTGACCGACACCAAGACGGGCACGATCAAGGAGTACACCAACCCCCTGAACCGGCCCTTCCGGCCGATCCAGGACACGGTGGCCTTCAATACCTGCCCGTAGAGGTCACAACCGGATCCGGCGGCTGGACCCGTAGCGGGACCGCCGCCGGCGCCGCCAGAGGAGAACCAGGATCACCAGCAAGGCCGCCGCGCTCGCCGCGGCGGCCACCGTGTTGCGGCCCCAGAGCCGGGCAAGGACGACCGGCTCCTTCCCCGGTACCACCCGCAGCACCCGCAGGTAGGGGCCGATCCCGGCATCCGCCAGAGCCGACAAAGGCTTTCTGGGCTGCTCCAGGACGTAGACGTCCTCGCCCGCCACGGCCACTCCGGTCGGAGACCAGTACCGCCCGCCCTCGAGCAGAGTCCGCGCCTCGGCCGAAGGCGCCATCCGCAACACCCGGCGCCCGCCGTAGTCCGCCGCGTACACCGTCCCGTCCGGGGCCACGGCCAGGCCGAGCAGATCCTCTTCCCAGACCGGCTCGGTCAACGGCCCCTTCCCGAGCGTCTTCACGGTCCCGTCCGGCGACACGGTGCGAACGTACGGTCCGTCGGCCACATAGAGGAGATCGCCGGGGCCCCAGGCCATGCCGTCGATCCCCGTGAAGCGCGCCGCGCTCCCCTTGCCGTCCGCGTGCCCGCGGCCGCCGCCCGCCAGGGTCTCCACCTTCCCGTCCGGCCTGCGCTTCTGGAGCAGCACGGTCCCGCTCCCTTCGCTCGTCGAGTAGAGCGCGCCCTGGCCGTCCACGGTGAACGCCTGGAGGTCCATGGGAAGGTTGGTGCTGGGAGGGAGCACGTAGGAGAGGCTCCCCTCCGGATCGACCCGCCAGACCGCAGCCTCCGGAGCGGGCTCCGAGCCGTAGAGATGGCCGTCGGCCGCCAGGACGAGGGCGCGGGTGTGCTTGTCGAGAGCGATTTTCTCGGGCTCCCCGCCCGGACGGATCCGCCAGACGGCGCCCTCCGGGACATCCGTGAACGCCACGGCCCCCTTGGGATCGACGACGAGGCCCCACCCTTCCTGCCCGGAGGCACGGCCGGAGAGACCGAGAGACTGCGCGAGGATCAGAACGGCGAGAACAGCGATACGGCGTGTCACCAGCGACTGAGGACTCCTTGCGGCCGAGGCCGGCAACCATCGCCGGCCTCGACCCCTAGTGTATCTGCCAAAAGAGAAATGTCCGAATCAGCGGCCGGATCGCCTCTTTTCGAGCCAGTCATCCACCGACGGCTTTCCGGCCCCGTGCACGAAGAAGAAGATCGCCGCCGCCAGCATGATGAAGGCGGGGTAGTTGGCTTGGTAGGGGGCACCGATGTGGGCGATCCCGAGCGCGAAAAGGAAGTTGATCACCATCACCGCCCCGGCGAACCGGGTGCCGAGCCCCAGAATGAAGAGGAGGCCGCACAGGAACTGGGCGTAGGCGGACAGGTAGGCTCCGAAGGTGGGGAAGGGAAAGCCGTTCTGCTCCAGGAAATCCATGAACCGGACCATGTGCTCGTGGTGGAAGACGTTGTCCTGAACGCCGCGGATCAGCTCCGCCCCGAGGAGGATGCGCAGGGGGATGGGCCCGTACTCCTTGGACTTTTCCAGGAAATCGAAGCGAAGCAGCTTTCCGAACATAGATTCTTTATCCTCCTGCCCTCGGGAATCGTAGATCCTTGTACGCAGGGAGGACGCCGGGGTTTGCGCGCCGGGTAAACTCCGAAGGTCGAAAGGAGACCTCATGCGCACGCTCGCCGCCGCCGTCCTGTCCCTCGCGCTCCTCCCCGCGGCCCTCGCCGCCCAGGCGACCCACGGTCCGGGAGCCTCCCCTCACTCTGGGATCGACGCGATCTACGCGACCTTCTCCAAAGGGTACGAGACCCTGGACCCCGCGGCCGTCGCCAACCTCTACACCGAGGATGCCCTGTACCTGGAACCCGGCAACGACGTCGTCCGCGGACGGAAGGCCATCCTGGCCAACTTCACCGGCTTCTTCGACTCCGTCCGCGAGGCCGGCTCGACCGTCCGCATCCGCTTCGAGATCCTGGACCGGCAGGTCTCCGGCGACCTCGCGACCGACGTGGGCTACTTCATCCTCAGCCGCTCCACCAAAGACGGCCGGGACGACACCAACCGGGGCAAGTTCGTGGTCATCGCCAAGAAGCAGGCGGACGGCACCTGGCGCATCCACGTGGACGGCTACAGCGGAGTGGAGGAGCCGGGCGGGAAGTAAAACACCCCCGAAAGGAAATCCCGCTATACCACGGCTCCCTCACCTATGGCAGGGTTCCCCGGCCCGGAACGGCAATCCCGGACCGTAGAGACGCGCCAGTCGATGTGCGCCAACGCTTCGACGTCCATCAACGGCGGCGCGTCTCCTCCGCTGGCAGGCCGCCGCCGTTTCGGCGGGCCGATACCGTTGCCGTTGCAGGCCCGCCGCGGGGCCGCGCAGGGGGGCAGCGTGGGGGCCTGCAGAGGGAGACGCGCCGCCGTCCCCGTGGTATTTGAACCGGTGTCGCACATCGACTGGCGCGTCTCTACGGTGCGGGATTGCCGTTCCGGAACGATAAGGTTGCCGAACGGTGAGGTTGCCGGACAGCGGCCTCTGTCACCCGCCCCCCTTTCCCACTTGCGGTATCCTCCCTCTGTTATGGTAACAACGACGCTTCCCCCTACCGCCACGGTTACGCCCGAGCGGCCCGCCGCTCTGGACGAGAGAACTTTGAACGCATACCGCCGCCTGGGGTTCCTCGTGGCCGACCTGGACCCGATGAACCGCATGGCGCCGGAGCAGCAGCCCGACCTCACCGAGGACGCCGACCCGAAGACGGCCGACTATGCCTGCCAGTTCTACTGCGGCACCGTCGGGGTCGAGTTCATGCACATCCCCGATCCCGCCCGAAGGCGGTGGATCCAGGAGCGGATCGAGACGACCGAGGTCCCCCAGTTCGACCGGGACCGGATCCTGGAGCTCCTCACCCGGGCCGAGACCTTCGAGCAGTTCCTCCAGTCCCGCTACCTGGGAACCAAGCGGTTCTCGATCGAGGGCGTCGAGGCCCTGCTCCCGTGCCTCGACCAGATGCTCGAATCCGCGGCCGATCACCGGGCGCGGCAGGTGGTGCTCGCCATGAGCCACCGCGGCCGGCTGAACGTGATGCTCCACACCGTGGGCCGCTCCCCCGTCGAGATCCTCGCCGGGTTCGAGGACGTCGACCCCAAGAGCATCCTGGGCGGCGGCGACGTCAAGTACCACATGGGCGCGACCGGCGACCACGATGGAAAGAACGGCCACACGGTCAACATCCACCTGGTGTCGAACCCGAGCCACCTCGAAGCGGTCGACCCCGTGGCCCTGGGCCGCGTGCGCGCCAAGCAGGTGCGCCTGGGTGACGACGAGAAATATGAGCAGGTCTTCCCGATCGTCCTCCACGGTGACGCCGCCTTCGCGGGCCAGGGCATCACGGCCGAGACGCTGAACCTGGCCGAGCTCCCGGCCTACAAGGTGGGCGGCACGGTGCACGTCATCGTCAACAACCTGATCGGGTTCACGACCGAGCCCAGGTCCCTCCAGTCCTCCCGCTTCGCCTCGGACGTGGCCAAGCGCCTGCCCATCCCCATCTTCCACGTCAACGGCGAGGACCCGGACGCCGTGGCGCGGGTGGCCCAGATGGCGATCGAATACCGGTACGCGTTCAAAAGCGACGTGGTGGTCGACCTGATCGGCTTCCGCCGGCATGGCCACAGCGAGGTGGACGACCCCACGATCACCCAGCCGCTCCTCTACAAGAAGATCCAGGTCCACCCGCCGCTGTGGCGGATCTACGGAAAGGCGATCGGGCTCTCCGAAGAGGAGGCCACCCGCCGGGCCGACGCGATCCGCGCCGAGCTCGACGCCGCTCACAAGGAGGCGGGCGCGATCGAAAAGAAGCCCTCTCTGCGCACCATGCCCGAGTACTGGAACCGCTACGCGGGCGGTTGCTGGCTCCCGGACTATGACGTGCGGACCGGCCTCTCGAAAGAGGAGGTCGAAGCGCTCACCCGGCCGCTCACCACGGCGCCCGAGGGCTTCCACGTCCACAAGAAGATCCAGGCCCTCCTCCAGCAGCGGGCCGAGATGGGGACCGGCAAGCGCCCGATCGACTACGGCATGGCCGAGGCCCTGGCCTTCGCCTCGCTCGCCAAGGCCGGCGTCCCCGTGCGCTTCTCCGGGCAGGACAGCCGGCGCGGCACCTTCAACCAGCGCCACGCCGTGCTGATCGACGTGGAGGACGCCTCCGAATACATGCCCCTCGAGCACATCGCTCCGGACCAGGCGCGCTTCGAGATCTACGACTCGATGCTGTCCGAGCTCGCCGTTCTGGGCTTCGAGTACGGCTACAGCCGCGACTTCCCCGAGACGCTCGTCTGCTGGGAGGCCCAGTTCGGAGACTTCGCGAACGGCGCGCAGATCATCGTCGACCAGTTCATCACCGCGGGCGAGGACAAGTGGGGCCTCCTCTCCGGCATCGTCCTGCTTCTCCCCCACGGCTACGAAGGACAGGGGCCGGAGCACTCGAGCGCCCGCTTCGAGCGCTACCTCCAGCTCTGCGGCGAGGACAACATCCAGGTCTGCCAGCCCTCGACCGCGGCGCAGTACTTCCACATGCTCCGCCGCCAGGCGCTCATGCCCTGGAGGAAGCCGCTCATCGTGATGACCCCCAAGAGCATGCTGCGCCACAAGGATTCCGCCTCGACCGTGGAGGATCTGGGCTACGAGCGCTTCCGGAAGGTGGTGGGAGACCCGGACGTCTCGGGAGCCCAGCGGGTGATCCTCTGCACCGGCAAGATCGGCCACGAGCTCAAGCGGGAGCGGGAGAAGAGGAAGGACACGGCGACAGCCGTCGTCTTCCTGGACCAGCTCTACCCCTTCCCGGAAAAAGAGCTCGCCGCCGAGATGGAGCGCCACCCGGAAGTGCGGGACGTGGTCTGGTTGCAGGAGGAGCCGGCCAACATGGGGGCCCTCTTCTTCGTCCAGCCCCGGATCGAGCGCCTGCTGCGGCGCCCCATCCGCTCCGTCAAGCGCTCCGCCTCCGGAAGCCCCGCCACCGGCTCGTCCAAGGCCCACGCCATGGAGCAGCAGACGCTTTTGACGTTCGCGTTTACGACCGGGATGTAGATGATCGCCTGATCTGCTTTACTGCGGCCGAGCCCACCCACCCAAGACCTCACCTCCCCAACCCTCCTCTCCCATCGCCCTCCCTTCCGCCGGGAGAGGAGGGAGACTGCTGATCGCAAGGGTGGGGGCGCCCTCTCCCGGGGGTGGGAGGGCGATGGGAGAGGGTCGGGGTGAGGTTTTCGGGCGGGGGACGCAGTTTCTTGACGCTGGCGCTCGGCTTCGTGAAGCTGGTCGTAGTGGCCGTCCTGGCAGACATCGCCTCACGATACCGACATTGTCTACGGCTGGGACAAAACAAAGGTGGCACAATCCATGTCGTCATTATTGCCGACCTGACAATCGACCAATTACTCAAACGACGGGAGGCGAGACAGAACTATCAAAGGCTGGAACTCGAAACATTGGTCGATTGGTTCAACGAAAAGCAGAGAATTTTTGGCGTTAACCATGTTTTGGTAGCAGGCGTTGAATCATACTGCGAAGAAATCATACAGCTCTATACATAAGGGGCTTTGAAATGCCATCACTTCCGGCACTCTCAACAGAGAAGGTTGAAAAAATCAAGGCGCTTGTCAAAGAGCGGGCGGAGCGGGCGAGAGGAACGCAGCAAGGCCGAACTCTCGTGCCAGCCGACCCAGCACCCCGCTATGACGAGGTCTTCGCTCGGGGACAGGAGTGGCTGGACCGTCAAGCGGAACTGGACGCTTGGGAACTAGATCCTATGTGATGGCTATGTGATTCCCCATCCTTCCGCCATCCACGCCAGCGGCAGAACTAACGTAGAATCAATATCTTCCGCTTTATGATGGGTATGTGACTGCGTGCTGGATCGGGAGCCGAGTCGCTAGACGAGCTCTCGACTGGGGTTGACACCCTCCCCCCACCTGAGGCACCCTGTAGCCCATGGCTAGCCGCTCCGCCTTCACCGTCCTCGCTTCGATGTGCATGTGTTGCATGGCACACCGCGGGGGAGGAGCATCCGGAGCCTAGGCAGACCGCAACACAGAGCTTCGACAGTTCCAGAGACCCGCGACGGCACGGCCGGAGCGGGTCTCTTTGCTTTTCGGTCGCGCCGTCCACTTACCGACGAGGAGGACGTGAGATGGCGACCGAGAGCAACAAGACGCCCCGTTTCGAGACGCTGCAGGTCCACGCCGGCCAGGAGCCCGCTCCCGGCACGAACGCGCGGGCGGTGCCGATCTATCAGACGACTTCGTTCACCTTCGAGGATGCCGCGCACGGGGCGCGGCTCTTCGCGCTCCAGGAGTTTGGGAACATCTACTCCCGGATCATGAACCCGACGACGGACGTGTTCGAGCGGCGGATCGCCGCGCTGGAGGGCGGGGTTGGGGGCCTCGCGACCTCGAGCGGCCAGGCGGCTCAGTTCCTCACCGTCGCGACCATCGCCCAGGCGGGGGACAACATCGTTTCGACGAGCTTCCTCTACGGCGGCACCTACAACCAGTTCAAGGTCACCCTTCCCCGGCTGGGGATCGGCGTCAAGTTCGTGGACGGCGACGACCCGGAGCGGTTCCGCGCCGCGATCGACGGGCGCACCAAGGCGCTCTACGTCGAGACCATCGGCAATCCGCGCTTCAACATCCCGGACTTCGAAGTGCTCGCGGCCATCGCCCACGAGCGCGGCATTCCGTTCATCGTGGACAACACCTTCGGCGCGGCGGGCTACCTCTGCCGGCCGATCGAGCACGGGGCGGACATCGTGGTGGCTTCGGCCACGAAATGGATCGGCGGCCACGGGACGTCGATCGGCGGCGTGATCGTGGACTCCGGCAAGTTCGATTGGGGCAACGGCAATTTCCCCGTATTCTCGGACCCCGCGCCCGGCTATCACGGCCTCAACTTTTACGAGGCGTTCGGGCCCCAGAGCCCGCTCGGCAACATCGCCTTCATCATCCGCGCGCGGGTCGAGGGCCTGCGCGACCTGGGGCCGTGCCTGTCGCCCTTCAACTCGTTCCTCTTCCTCCAGGGGCTCGAAACCCTTTCGCTCCGCGTGCAGCGCCACTCGGACAACGCCTTGGAGCTCGCCCGCTGGCTGGAGAGCCATCCGGCGGTCGCCTGGGTGAGCTATCCGGGCCTTCCGACGCACCCCTATCACGCGCGGGCGAAGCAGTATCTCCGGAACGGTTTCGGCGGCGTGCTCGCCTTCGGTATCCGGGGCGGCCTCGAAGCCGGGCGGACGTTCATCGACAGCGTGAAGCTCGCGAGCCATCTCGCGAACGTGGGGGATGCGAAGACGCTGGTGATCCACCCCGCCTCGACCACGCACCAGCAGCTCGCGGAAGAGGAGCAGCAGGCGTCGGGTGTGACGCCGGACCTCGTCCGCGTGTCGGCCGGGATCGAGCACATCGACGACATCAAGGAGGATTTCGAGCAGGCGTTCGCCAAGGTGGCACCGCTCGCGACCCGGGGGGTCC
Source organism: Thermoanaerobaculia bacterium (assembly GCA_035462575.1). Lineage (GTDB taxonomy): Bacteria > Acidobacteriota > Thermoanaerobaculia > Multivoradales > UBA5704 > DATARR01. The sequence continues at coordinate 23,207 of DATHUD010000097.1, read as the reverse complement.
ACGCGTGAGCCGCTTCGGCGATCCTCTGAAAACCTTTTTCTGGGACCTGCCCGAGGCGTTCACCCTGGAGTCCGGGGAGGTCCTCCCCGAGGTCCGGGTCGCCTACCGCACGTGGGGGGCTCTGGACGCGACCGGCACCAACGCCGTGCTCGTCTGCCACGCGCTCACCGGCTCGGCGGACGCCGACCTCTGGTGGGGCGATCTCTTCGGACCGGGGCGGACGCTCGACCCGGAGCGGGACTTCATCGTGTGCAGCAACACCCTCGGGAGCTGCTACGGCACGACCGGCCCCGCCTCGCCCCGGCCGGAGAATGGCCAGCCCTACGGCCCGGACTTTCCGGCGGTCTCCGTGCGCGACATGGTCCACCTCCAGGCCGCGCTGCTGACGTCCCTCGGGGTGCGGCGGCTCCGGCTGGTGCTGGGCGGATCGCTCGGCGGCATGCAGGCGCTCGAATGGGCGGCGCTCTACCCGGCGGTGGTGGAGGCGATCGCCCCCATCGCCGTTTCGGGCCGCCACTCGGCCTGGTGCATCGGCCTCTCGGAAGCGCAGCGCCAGGCGATCTTCGCGGACCCGGACTCGGGGCTCGCCACGGCGCGGGCCATCGCGATGTGCACCTACCGGAGCCGCGACTCCTTCGAGGAGCGCTTCGGCCGGCGGCTCCGGGGCCCCGGGCTCTTCGAGGTGGAGAGCTATCTCCGCTATCAGGGGGAGAAGCTCGTGGACCGCTTCGACGCCAACGCCTACGTGACGCTCACCCGCGCCATGGACTCCCACGATCTCGCACGGGGCCGGGGCTCGTACGAGGAGGCTCTGCGCGCGATCCGCCAGCCGGCCCTGGTGGTGGCGGTCGATTCGGACGTGCTCTACCCGCCCGAGGAGCAGCGGGAGCTCGCAGCCCTGCTGCCGGCCGCGCGGCTCGCCTTTCTCCACTCCCCCCACGGGCATGACGCGTTCCTCCTGGAGGCCGCGGAGCTCGACCGCCTGCTCGTGGACTTCCGCGCCTCCCGGATCGCTCCGGCCCGGGTGGCCCGCCGCAGACCGGCGGTGCAGGTGGTGCTCGCCGGGGCGACCGGCCGGGTGGGAGGGGCGCTCTGCGAGCAGCTCTCCGTTCAAGTACCGGCCCTCTCCGAGGAGCTCGGGGCCGACCTCTCCGTGGTGGGGGTGGTCAACAGCCGGAGGCAGGCTTGGGACGAAGGCGGCATCCATCCGCTCGCGGCCCGGCAGGCGCTGGCTACGGGCGAGCCGAACGACTGGGGGCGCCTGGAGCGGCGCATGAGGCGGGCGGCTCAGGAGCCGGGAACGCGGGTGGTGTTCGTGGACTGCACGGCGAGCACCTTCCTCGCCGAGCAGTACGCGCCTCTTCTCGCGTCCGGAGTGGCGGTGGTGACGCCCAACAAGCTCGCGAACGTGGGGCCGCTCGCCCGCTACCGGCTGCTGCGCGATCTCTCGGCCGGCGGCGGGGTGCCCTACCGGTACGAGACGACGGTCGGGGCGGCCCTGCCGGTCCTGGGGACGCTCTCCGATCTGCGCCGCGCGGGCGACCGTCTCCTGGCGCTTTCGGCCGTGCTCTCGGGCACCCTCTCCTTCGTGCTCCACCGTGTGGGCCAGGGGACGGCGTTCTCGGCGGCGGTGACCGAGGCGCACCGGCTGGGGCTGACCGAGCCCAACCCCCGCGAGGACCTGAACGGCGAGGACGTGGCCCGCAAGCTCCTGATCCTCTTGAGGGAGGCGGGCTACGATCTCGAACGGGAGGACGTGGCGGTCGAGCCGCTCCTTCCAGGCGGCCTTCCGGACGAGCCGGACCCGGAGCGGTTCCTGGCGGCGCTCACCACCTACGACGAAGCCTGGAAGAAGCGCGTGGAGGCGGCCCGGGCACGGGGAGAGCGCCTTCTCCACGTGGCGAGCTTCGACGGCGGAGGCCCCCGGATCGGTCTCACCGCGCTGCCGGAGGATCATCCGGCGGCGCGGATCGGCGCGGGGGAGAACGTGGTGGTCTACAGAACGGACCGCTACAGCGCCCTCCCGCTCACCATCGCCGGCCCGGGCGCCGGGCCGGACATCACGGCCGCGGGGGTGCTGATCGATCTCGCGGCCGCGGCGCGGGAGCTGGTCCGCAGACCGGCGCAGGCGGTCTCCGTGCCCGCCGGCTCGGGCCTCTCCGCCGCCGAGAAGCTCATCGCGGCGGCACCCATGTAAGTCATCGAGGTTGTAGGGCGGCCCTGCGTGGCCGCCCTACAGCGCGAACCGCTTCGCCCCGCCCACCCGAATCCAGCGATAGCCGTAGGGCTCGAGCTTCATGGTCTGGCTGCCGTCCACCACGGAGTAGGGCTGCTCTCCCAGGATCTCGACCCACGGCTCGCCGGAGCCGTTCTTGAGCTCGATCCGCACCTCGGCCTCGCGGTCCGCCAGGTTATGGACTGCGAGCACGGTCCCCTCCTGGAAGCTGCAGCAGTGGGCGAACACGGCGGGATCGCCGCTGTCGAGAATCTCCCAGCTTCCCCAGCCGATCTCGGGGCACTGCTTGCGCACACGGATCAGCCGCGCCATCCAGTGGAGGAGCGATCCCGCGTCCCGCTGCTGGGCGTCCACGTTCACACGCGGGTAGCCGAACTCCCCCTCCGCGATCACCGGGCGGCCCACGGTGCCGGGAGGCGCCGAGGAGAAGCCGCCGTTCGGCTCGTCCGCCCACTGCATGGCGGTGCGCACGCTCTCCCGCTCGGGTTGGGAGAGGTCGTCGCCCATGCCGATCTCCTCGCCGTAACGCAGCACCGGCGTGCCGGGGAGGCTGAACATCAGGCTGTAGGCGAGCTCGATCCGCCGCCGGTCGTTGCCCAGCATGGGCGGGAGGCGGCGGCGGATGCCCCGGCCGTAGAGCTGCATCCCGGGGTCCGGCGCGAAGCGGGAGAAGACGAGCTCCCGGTCCGCGGCGGAGAGCCGGCCCAGGTCCAGCTCGTCATGATTGCGCACGAAGTTCGCCCACTGCCCCTCGGGCGGCGGGAGCGGCGGGAGCTTGAGCCCTTCGGCGAGCGGCGCGGCCTCCTGCTTGGCCAGAGCCAGGAAGTAATACTGATTGACGAGGAAGCTGAAGAGCATCTGGAGCTTGGCGTCGTCGCCGAAGTATTGCGAGACCTTCTCCCGCGAGACGTTCGCCTCGGCCAGGAGGATCGCGTCGCCGCGGCGCCAGGAGAGGAAGTCGCGGAACTCGCGGAGGTATGCGTACTGGTCCTCCCCCGGCGGGCCGGTCCCCTTCATCTCCACCAGAAAAGGCGCGGCGTCCAGCCGGAAGCCCGAGACCCCGAGCTCCAGCCACACGCCCATGATCCGGCAGATCTCCTCGCGAACCCGTGGATTCGAGATGTTCAAGTCCGGCTGCCATTCGTAGAAGCGATGGAAGTAATAGGCCTTCGCCTCCTCGTCCCACTTCCAGACGGCGTCCTGGTATCCGGGAAAGACCATCCCCTCGTGGGCGTTGTCCGGGAGGGTGTCCGACCAGACGTAGAAGTTGTGACAGGGGGACTGCTTCCCCTTGCGCGCCTCCTGGAACCACGGGTGCTGGTCCGACGTGTGGTTGACGACCAGGTCGGAGAGCACGCGGATGCCGCGCTCCCGGGCCTGGTGCATGAGCTCGACGAAGTCGCCGAGCGTTCCCAGGCGCGGGTCGATGCCGTAGTAGTCCTTCACGTCGTAGCCGTTGTCGCGGTTCGGCGTGGGGTAGAACGGCAGGAGCCAGAGGCAGGTCACCCCGAGGCTCGCGAGGTAATCGAGCCGGCGGGTCAGGCCCCGGAAGTCGCCGATGCCGTCGCCGTTCGAGTCCTGGAAGGCGTCGACGTCGAGCGAATAGATGATGGCGTTCTTGTACCAGAGGTCGATCACGCAGCCACCTCCCCCGTTCCGGCAGGGCAAGATACGCGCCAGCAAGATCTCTCAGGCGGCCTGGACGTCTCCCGCGACGACCCCGGGGAGCTCCGTGACGAAGCCCGGGCCGAAGGCTCTGGAGGCGGTCCAGGCTCCGGGCTGGACCTTGCCCGCGAGCACCCGCTCGACCGCCGCCACCGCCGACTCGGCCGTGAACCGGTAGGCCTCCGGCGTCTCCAGGGTGGCGGTGACCGTCCGCCCGGCGGCGTTCCGCGCCTGGCCCCAGAGATAAACCCGGGCCGTCTCCCGCTGCTCAAGGCTAGGGCCGGTCACCCTGCGCTCCACCCAGCGCTGGGCGAAGCGCTTGACCGGCGGCCATCCGGCGAGCGGCAGGAGCGGAGCGAGCCGCTTCATCCGCCGGATCTGGGACGGCGGCGTTCCGGAATAGACCCGTATGTTGGGGATGCCGGTCGAGTGGTACGCGGTCGAGACGTCTCCCCAGGGAATCGTCATGGCCCAGCGCCGGCCGCCCCGGCCGAAGTCGATCTCGCGGGAGTCGAAGGCGATCGGCACGGGGACGATCTTGCCGTCCCTCCGGATCGCTCCGGCGTGGGGCATGCTCTCGATCATGGTCTTGAGAGTCCCCCGGCTGACGCCCCCCTTGTCGGTGTAGAAGGCGAGCACCAGATCCGTCGCATCCGGCAGCGCCTCTTTGAGGCGCGCGGCCAGGCAGTCCGTCGGAACCACGTCGAAGCCTACGCCCGGAATCAGCGCCACCCCCGCCCGGCGCGCCGCCTCGCCCTGGGAGAGGACCCGCTCGAAGACCGGGATCTCCCCGGTGATGTCGAGGTAGCTCGCCCCCGTCCCCAGGCAGGCCGCCACCATGGGCGCGCTGGTCTTGATGAACGGGCCCGCGCAGTGGAGGACCGCCTTGATCCCGAAGAGCTCCGCGGCCGTGCCCGTCGAGTCGTCCAGAGAGAACGTCCGGCTGGGCAGCCCCAGCTCCCGCGCGAGCTTCCCCACCGCCTCGGCGTTCCGCCCGGCGAGGACCGGCTTCAATCCCTTCCGCGCCGCCTCGCGCGCCGCGAGCTCGCCGGTGTAGCCGTTGGCCCCGTAGATCATCCAGTCCATGGCCGTCCTCCTCCCCGGGGGTAACTATAGGACGAACACGGACCGACACGGACCTTCAAGGACACCGGAACCTGTCCCTGTTGGTCCTTGTCGGTCCGTGTTTTGTCCGTGCTCGTCCTTTTCACACCCCCCGCGGCTTCCTCGCCCGGACGAACGCGCTCATCGCCTTGCCGCCCACGTCCTCCGGGCTCAGGTCCGCGCCGCAGCAGCCGGCCTGCTCGAGGAAGGGCTGGGCGTCCTCGGCGCTGTAGACGCGCGTCGGCTCGAGCTCGATGTCCGTAAAGCCGACCTCGGTCAGGAGCCTTCGGTACTCGGACTCCTGGAGCGCGCCGGCCACGCAGCCGGCCCAGAGCTCGAGGCTCTTGCGCATCGGCTCGGGCAGCTCACCTCGCAGCACGATGTCCGAGACGGCGAAGCGGCCGCCCGGCTTCAGCACGCGGAAGGCCTCGGAGAGGACCTTCTTCTTGTCGGCCGAGAGGTTGATCACGCAGTTCGAGATCACCACGTCGACCGTAGCGTCGGGCAGCGGGACCGCCTCGATCTCTCCTTTCACGAACTCGACGTTCTCGACGCCGGCCTTGCGCTGGTTTTCCCGCGCCAGCGCCAGCATGTCGTCGGTCATGTCGAGCCCGTACGCCTTGCCCGTGGGGCCTACCCGGCGCGCCGAGAGGAGGACGTCGATGCCGCCTCCCGAGCCGAGGTCGAGCACCACCTCGCCCGCCTCCAGGGACGCCAGCGCCGTCGGGTTGCCGCAGCCGAGGGACGCGAGCATGGCTTCGGCGGGGAGACCCGCGGTCTGCGCCTCGTCGTAAAGGTCGGAGGTGATCGGGTCGCGCGTCTTGGTCGAGCAGCTCCCGCCGCCGCAGCACGAGGCCGGCTCGGCCTGCCCCACGCTGCGGGCCGCTGCTCCATAGGTCTCGCGGACGATCTCGCGGACGGCTTCCGGGTCCAGGGTGGGAATCGATTCTGTGTTCATGAGGGTCTCCTTTCGTTGTTACTAGCAACTATCAGTGTTTCAAAAAGGCGCCGCAGGATCATCCCGCCGCGCCCGTTAAAGCCGGTACTGCCTCAGTCCACTTTGCAGCAGCTTCCGCCGGATTCGAGCCGGGTCGCCACCGCCTTGCCGAGCTTTGTGAGGAGCTGCGCCATGGCCTGGCGGACCTCGGGGTCGAAGCCGGCGAGAAGCGCCCGCTCGTCGGCCACCAGGCTCTGGCGGATCTGGCCGTACAGCCCCTGCCCCGTCTTCGTCGCCACGAGGAGCAGGGCGCGGCCGTCCCGCGGGTGGGGCGAGCGCTCGACGTACCCCTTGCGCTCCAGGGCGTCCACCACCCGGCTGGCCGTGCTCTTGTCGAGATACAGGTGGGCCGCGAGCTCGTTGAGCGTCAAGCCTCCCCGCCGCGCCAGGGCCTCCAGGGCATAGCACTGGGAGACCGAGATGTCGTGGCAGCAGATGCGGTCCCGGTCGAGCGATTGATAGACCCGCACCAGCTCGGAGATGGCGTCGTAGAGCGTCTCCGCGTCCCGCGCCAGGGCGGGGTCTTCGGTGACGATACGGAGGGGGCTCGGCTTGCTCATGGAACAAGCCTACCTCAACTCGTTGTCACTTGCAACTACCTACTTCCCGGTGACTGCCTCCCGCGCCGCCACCACTCTCTCCAGGGCCTCCTCCGGCGTCGCCGCCAGCGCCGTCAGGTGCCCCATCTTCCGCCCCGGCCTCGCGGCGGCCTTGCCGTAGAGGTGGAGCTTCACCTCGGGGAAGGCGCAGGCGGCGGACCAGTCGGGCTCGCCCTTCGCCCAGAGGTCGCCCAGGAGGTTCGCCATCGCCGCCGGGCGCAGCAACTCGGTCGAGCCCAGAGGGAGGCCGCAGATGGCGCGGAGCTGCTGCTCGAACTGGCTGGTGACGTTGGCGTCGAAGGTCAGGTGCCCCGAGTTGTGGGGGCGCGGGGCGAGCTCGTTGACGAGGAGGCGGCCGTCTCTCGTGAGGAACATCTCGACGCAGAGGACGCCCACGACGTCCAGGCCCTCGAGGATGCCCCGGGCGATCTCCACCGCTTCCTTCTCGACCCGGGGCGGGACCGCGGCCGGAGCGATCGAGACGTCCAGGATGTGCCGGCTGTGGCGGTTCTCGATCACCCCGAAATGGGCGAAGGAGCCGTCGAGCCCCCGGGCGGCCACCACGGAGACCTCGCGGTCGAAATCTACAAAGGCTTCGAGGACCGACTCCTGCCCGGCGACCGCCTCCCAGGCGGCCGGGGCTTCTTCGGCCGAGGCGATCTTCACCTGGCCCTTGCCGTCGTACCCCCAGCCGGCCGTCTTGAGCACCGCCGGGGTGCCCAGGCGGGCGAGCGCTTCGGTCAGGTCCGCGAGGGAGCGGACCGGAGCGTACGGTGCCACGGGAAACCCGGCGCCCGAGAGGAAGCCCTTCTCCCGCAGCCGGTTCTGGGTCGTGTGGAGGACCGCGCCCGCCGGCCGCACCGGCGCGTGCTCCGCCGCGGCCTCGGTCGCCGCCGCGGAGACGTTCTCGAACTCGAAGGTGACCACGTCCACCCCGCGGGCGAAGCCGCGCACGGCGTCCAGGTCGTCGTAGGCGGCCTGGACCTCGCGGTCGGCGACCTGGCCGGTGGGGGTGTCGTAGTCCGGCGAGAAGGTGTGGACGCGGTAGCCCATGCGGCGGGCTGCGATGGCGAACATGCGGCCGAGCTGGCCGCTGCCCAGGACCCCGACCGTGGCGCCGGGGAGGATCGGCGCGCTCAAGGCAGAGTCTCGTCCAGCACCCGGCGGGTCTCTCCGTCCACGAAGGCGCGGAGCTTCTCCTTGAGCTCGGGCCGGGTCGCGGCGAGCATCCGGATCGCGAGGAGGGCCGCGTTGGCCGCCCCCGCCTTGCCGATGGCGAGCGTGCCGACCGGCACGCCCGAGGGCATCTGCACGATCGAGAGGAGAGAGTCGAGCCCGTTCAAGGCGTGGCTCTGGACCGGAACCCCGAGGACGGGGAGGAGGGTCTGTGAAGCCACCATGCCGGGAAGGTGGGCGGCGCCGCCCGCGCCGGCGATGATGACCTGGACGCCCCGGGCCTCGGCACCGGTGGCGAACTCCCGCATCCACTCGGGAGTGCGGTGGGCGGAGACGACGCGGCACTCGTGGGGAACGCCGAACCGGGTGAGCATCTCGTCCGCGTGGCGGAGCGTCTCCCAGTCGGACTTGCTCCCCATGATGACGCTCACCAGAGGGGGGTCGTCAGGTCTCATCGGCGTGGTGAAGAATTCAAAAAAGTGGAGCGAATCACGGCACCCGAACCCGGGTATAATTCCGCCGATTCCAGCCGCATCGGCGGGGCGGAGCTTAGCATAGTGGGCTGGCGGCACCCCTTCGTCTTGAGTCTGTCACAGGATGTTCTCACAAGGCTCAGGGCAGGACTCCGCCCTTCGCATAGAATCCGTTCGAAACTTACGCACTGCCAAAAGGAGGGCTCCATTCATGGTGCGTTTCTGTGCCAACCGCAATCGTAGAGGGCTGTGTTTCCTCACGGCCCTGCTGCTCGTCCTGGGCCTGACCGGACCGGTCTTCGCCCAGACCGACGTGACCACGAGCCGCATCTCGGGCACCGTAGAAGACAGCGAAGGTGCGCCGCTGCCGGGCGTCACGGTGACGGCCACCAACACGGAGACCGGCCTCGTCCAGACGACGGTCACCGATGAGAGAGGCTTCTACCGCGTCCTGAACCTGCCCACGGGCACCTACAAGGTCGAGGCGACGCTCGACGGCTTCGCCACGGCGACCGCCGAAAGCGTCCGCCTGCTCCTCGGCTCGACCCCGACCATCAACTTCAACCTGCAGAGCTCCACGGTGTCGGAGACCATCACGGTCACGGCCGAGGAGCTCCCGGTGGTCGAGGTCACCAACACGACGATCGGCACCACCATCCAGAGCGAGCAGATCGAGAACCTGCCGAGCATCGGCCGCGACTTCAAGCAGCTCGTGCTGCTCACCCCGGAGAGCCGGCTCGACCAGGAGCGCGGCAACCTGTCGCTCTCGGGCGAGCGCGGCATCAACACCAGCATCACCGTGGACGGCGTAGACTTCAACAACGCCTTCTTCGGCGGCGCGGTGGGCGGCGCCGAGGGTCGCGCTCCGCTCGCCATCTCCCAGGAGTCGATCAAGGAGTTCTCGGTGGTCACCAACGGCGCCTCGGTCGAATACGGCCGGTCGGGCGGCGGCTTCGTGAACATCATCACCAAGAGCGGCACCAACAACCTGCACGGCTCGGTCTTCTACTTCAACCAGCCGCAGGAGTACATCGCCGACTTCCCGGACGGCCGCGAGGCCTCCGACCAGGAGAAGGAGCAGTTCGGCGGCTCGCTGGGCGGCTCCATCGTCCGCGACAAGCTCTTCTACTTCCTCTCCTACGACAACCAGGACAAGAGCGAGACGATCCCGATCCTGCCCGCGCAGCTCAACCCGGCCTTCTTCGCGAGGTATCCGGAGCTCGCCTCGCCGTCCGAGTACGTGCAGACCCAGGACGGCTCCGTCCTCTTCGGCCGCTTAGACTACCAGTTGAACCCCTCGCACCGCCTGATGGTCCGCGGCAACTTCACGGACTACGAGGGGATCAACGGCTCGTCCAACCGGCAGGACCGCACCGAGAGCTTCAACGGCATCGAGGAGCTCGACTCCAAGGCCTACGTGGGCTCCTACTCTGGCCAGCTCACCTCCAACCTCCTGAACGACCTGAACCTGAACTACATCGATGAAGAGACCCCGCGCGGCGACAAGGGCCTCGGCTTCCCCGAGATCCAGGTGGGCGGTCTGCGCTTCGGCGAGGTCAGCTTCCTGCCGATCGACACGGTCAACGAACGCAAGGCGTTCTCCGACACCCTGACCTACTTGCTCGCCGACCACGTCATCAAGGGCGGCGTCGAGTACAACGAGACCAGCGTCGACCAAGTCTTCCGCGGCAACTGGCGCGGCGTCTTCATCTTCGCCAACCCCAACGACTTCCTCGCCGGCCGCTGGCGCGAGTATCGGCAGTTTGGCGGCCTGAACGGCCTGACCTCGAAAGAGGCGGGCGCGGCCAAGTTCGAACAGGAGGAGACCGCTCTCTTCCTCCAGGACCAGTGGTTCGTCCGCCCCAACCTCACGCTCACCGCCGGCATCCGCTGGGAGAGGCTGGACAACCCGGACAACCCGATCTTGAACCCCAACGACCCGGGCCCGAACGGCACGATGAGACTGACGGGCGAGATCCCGGACACTGACAACCAGATCTCCCCGCGCCTCGGCCTCTCCTGGGCGCCGGACGACAAGACGGCCGTCCGCTTCTCGCTCGGCCGCTACTGGAGCCGCACCCCGGCCCTCCTCTGGGCCCAGCCGTTCACCTCGAACGGCCTGCGCGGCGCGCAGCTCACCATCACCGCGCAGCGTGACGTCAACGGCAACGTCATCGGCCCCCCCGCGGACCCCCTGGGCCTCGACTGGGGCAACACCTGGGACCCGAACGGCGTCGAGCGCGTCAACTTCGGTCCGGGCACCCGCGTCTCGACCCCGGACGTCTTCACCGTCGATCCGGACTTCGAGAACCCCTACACCGACCGCGTGACCCTGGGCGCCGAGCGCGAGATCTTCTCCAAGGTCTCCCTCGGCCTCGACTTCACCTACGCCGAGGGCAACCAGCTCCAGCGCCTGACGGACCTGAACCGGAGCTACGACGGCACGACCGCCTCCAACGGCCTGCCCCGCTACGGCTCGGCCCGGCGCTTCGCCGCCTACAACCGCGTCGTCACCGACCTTGCGGACGGCGAGTCCGAATACAAGGCGGCGACGGTCACCCTGCAGCGGCGCTATGCCGACAACTTCAGCCTCTACGGCGCCGTGACCTGGTCCGAGGACCGGGACAACGACTCCAATGAGCGCAACTTCGCCGGCATCCAGGCCGAGGACTACAACAACCTCGACCTGAACTGGGGTCCCGCCTCCCGCGACCAGGAGTGGAAGATCGTGCTGAACGGCGTGTGGGACACCCCGCTCTGGGGGATCGGCCTCTCGGGCGCCTTCCGCTTCTACTCGGGCCAGCCGTTCACCCCGACCATCAACTCCGACGTCAACAACGACGGCAACTTCGGCACGGACCGGCCGACGATCAACGGCGTCCACCTCGGCCGCAACAGCGAGCGTCAACCCGATTTCTACACGCTCGACTTCCGGCTCTCGAAGAGCTTCGGCATCGGACCGGGCGACCTCGCCCTGTTCGCCGAGTGCTTCAACTGCACGGACCACGCGAACCGCTTCATCAGCACCAACAACCAGATCTGGGGTTCGAACCAGACGCCGAACGCCAACTTCGGAGTCGAGGACGCCCTGAACTCCGCCTTCGTCCCGCGGACGCTCCAGATCGGCCTGCGGTACGACTTCTAGGAAAAGCGCCCAGCTTCGGCTATGAAAGGGGGGCGGAAACGCCCCCCTTTTTCTTTTCCCGTAAGCTGACCGACTGAGAAGACAAGGAGACGGAGCGAGGATTTCCCGAGAAGTCCTCAGCCTGGAAGCTGACGGAGCGAGCCCGTCCGCTGACATTGTGTCTCCGTCCCGGGAAGTTCCCGCAGATAAGCAGACGGACTGAGAAGAGCAGCAGACGGAGCGAGGACTTCTCGAGAAGCTCTCAGCCGATCAGGTGACGGCGCGAGCCCGTCAGTCGACATTGCGGCTTCGTCGCGAGAAGTTGCTGCAGATAGGCAGACGGCCTGAGAAGATGAGGAGACGGAGTGAGAACTTCCCGGGAAGTCCTCAGCCGATCAGGCGACGGCGCGAGCCCGTCAGTCGACGTTGCGGCTCCGTCGCGAGAAGTTGCCGCAGATAAGCAGACGGACTGAGAAGATCAGGCGACGGCGCGAGGACTTCTCGGGAAGTTCTCAGCCGGTCAGGCGACGGGCTGACTCCGTAAGCCGACCGAGCGAGACCATCCGCAGACATTGTGGCTCCTTCCCGGGAACTTCCCAGAAATAAGCGGACGGACTGAGAAGATCTGGAGACGGAGTGAGGACTTCCCGAGAAGTTCTCAGCCGATCAGCCGACGGGCTGACTCCGTCAGCGGACCGAGCGAGCCCGTCTGCAGGCATTGTGGCTCCGTCGCGGGAAGTTTCCGCGGTGTTTCGAAGCCGTTCGGCGTAGCTCTACTTCCTGCCGAGGAGTTCCTCGACTGCCTGCCGCAATTGGGTCAACTCCTGCTGAGTGACTTGCCAGACAGCCTCCAGATCCACACCCATGTAGTCGTGAATGAGAACGTCCCGCATCCCGGCGATGCGGCGCCAGGGGATGTCAGGCCGCTGTCGAAGGAGCTCAGGAGAGATTCGCTTGACCGCTTCGCCGATGATCTCAAGCTGGCGGATTACGGCGTCCTGCCAGTGGGATGCGTTCATGAACTCGTCGTATCCAACCTCGACGTAGCGCTCGATCTTTCCAATCGCGTCGAGCACGTGCTGGAGGTAGAGGTCGCTTCGGCTCACAATGGGATCGCTTCGGAAAGGACTCGATCTCGCAGGTAGGGGGAGAGGGCCTGCTCCGTGACGACGTCCACCGGGCGATGGACGAGGTCTTCCAGATCCTGCTTGAGACCGACGAGATCCAGGAGAGAGCGCCCTTCTCCGAGCGTCACGAGCAGGTCGAGGTCGCTATCGTCACGGCCTTCCCCCCGGGCGAGCGAGCCGAAGACACGCACATTCCTCGCCCCGTGGCGCATCGCCAGGTCCAGGATCTCGGCGCGGTACTTCTGCAGAAGGGCTCTACTCATCTGGGCACTCTCCGGCGCGGAACCCGCACAAGCGCTCCACCTACTGAGATTATACGCGTCCGAGGGTCACTTCCCCCACGACGTAAGCCGGCTCCACCAACTCTTCGGCTGCGCCATTTGCGTCTCGGTCTCCGGTTCGCCGTAGCGGTGCAGCGGCGTCGCGTCGTCCGGCGGCCACATCGAGCTGGCGGACCCGGGACGGTAGAACGTCACGGTCACGCTGCGCCGGGAGCTGCGGCTGCCGTTGACGACGGGTGCGACGGCGTGCCAGGAGTTTTCGGAGCGGACGATCACGGCGGAGGTTCCGACGAGGGGCGGGACCGCGGTGACGATGTCCTTGGAATCGGGGGAGCGCAGGATGGACAGGCAGCCGCCGTCTTTCGGGTTCCACGACTCGTTGAAGTAGAACACGTGGGTGATGACTTTGTCGGAAAGGTCCGGATGCGCGCCGAGCGAGGCTCCGGGGCCGTAGTGGAAGACGTTCACCTCCAGCGGCGAGTTGGAGAGATCGCATCCGGTCAGGAGCGACATGGCATTGCGGTAGGCCGGCGAGAGAAGATCCTCCGCAAAGCCCCGCCAGGCATTGCTCAGCTCCTCGGGGTAGGAAGCGGTGTCCGCTCCCATCCGGATCAGCGAACGGGCTTCGTAGTCGTAATCTTTTTCACCGCCGTGGGCGGACAGCCGCTTGAAATGATCGTGGGGATAGGTGGTGGCCAGAGCCTTGCCATCTCCCGGGGAGAAGAGGCCGTCGATCAGGGCCCAGCGGTAGGGCTCGGTTTCCAGCTTGTGCTGTGAGATCCGGTTCAGATTGATCATGTTGCTCCTCGCCCCATTTCCTCTCAACGTACGTCCGAAGAACCGGAGCGGAGAGGTCAGTTTCCAGGCAGTTGAGTGATAAAGCGCGGTAACCCGATGGTCGCGCGCTGTGATCTCTTGACGGGCCACGGCCAGAAGCCGGCTCGATTCATCCATGCGCTCGCGCTGCCTGTTGCGTGCTTCCTCCCCCTCCTCCAGCAGCCCCGGCAGGGATTGCCAGAACCGGCCGAGCGCCGGCTGCGTCGCGCGGGGTCCGTCCTCGAGGGCCGCGGCGACGCGATCCCAGTGATCGCGGAGCGGGTCGAGCCGGGTTTGTGCGGCCGCCGCGGGTGCGGTTCTCCCCACACGCGAGAGAAACCAGTCCGGATCCGGCTCGCGCTCGGCGTCCAGTTGATAAAGGGTTTCGAAGTCCAGCAGAGCCGAGTATTTTCCGACCGAAAGGTCTTGCGGGGTGAAGACCGGCACACCCGAGGTGAGCGCCGTGATAGCCAGGTGATAGCTGTGGCCGACAACCGCCTCCGCGTTCCCGATCAATTCCGCGAGCAGCAGCGGGTGCGGCCAGGTGGGCAGGCGGACGACTCCGGGAAAGTCCTCTTCCAGGATCGCGGGATGGTCGCCGAGCACCGGACCGATCGGCAGTGCCAGAAACTGGAAGTCCCGCAACGGGTGGGCGTGGCTCTTGACGAAGCGCGCGAAGCTCTTCAAGCCCAGGGCCGCCTGGATGACGATATAGGGACCGGTCAGGCCGGAAGCCTCCCGCAGGCGGTTGAGCTCGGAGGACGGCGATCCGTCGAGCAGTCGGGAGATCCCGAACGCGGTGTCGGGGACGACCGCAATGCGGGAGGGGTCGGTAAACCGCGCGAGGGCCTCTTGCGACGGCCGGTCGCGCACGGCGATGTAGCGGCTGAGCGACAAGGCCAGCTCAATCAGCGGATCGGCCCAGGCCGGAATCTCGTTGCAATGCATGCCGGGCGCGTTCCAGATCAGGGGAATTCCCTGCTGCAAGGCGATCAACCCCGGGGTCAGCCAGTAGCCGGTCGGGTGGTGGATCGCGGGGGTCGGCGGTCCATACCCTGGAGCGACCTCTTTGTCGAAGCGGATGAGGAAGCCGCCGCCGATGAGCATGCCGTCCAAAGAGCTCGCCATCTGCGGGAGCTCGGCCACGGAGGTGACCCGGTAGGGCCAGTCGGGCGGCGTCCTGGAATGGTAGGAGAATCGGTGCAACTTCACGGCGCCGAGCCGCGCCGAAAGCTCCGCCTCTGCGACGAGCGGGAACAGCAGGTCACCATAGTTCCCGACATCGAAAGTGCCAGCCACCCCGATTTGCAGCTCCCGAGTTTTCATGGACGGGCGCTATTCTACTCGTACCTGCCCGTGGCGCTCCACCCCGCCGGCAGATGATGATTCGGTCTAAAAACACGAAAGGCCGCTCGCGCGGCCTTGAACTTTCTTCCTTCAAATTGGCTGGGAGGCAGGGATTCGAACCCCGATTCTGCGGGTCAGAGCCGCATGTCCTACCGTTGAACGACCTCCCAGCAGGACAGGGCAGGTACGATAACCCAACCCGCCAGACGGGTCAACCCTGGGCGGCCTGCGTGGTATTCCCTATAGCCTCGCCCTGAGCACCCTCGCGTAGGAAGGCGGCGAAGCGGTCGAAATGCGCCAGGGTGGCGTCCCGCCCCATCACCTCGACCAGATCGAAGAGCGGCGGTCCCGCTGCGGCTCCGGAGAGGGCCATGCGGGTGGGGTGGATGAGAACGCCGGCCTTGATCTGCCGCTCGTCGGCGAGCGCGCGAAGCTCGGCCTCCAAGGCCTCTTTGGTGAAGCCGGGGACGCTGGCGTAGCGGTCCCGCAGGGCTTGGAGATGCCCCGGCAGGTCCGGGTCCTTCAGGAACTTGGCGGAGGCGGCCGGGTCGTAGGCGATCTCGTCTCGGAAGTAGGGGAGGACGAGCTCGGCCACGTCCTTGAGCGTCCGGGCGCGGGTGCGGTGGAGGTTGACGGCTGCCCGGAGGCGGTCCTCGTCCACTCCGGCGAGCCCGGCCTGCTCCAGGAACGGCTGCAGGTGCGGGGCGAGCGCGTCGTAGTCCAGCAGCGAGAGGTACTGGGAATTCATCCATAGAAGCTTCTCGCGGTCGAACACGGCCGGCGAGGAGTTCAGGCGGTCGACGTCGAAGAGCTGGATCATCTCGTCGCGCGAGAGGATCTCCCGCTCGTTCCCCGGGGACCAGCCGAGGAGAGCCAGGAAGTTGTAGAGCGCCTGCGGGAGGATGCCTTCGGTTTTGAACTCCTCGACCGAGGTGGCGCCGTAGCGCTTGGAGAGCCGCTTTTTGTCCGGCCCCAGGATCAGGGGGAGGTGCCCGAAGGTGGGGACCGTGCCGCCCAGGGCGCGGAAGAGCGGGATGTGCTTCGGCGTGTTCGACAGGTGGTCTTCGCCGCGGAGGACGTGGGTCACCCCCATGTCGATGTCGTCCACCACCACGGACATGTGGTAGGTGGGGTTGCCGTCCGAGCGCAGGAGGATGAAGTCGTCCAGCGCGTCCGGCGGGAAGTCCATGTCGCCCCGCACGATGTCGGTGAAGGTGATGTGCTCGTCCGGCATCTGGAAGCGGACGGCGAACGGCTTGCCGGCGGCCAGGAGCTGCTCGATCTCTTCCTTGGAGCGGTTGAGACAGGTACGCGGGTAGCGGAAGGCCAGGCCCCGCTTCTCGGCCTCGGCGCGCTGGGCGGCCAGCTCTTCGGGGGTGCAGAAGCAGCGGTAGGCCAAGCCTCTGGCCAAGAGCTCCTCGGCGCGCTCGTGGTGGCGGGGGAGGCGCTCGCTCTGCAGGAACGGCCCCTCGTCCCACGCGGTGCCGATCCAGGCGAGGGCCGACTGGATCTGGCGGGTCATGGCCTCGTCCGACCGCTCCTTGTCGGTGTCTTCGATGCGCAGGATGAAGGCGCCGCCCACGCTCTGGCGCAGGAGGTCGTTATAGATGGCCGTGCGCGCTCCTCCCAGGTGGAGGAAGCCGGTCGGCGAAGGGGCGAAGCGGACCCGGACGGGCCCCTCGATCTCCGTGCTCATGGTGCTGTCACCTCGGTACGGTCCTCCCCGCGGAGGGCCGGGTGTGGGAAGGAAGACGGTATCACGCCCCCGGAAGGGGTCTCAACCGCCCCGCGGGGCGGCCAGGGAAGGACGGGGGACTCGTATAATGCGACCGTTCTTCAAGGAGGAGCACACATGGAACCCCAGACCTCTCCGGCAGCGCGGGCCCTCGGCCCGGTCCTCGCCGCGACCGATTTTTCAGAAACCGCGGCCGTGGCGGTGGAGTGGGCCACCGAGCTCGCCCGCCAGCAGGGGACCCGGCTCGAGCTGGTCCACGCCGTGACCACGCCCCCTTCGATGCCAGGGTACGTCCCCACGTCGGGGCTCGATTTCACCGCCGACGTGCGGCGGGCGGCCGAGGCGAGGCTTGAGGAGCTGGTCGCCTCCTTGCGCCAGGCGGGTACGGAGGTTGGGGCCTACCTCGACGCGGGCATGCCGTCCCAGGTGATCGTGGACCGGGCCGAGGCGGTCGCGGCCTCCGCGATCGTCCTCGGGACGCGGGGGCTGACCGGCCTGCGCCATCTCCTCCTGGGGAGCACCACGGAGGGGGTGATCCACGACGCCCCCTGCCCGGTCCTCGCGATCCACCCCCAGGACCGGGGGCGGCACCACACGCTCCGCACCATCCTGGTGCCGACCGACTTCTCGGAGGACGCGGAGCTCGCCATCGCAACCGCCCACCGGCTCCTCGCGCCGCACGAGCAGGACGCCCGGCTCATCCTGGTGAACGCCTTCAACCTGCCGATCGAGTACACCACCTATGGGTTGCTGCCGACCTCCATCAATTATCTGGAGGACACGGGCCTCGAAGCCGAGCGGCGCCTCTATGAGCTGTCGCAGAGGCTCGAGCGCGAGGGGCTGACCGTGGAGACGGTGGCCCGCGAGGGGGACCCGGCCCATGTGATCACCGAAGAGGCGGAGAAGCGCGGGGCCGACCTGATCGCCATGGGCACCCACGGCCACTCCCGCCTCCGCCACCTTCTGATCGGCAGCACCGCCGAGCGGGTGATTCAGCATGCGCCCTGCCCGGTGATGACGATCCGGCGGCCCAAAGAGTAAGAGCAAGGACATAAAGGACACCAAGGACTGCAAGGACGACAAGGACAGGGATATGTCCTTTTTGTCCTTGGTGTCCCTTGGGTCCTTTCCTACTTCACCCACACCGTCTTGATATTCACGAACTCCCGGATCCCCACTTCGGACAGCTCCCGTCCGTAGCCGGAATGCTTGACCCCGCCGAAGGGGAGGCGGGGGTCGGACTTCACGATTCCGTTCACGAAGACGCAGCCGGCTTCGATCTCGCCGGCCAGGGCCTCGCCCCGGGCGGAGTCGCCGGTCCAGAGGCTTGCGCCGAGGCCGAACCGGGAGCGGTTGGCGAGCTCGATGGCGTGATCCGTGTCCCGCGCGCGGATGACCGCCGCGACCGGGCCGAAGGTCTCCTCGTCGAAGGCGGGCATGCCGGGCTCGACGCCGGAGAGCACCGTGGGCGGGTAGAACCAGCCCTTTCCCGAAAGACGCTCGCCGCCGGTCCGGAGCGTGGCGCCGGCGTCGACGGTCCGACGCACCTGGTCGTCCAGGTCCCGGAGCAGATCCTCCCGGGCCAGGGGCCCGAGATCCGTGTCGGGGTCCAGGGGATCGCCGACCGTGAGGCTCTCCATGGCCCGGGCGAGCTCCTCCTCACAACGGTCGGCGACGGGCTCCTCGACGATGAAGCGCTTGGCGGCGATGCAGCTCTGGCCGGAGTTGATGGTGCGGGCCCGGGCCGCCTGCTTCGCGGTCTCGGCGGGATCGGCGTCGGCGAGCACCACGAACGGGTCCGAGCCGCCGAGCTCGAGGACGGTCTTCTTGAGACAGCGGCCGGCCTCGGCGGCCACCTCCATGCCGGCGCGGTCGCTGCCGGTCAGGGTGACGGCGCGGATCGCCGGGTGGCGGATCAGGTCCTTGGACCGGGAGGAGGGCACGAGGAGCGTGGTCATCACCCCTTCGGGAAAGCCGGCGTCCCTGAAGACCTCTTCGATGGCGAGCGCGCACCCGGGCACGTTCGAAGCGTGCTTCAGGACAGAGACGTTGCCGGCCATGACGGCGGGGGCGGCGAAGCGGAAGTGCTGCCAGAAGGGGAAGTTCCAGGGCATGATGGCGAGCACCGGGCCCAGGGGGTCGTAGCGGATGAGGCTCCGGGAGGCGTCGGTCGCCACCGTCTCCGGGGCGAGGAACCGCTCGGCGTGCTCGGCGTAGAAGTCGCACGCCCAGGCACACTTGTCGATCTCGGACTCGGAGGCGCCGATGGGCTTGCCCATCTCTTCGGTCATCAGCCGCGCGTAGTCGTCCCGGCGCTCGCGGAGGAGGTCGGCGACGGCGGTCATCAGCCGCGACCTCTCGTCGAACGGCACTTTGCGCCAGGCGGCGAAGGCGCGCTCGGCCTGTTCCAGCTTCTCGCGGACCTGCCCTTCGTCGTGCTCGGGGTAGTCGCGGATCACCTCTCCGGTCGCGGGGTTGACGGCTTTCATCAGAGACCTCCAGGAATGATCAGGCTCGCGGGGGGTGAAGCGGGGCACACCCTCCCACCCGGATGCAACGTCCGGACCGGAGTCTACTGCGAGGAAAACGTCAGAGGCGAATGGCGGAGAGGGAGGGATTCGAACCCTCGGTCCGGGTTTACCCCGGACAACTGCTTAGCAGGCAGCCCTGTTCGGCCACTCCAGCACCTCTCCGTAGGTGGGTCCGGCAGGGAGCCCACATTGTAGAGGTCCCCAGGCCGCGAGTCAAAAGGTGGCCGGATGGACTACCATTCCCGGCGGGCAGACCGCTTTCGTGGAGGGAGGCAAATACCATGGCCGAACCGGAAGTTTCCGTGGAACAGCTCGCCGAACAGGATGTCGACCAGGTCGCCATCAACACCATCCGTTTCCTCTCGGTGGACATGGTCGAGAAGGCGCAATCCGGGCACCCCGGCGCGCCCATGGGCCAGGCGCCGATGGCGTACCTCCTCTGGGCGCGCCACCTGCGCTACAACCCGGACAACCCCGACTGGCCGAACCGGGACCGCTTCGTGCTCTCCTCCGGCCACGCCTCGGCTCTCCTCTATTCGCTCCTCCACCTGTCCGGCACCAGCCTGCCGATCGAGGAGCTCCAGAGCTTCCGCCAGTTCGGCTCGAAGACCCCGGGCCACCCCGAGCACGAGCTCACCCGCGGGGTCGAGACCACGACCGGCCCTCTGGGCCAGGGGCTCGGCAACTCCGTGGGCATGGCGCTCGCCGAGTGCATGGGCGCGGGGCATTTCAACCGCGAGGGATTCCCCGTCGTCGACTACGACGTCTGGGTGATCGCGAGCGACGGCGACATGATGGAAGGGGTCGCCTCCGAGGCCTGCTCGCTCGCCGGGCACCTGAAGCTCGGAAAGCTCAACGTCCTCTACGACTCGAACCACGTCTCGATCGACGGGCCGACCTCCCTCTCCTTTTCAGAGGACGTGGGCCAGCGCTTCGAGGCCTACGGCTGGCACGTGCAGCGCGTGGACGACGGCAACGACTTGGAAGCGCTGGACGCCGCGATGACGGCGGCCAAGGCGGAGACGGGAAGGCCGTCGCTCATCGTGGTCACCACCGTGATCGGCTATGGCAGCCCCGGCAAGCAGGGGACGGCCAAGGCGCACGGCGAGCCGCTGGGCAAGGATGAGGTGGCCGCCAGCAAGAAGGCCCTGGGCTGGCCGCTCGAGCCCACGTTCCTGGTGCCGGAGGAGGCCAGGAAGCCTTTCGAGCAGGCCGCGGAGCGGGGCCGGAAGCTGGAGGCCGAGTGGAACGACCTCGTGAAGCGCTACCGCGTGGCCCATCCGGACCTGGCCGCCGACTTCGAGGGTCGCCTCGCGGGGCGGCTCCCGGAAGGCTGGGAGGAGGGCATCCCGACGTTCTCGCCATCCGATCCCCCGATCGCCACCCGCGCCGCCTCAGGGAAAACGCTGAACGGGATCGCCCCCCGCCTGCCCATGCTCGTGGGCGGCTCAGCGGACCTGACGCCGTCCAACAACACCCTGCCCCAGGGGCGGACGGACTTCTCGGCCGCCCATGCCGAGGGGCTCTACCTCCGCTTTGGCGTGCGCGAGCACGGCATGGGGGCGAGCCTGAACGGCATGGCCCTGTCGAAGCTCTGGATTCCGTACGGCGGCACGTTCATGGTGTTCTCGGACTACATGCGCCCGTCCGTTCGCCTGGCGGCGCTGATGAAGCTTCAGGTGATCTTCGTCTACACCCACGATTCGATCTTTCTCGGGGAGGATGGCCCGACCCACCAGCCGGAGAGCCATCTCGCCTCCCTGCGCTCCATCCCCGGCCTCACGGTGTTCCGCCCGGCGGACGCCAACGAGACGGCCGAAGCCTGGCGCGCGGCCATCGGGCACCGTCACGGCCCGGTCGCCTTGGCCCTCACCCGGCAGGCGCTGCCGATCCTCGAAGGGACCGCGCAGAAGGCCCGCGAGGGCGTCTCCCGGGGCGCCTACGTCCTCCTCGACCCGGCGGAGGGCGACCCGGAGATCCTCCTCCTCGCCACCGGCTCCGAAGTGTCGATCACCTTGGAAGCCGGTAAGGCCCTGGCCGGCAAGGGAACCCGCGTCCGCGTCGTCAGCATGCCTTCCTGGGAGCTGTTCGACGAGCAGCCCGAGGAGTACCGCCATTCGGTGCTGCCGCCGGAAGTGAGAAAGCGCCTCGCCGTCGAGGCCGCCGTCCCCTTCGGCTGGCACAAGTACGTGGGTCTCGAAGGCGTTGTCCACGGCATCGAGCGCTTCGGCGCCTCGGCACCGTACAAGGTGCTGGCGAAGGAGTTCGGGTTTACGCCGGAGGACGTGGTGAAGCGGGCGGAGGGGTTGCTAGGGAAGTCCTGAGATCAAGACGGAATAGAGGGAAGCTGCCCATGACGAGAAACCAGGGGACTGACAACAGGAAGGTGAAGGCGCTGGTCTTTTACCTGGTCTCCCGATCCAAGGGAGACCCCCGGTTCTCAGCGGCCAAGCTCAACAAGCTCCTGTTCTACTGCGACTTCACGGCCTACCGGCGGCTTGGGGGCGCGATCACCGGTTACAGCTATCAGAAGAGTCTCCTCGGCCCTATTCCCAACGGGATGCTCTCTACTCCGATCGAACGGGCGCCCGAGGTTTCGGTCCTCTCGGCCGAGGAACTCGACTTGGCCGACCGGATTCTCGCCGAGCTCTGGGATCACAGCGGGACAGAGGTCAGCGACCTCTCCCACGACTTCATCGGCTGGAAAGCCGCCGAATTCAACGAGGTCATCCCATACGAGACCGTCTTCCTCGGCGACCCGTCCACTCCCGTGAGCGAAGACGAGATCGAGTTCTGCCTGCAGAAGAGCCCGGGAAGAGGGAATTCGGTATCGCTCGGGCGCGATGGCGGAGGGGGCGGGATTCGAACCCACGAGGCCCTTGCGAGCCCGGCGGTTTTCAAGACCGCGGAAAAGGTTCCAGAGAGCGTCCGAGTCAGTACTCGGATAGCTTGGTGGGCGTGATTGTCAGCGAGGTCTTGGCGAATCGCGTGGCACCTATTCCCTGAGGACTCGACACGAGGAGTCTTCCCACGAGCTCCCCATCCCGCGCCGCTGAAGCAGGCGGATCAATAAGGCTTCTTGGCGTCCACCGCGGGAAGGGGCTGGAAATGCTTGAGATTCGCGGTATATAGCGGAACCGCGAGACGGACCGCCACCGAAGCGATCATGGCATCCTGGAGTTGGATGCCATGGCTCAGATGAAAGCTGGCCGTTTGCCGCATTGCCCAGCGATTATCGTCTTCCGTAGGATGCTCGATCCGAAACTGGCGCAGGAAGCGAATCGCTTGAGCGCGTTTCTCTCGATTCGTCGCGCCCTGGACCGTCTCCATCCAGACCACAGGGGTAATGGCCAGCCGTTGGCGCCCCAGCCCGGCGAACCAACCCGTTGCAGGCGGGAAGGCGCGCAGCAGATCGATGAGAACGGATGTATCGAGAATCCCGTCAGCTACCATGAGTATCGAGAGGCGCGCCGGAGCTTCTCCACGTACTCCGCGCCGCTTTGCTCCTCACCGGCCTCGGACCAAGCACCGATCTCTGGAGACGAGGCGATCTCTTCCGCGGTGAGCCCGGCTCCCCTAAGATCCTCCTCGGACAGCTCGAGAGTCTCCGCAAGGAGCGGCTCCAGGGTTACGACAACTCTCCCCCGAGGTAGCTCGGGTGGAAGCTCGACGAGCAGGTGTCCGTCTTCGGTGACTTCGCCTTCTACTCTCAATACGATTTTCATGGCATCTCCACCGAGAATAGCCTACCACGATTGACCTCGGCCCGCCACAGCTTCTGCCGGGTGTACCCAGTCCCGGAAGTTCCCTGAAGAGGAGACGGGGTGGGTGCCTACGAAAATCATTTAAGTAAAGCTTGTGAGCGATTGGCGCGCGGATTTCCGTCTTTAGAGGGGCATGAGTCGAAAACTTCGATACGTGCCAGAAGAAGTCCGCCTTGTCCACGTCACCTGCCGGACCATCCAGGGCCGGTACCTGTTCACCCCAAGCCAGCGG
>DATHUD010000096.1:0-15708 GCA_035462575.1 Thermoanaerobaculia bacterium | reverse complement strand
TTGCTTGCCCTCTCTCCCGGAGGGGTTCCCAGAGCAAATCGGAGCAGGTCAATGACCGACTGATCCAGGGAGGCCCCCCGGCGATGGCTCTCGCGCTCAAGCGCTTCGGCCAGCTCGAAAGGAATGCCGTGGATCGTGAGTTGCCTTTTCACATACCCAGTCAAGCACGAAAGACCCTGCTCAGGCGTTTTATGTCGATGGGATGTCCCCCCTACTTCACCACCACGACCTCCACCTCCCCCTCCCGCCCTTTCAGGTGAACCCCGACGTCGTCCCCGTGCCGCTTGAGGACGAGGTCGACCCGGGCGTCTCCGACCGTCAGGTTGCGGATCCTGAGGTGGCCCAGGCCCTCGGGGAGGACGGGCTGGCGGAGGTGGACGCGGGCGGCCGGGGCGTCGATGTCCAGGCCGAGGCAGGCCTGGAGGAGAAGGAAGACCGCTCCGGCGGACCAGGACTGGGGGGCGCAGGCTACGGGATAGCGCGTGGGGCCTTCGCCCGGGCGGCGGTGGAAGCCGCAGAAGAGCTCCGGCATGCGGTGGAGGTCCATGGCGAGGCTCGCGTCGAAGAGGCCCTCGAGGATCTTCAACGCCGCGTCCTTGAGCCCATAGCGGGCGAGCCCCAGGGCACAGATCGCGTTGTCGTGGGGCCAGACCGAGCCGTTGTGGTAGGCCATGGGGTTGTAGCGCGCCTCGTTGGCGTCCAGGGTGCGGATGCCCCAGCCGGTGAACGAGGAGCCGTTCAGGAGCGTGTGGGCCATCCGGCGTGCCCGGGGAGGGGACGCGATCCCCGAGAACAGGCAGTGCCCGGCGTTCGAGGCGCGCACCTCGCAGGGGTTCTTTTCGCCGTCGAGGGCCAGGGCGTAGGTCGAGATCTGCTCGCACCAGAAGGTCCGCTCGAACTTCTCCCGCAGCTCCTCGGCCTGGCGCGTGAGGGTTGCGGCCCGCTCCTCGTCGCCGAGCAGGGCGGCGAGCCCGGCCGCGGCCTTCTTGGCGGCGTAGACGTAGCCCTGGACCTCGCAGAGGGCGATGGGGCCGCGGGCGATCGTCCCGTCGCGGTGGAAGATCGCGTCCGCCGAGTCCTTCCAGCCGTGCGAGGAGAGGCCGTTCCCGGCGCGGCGGCAGTATTCGACGAAGCCGTCGCCATCCGCGTCGCCGTGCTCGTCGATCCAGGAGAGGGCCGCGAGGAGGTTGGGCCAGAGGGATTCGATGAAGTCCCGGTCGCCCGTCCTCCGGTAGTAGGCCCCCGCGAGCACCACGAAGAGGGGCGTTGCGTCCACCGTGCCGTAGTAGCGCCCGAAAGGGATTTCGCCCAGGGCCGCCATCTCCCCGCGGCGGATCTCGTGGACGATCTTGCCCGGCTCGGCATCCTGCTCGGGGCACGTCTCCCGCGCCTGGGTGGCGGCCAGGAAGCCGAGGACGCCCCGGGCGAGGGTGGGGTCGAGCCAGAGGGTCTCGTAGGCGGCCCACAGGCCGTCGCGCCCGAAGACGGTGCAAAACCAGGGGACGCCGGCGTAGGGGTAGAGCCCGTGCGGGGTCTCCGTGACCATCATCTGGAGGTCGGTCGCGGAGCGGTCGAGCCAGAGGTTGAAGGGCTCGTTCGCGGTCTCGACGCGGGCGGAGCCGTGGCGGCGGTCCTCGACCTTCGCCGTGGCCCTCTCCAGGGCCTTGTCGAAGCCCAGGATCCGGGGCGCCTCCGGGCCGGACTCGCACGCGATGGTGACGGAGAGGACCGCCTCGCCCCGCGGCGGGAGGCTGACCCGGAAGGAGGCGAGGCCGTCCGACAGCTCGGCCGGGCTCGGGGAAAAGGAGATCCGGGTCCGCCGCGTCCGCCCGTCCAGCCCCTCGTAGCCGAGGACGGCCGTCTCCCGGCCGGTCACCGGGGAGATCCGGTGCCCCTTCCTCTCCCGCCTGATGCCGCGGATCTCGAAGATGTCCGCGTAGTCGGCCGCGAAGCGGAGCGACAGGGGGAGGTCCAAGGAGTCGAGCGAGTAGCTGTGGAAGCGGAAGCGGACGTAGCACGCCCCCTCCCAGAGGAAGATCGTGCCGAAGATGTGGACGGTGTCGCGCGGCAGGGCGAGGCCGTCCGCCCCCTCGAAATCCGGGTTCGTGAGATCGAGGACCAGCGCGTTGTCGCGCCGCACCGTGGAGCTCAGCAGGAGGGGGCGGCGGTTCGCGAGGAACAGCTCGAGCCCGGAGAGATGGCGGGTCCCCTCGTGGAAGAGCCCCATCTCGCCCAGGCCGACCGGGCGGATGGCGCCGCCGCGGTCGAACACGGCGAAGGTTTCGCCATGCTTCAGGACCCGCGTGCGATCGTCCGCCCGGGAGGCGCTGGCGACAATGTAGTACTGCTCGAGGCCCGGGGCGGCCTCTTCCGGGCCGCGCGGCTCGGTCACGGTCTTTATGGCTTGAAAAGGGCTCTCCAAACTTTTCTCCCAAAGGGTTCCCAGGGATGCGGCTTCTTCTTCGCGGGCCGAACCCTTCGGTCTCGCTGGGGGAATTTGGGAGGCAAAGGGCGTACCAGCGGGGGCGGATTTCGAGACCCGCCCCCGCGAAAGGGCTACAGAATCTTCGATTCGTGGTCGGCCCAGACAAGGCCGGACATCACCTTGGGCAAAAACCGGGTCGACTTGGCCGGCAGCATCTCGCCGTCCGCGATGGCGGCGGCGAAGTCGGCCGGACGCATGGGAGGGAGAAAGATGCCGGTGCCGAGATCGCCCGAGGCGACCTGATTCCAGAGCTCGTCGGGATTGGCGCGGTAGACCACGGTGCCGTTCGTGGACGCCTCGGGAGGGAGCCCCAGGGCCGGGAGGAAGGTGTCCTGGAAGACCTCGACGACCAGCCTGGGCCCGTCGAGGCGCCAGACCTCGGGCTCGCGGCCGTGCACCCAGACGCCGGCCGCCGGCTGGGGGGCCGCGGCCACGGCGGCGGCGAAGGCGGCGCCCCCTTCGCCCCGGAAGGTCTCCGTGCCCGTGAAGACGCCGGCGAGCCTGGAGAGGTCGACCGGCTCCTTGAACGCCCGGTGGATGGGGTCGATGGTGAGCGACGGGGAGTCGAGGCTCGTGACCACCGAGAGCTTGGTCGCGGCGGCGGTGCCCAGCTCCGCGCCGTGGGTCTCGGCGAAGCGCTGGGCCACCTTGTAGCGGTGGTGCCCGTCGGCGATGGCGGCGGGGACCTCGAGCGCCGCCTGGTAGCGGGCGATCCGCTCCGGGTCGTCGATCCGGTAGAGGACGTGGACGTGGCCGTCGCCGTCCCGGTGGCGCACGAGGGGCTGGGCGCTCCGGAGGTCCTCTTCGAGCAGGGCGTCGAGCGTCCCGCCGTCCTCCGAAAGGATCAGGGCGGGCTCCAGGTCCACCCGCATGGCTTCGAGAAGGGCGAGGCGGTCGGCCAGCGGCTTGTCGAGCGTCTGCTCGTGGGGGCGGATGACCTTCGCGTCTTCCAGGCCCACGAGCCCGCAGATGCCGAGGCGGCGCCCGCCGTCCACGAGCTCGATCACGTAGGGGTAGAGCGCGGGCTTGGGCTCGCGCGCGATGACGCGCTCCTCCATCCACTCGTCGTGGAGGGCCTTCGCGGATTTGTAAGGATCGCTCCCGTGCTCGGCCACGGGCCGGGTCAGGTGCACGAACTGGAACGGCGACAGGGCGTGGTACCGGTCCCGGAGCGCGTCGTTGATCTGGTCGTAGGGTTGCGCGGCGAGCTCTCCGGCATCCCCCGCGCGCGGCGTATAGTGCAAACCTTCGAAGGCAAAAAGGCGCATATCTCCTCCTCCCGGGTCACCGGGTTCGAGGGGGTATTGTATCCACGCCCTTCGGTTCAGGAGGAGACCGCGGCCGAGATGGTCCGGACCGCGAGCACGATGCTCTCGATGAGATCGGCCTGGGGGAGGCGTTCGAGCTCGGCCTCGGTCAGGTCGGTCAAGCCGTAGGCGCGGATGATGTTTTTCAAGTGCCAGGCGCTCAAAGCCCCGAGCTCCTGGCGCAGGAGCTCCTCCCCCTTCACGTAGACGGAGAACGGGTCGAGCACGGCCCGGGCCTCGGGCGTATGGGCGAGCCGCGAGGGCTCGGGAGCGGGCCCGTCGTACGCCGGCTCGGGCAGGGGGACGGGCTCGGAATGCACGGGCGGGTTGAGCGCGCGCTCGAGCGACCCTTCGAGATACACCGGGGTGAGGCCGGTCGCCCAGTACTCCAGGGCGTTGCGGTCCTTTTGCCGGGTCTCCCGCCGGGAGCGCAGCGCCGGGGAGCCGTCGCCCGGCACGAACTCGATCCAGCCCTCCCATCCGCCGTCCAGGGCCGGGCGTCCGCAGACCCGCGCCACGTAGGTGTTGCCGTCGGAGCCGGTCAGGGGATCGTTGAATTGCAGCAGGGTTTCCGTCATGGGATCACCTCCGGCCGCGGAGAGGTGCAAGGGGGTTGCCAGATTTACACTTCCCGCCGCAGCCACCCCGCCTTGGCCATCCGCCTCTCGATGGCGCGGACCTTCCGCTGGTAGCCCTTGCTCTTGACGCCCGGGTGCCAGCTCTTGGGGCGGGGGAGGGAGGCGGCGAGCTCGGCCGCCTGCCGCTGGGTGAGGCTCCGGGCCGACTTGCCGTAGTAGTGGCGGGCCGCGGCCTCGGCGCCGTAGATCCCCGGGCCGAATTCGACGAAGTTCAGGTAGAGCTCGAGGATCCGCCGCTTCGGCAGGTGCTTTTCGAGTTGCCTGGTGAGGAGCGCCTCCTTCACCTTGCGGAGCGGATTGTAGGAGGCGGAGAGCCAGAGGTTCTTCGCGAGCTGCTGGGTGATGGTCGAGGCGCCGCGGGGGAGCTCTTTCTCCTCCCAGGCCTCTTCCAGGGCCGCCTTGATCTCCGTGTCGTCGAAGCCGTCGTGCGAGAAGAAGCGGATGTCTTCAGAGACGAGGACGGCCCGCTTCAGGTTCGAGGAGATCCGCGAGTAGGGCACCCACTTGTGCCGGACCTCCTTCTTCTCCCCGAAGAGGCCCCAGCCTTGATAGTCCTCGATAAAAGCGCTGGTCGTGGGGTGATGGTCCTTGAGCTCGGCCACGTCCGGCCAGGTGACGGCCTCCCAGAGGAGCCAGAGGGCGAGAAGCCCCAGGATCACCAGGAGCGCGCGCCGGATGCGGCTCCGGCGGGGGACTTCGTAGGGCGGGGCGATCATGGTTGTGCCCCCTCATCCTATACTGATTCCATGGTCTCCCGCGTCGAATCCTCCCCCTTGAAACACCCTGTCGAACGCCCCGCGAGCAACCCCACGCTCGCGCGGTTCCTCCTGGACCAGTTGGCCGAAGCCGGGGTGGACACGATCTTCGGCATCCCCGGCGATTTCATCCTGCGCCTCTGCCAGGTGATCGACGAGGACCCGCGCTTCCGGTTCCGGACGATGTCCCACGAGCCGGGGGTGGGCTTCGCGGCGAGCGGCGCGGCCCGGGGCACCCAGGGGCTCGGGGTCGCGTGCGTCACCTACGGGGCCGGCGCGCTCAACATGGTGAACCCGGTGGCGGCGGCCTACGCCGAGAAGACCCCGGTCCTCGTGCTGACCGGCGGGCCGGGGGAGGATGAGCGCTCGCGCGGCATCCTCGTCCACCACCAGGTCAAGAGCTTCGAGTCGCAGGTCAAGGTCTTCCGCGAGGTCACCCACTACCAGGCCGTCTTGAACGACCCGGAGACGGCGGCTGAGCAGGTGCGCTACGCGATCGACGTCTGCCGGCTCTTCTCGCTGCCGGTCTACCTCGAGGTCCCCCGCGACATGGTGGACCGGGAGATCCATCTCTCGCCCGTGCGGCAGCTCGAGGTGCCGGTGAGCCCGGGAGCGGTCGAAGAGGCGGCGGGGGAGATCCTGAGGAAGCTCGCGGCGGCCCGCCGGCCCGTCCTGGTCGTCGGGGTCGAGGTCCACCGCCAGCGGCTCGCCCCGCAGGTGGTCCGCCTGGCCGAGCGGCTGGGGCTCACGGTGGTGAGCACGTTCATGGGGCGCGGCACCTTCCCGGCCGACCATCCGCAGTACGCGGGCGTCTACCTGGGGCCCGCCTCGCCGCCGGGCGTGCGCGAGCTCGTGGAGGAGTCCGACTTCCTCCTGATGCTGGGGGCCCTGGTGACCGACACCAACATGGGGGTGCGGATCACGGCGATCGACCCGCGGCACATCGCGCTCGCGGTCTCCCGCCAGGTGGAGATCGGCTATCACGTCTACCCGGAGGTCCCGCTCGACGACCTGGTCGCCCAGCTCCTCGCGCACCCCGAGAGCCGGAGCCGGGACGACTTCGTGAGGAGCGCCGGCCCGCGCCCGTTCATGCGGGCGGACGACGAGCCTTCCCCCGGGCCGATCCGGGTGGCGGCGATGATCGCCGAGATCAACCGCCTCTTCGCCGAACGCGGGGAGATGCCCGTGGTCACCGACACGGGGGACTGCCTCTTCTGCTCGCACGAGATCGACACGCGGATGGTGCTCGCCTCGGCCTACTACGCCACCATGGGCTTCGGCGTGCCCGCGGCCCTGGGCTTCGAGGCCACGACCGGAACGCGCCCGCTCGTGCTGGTGGGGGATGGCGGCTTCCAGATGACCGGCTGGGAGCTCCTCCACGCCGGCCGGTGGGGGGCGAAGCCCATCGTCGTGCTGATGAACAACGGCTCGTGGGAGATGCTTCAGTCGTTCCTCCCCGCGGGCTACAACGGCCTGCCGGACGGGCGCTACGCCGAGATCGCCCGCCTGTGGAGCTTCGCCGCCTGGCGGGTGGACACCGCGGCGGCGCTGCGTCACGCGCTTGGGCAAGCGTGGGAGGGCGACCGCCCCGCCCTGATCGAGGTTCTGCTCGCCCCGGCGGACATTTCCAGCACGCTTTATACGATCACCCGGAACGTAGGCACCACGCCGCCGCCGCCTCCGGCCGGCTAGTGGTAAGATAGAGATGGATACGCAAGCAGCTTTCAAGGAGATTGTGATGGACAGGTCCTCAGCTCGTACAAAACGTCCGGCCCCCCGGCTCCTCGTGGCCGCCTGCTGCTGCGCGGCCCTGCTCGGTTCCAGCGCCCTCGCCTGGGCCGCCCCCCAGGACGTGGACGGCGAAGCTCCGGAGACGTTCGGCTTGAAAGACATCCGGGGCTCGTTCAAGTCCGGCAAGCCGGCCCCGAAGACCCCGTCCCAGCGGCTGGGGCTGGACCTCGCCACAGTCCCGGAGGTCCGGCTGGCAGCGCCCAACCTCGCGCAGATCCAGGCCGAGGACAAGGCCGACCGCGAGACGATGAGGACCAAGGCCCTGCGCTACGGCGTGGGCCGCGACGTGCAGCTCTCCGCGGCGGACGGCAACTGGTTCGACCTGGCCGGCGGCGCGAAGCTGTGGGTGGGGGACGTGGCCTCGACCGACGCGATCGGCCTGCGGCTCCACCTGACGGGCCTGCGCCTGCCCCAGGGCGCGGAGATCGCCGTCTACGCGCCGTCCGAGCTCGACGCGCGGAGCCGGTACCTGAATACCGGCGAGGTTTCCGATCCGGCGATCGACTTCTACCGCCCCGGCACCGCCCTGAAGGCGGGCCAGGAGGGGGTCTGGACCTCCACGGTCCTGGGCGACCGGGCGCGCATCGAGTACTTCGTGCCGGCCGGGGCCTCGGGCCGCGAGCTGCCCTTCACGGTGGACCGCCTGCAGCACCTCTATCTCGATCCGGTCGCCGTGGTGACGGGAGGCTCCTGGGAGAAGGCAGCCGGCTCTTGCCACAACGATGTGACCTGCTTCCCCGAGTGGGGCGACGTCGCCAGGGCGGTGGCCGGGATCGGCGCCATCGGCCGGAACGCCGTGTTCTGCTCGGGCCAGCTCGTCAACAGCCAGCAGAGGGACTTCACCCCCTATTTCCTGACCGCCAACCACTGCCTGGAGACCCCGGGCGAGGCGGCCTCGGTGGAGGTCTACTGGCTCTACCAGACCAGCACCTGCGGCGGCAACCCGCCGTCGCTCAGCAGCGTCCAGCGGTCGCGGGGGACGACCCTGCTGTCCACCGGGGCGGCCTCCGACTACACGCTGCTCCTGATCGAAGGCGCTCTGCCGCCCAATCTCTTCTGGGCCGGCTGGAACGCCAACAAGGTGGGGGATGGCTTCCCGGTCACCGCGGTCCACCACCCGGCCGGTGACTACAAGCGGATCAGCTTCGGCAACAAGTCGTCGGGCACGCACTTCGCCTGCGGCGGCCTCGCCAACGACGCGAACCACGTGAAGATCGAGTGGTCGGACGCCCCGACCGAGCCCGGCTCGTCCGGCTCGGGGATCTTCCGCAACGACACGCAGCAGCTCCTGGGCCAGCTCCACTGCGGGCCGTCGTCCTGCAATGACGAATCGAGCGACTCCTACGGCGCCTTCTTCCTGACCTACCCGCGAATCAAGAATTTCCTGAAGGGCGGCTCGGACGACAAGACGGAGCAGAACGACGTCTGCGCCAAGGCCAAGCTCGCCAAGCCCGGCACCCTTGGCAACCGGATCGTCAAGGTGACCGACACCGACTGGTTCAAGGTCAACGTGCCGCGCGGCAAGACGGCCACCGTGAGGGCGAGGTTCGCCCACGGCAACGGCGATATCGATCTCAAGGCCTTCGCGAACTGCAAGGCCGGAGCCCTCGCCGCCTCGGAGGGGGACGGCGACGTGGAAGAGATCCAGGTGACCAACACCGGCCGCAAGGCGGCTTTCGTCTGGGTTCAGGTGTACCTCTTCAACGACGTCCGGAACAGCTACGACCTGGAGGTCTCCATCCGGTAGCTCCGGCTTCCGGATCCGGAGGCTTCCGAGGGGGCGCTCGCGCCCCCTCGATTTGTTTCGGTATGTTTTCTGCAATTCCGCAGCTTTGGAGCTGACCCGTGCCGCCGATCACCGTCCCCCTCCACGCCCCCGAGCTTCGCCCCGGCCGCTGGGTCCAGGGACCGGAGGTCTCGATCGGCTTTGCGCGCGGGGCCGTGGTGCTGGTCGACTTCTGGGAGTCCACCTGCGTCAACTGCCTGCGCACTCTGCCGTATTTGAAGGCGTGGCACGAGCGGTACGCGCACCGGGGACTCGTCATCGTGGGGGTGCACACCCCGGAGTTCGACTTCACCGGCGATCCCGCCGTGGTCGAGGCCGCGGTCCGGGCCGAGGGGATCCCCTATCCGGTGCTGCTGGACGCCGACCGCGCCACCTGGCAGATCTTCGCGAACCACTACTGGCCCGCCAAGTACCTCGTCGACCAGAAGGGCTACCTGCGCTACGAGCACTTCGGTGAGGGGGCCTACGGCCAGACCGAGGAGTGGATTCAGCGCCTGCTCCGCGAGGCGGGGGACCAGGCGCCGATGCCCGAGCTCCTGGAGCCGGTCCGCGAGGAGGACCGGCCGGGCGCGGTCTGCTATCCGGCGACGCGGGAGATCTACCTGGGTTTTCTACGCGGCAGGCTCCTGGCCTCCGAGGGCTACCGCCCCGAGGAGGAGGTGCGCCACCAGCCGCTCGCGGAAGGGCCGGCGCCGCCCGGGATGTTCTCCGCCCGCGGTCTCTGGTATCACTCCGCCGAGTACCTGGAGACGCGGGAGCCCGGGGCGGAGCTGGACCTCGTCTGCGAGGCCGCCGGGGTGAACGCCGTGCTGGAGCCGGCGGGGGAGCTGGAGATCGAGGTGGACGGCGGACCGGTCGCGCCCGAGGAGCGCGGCGCGGACCTCGTGGAGCGCGACGGCCGGACCTTCGCCGTCTGGGAGCGCTCCCGGATGGTGCGCCTCATCGACTCCCATCGCTTCCGCAGCCGGCACGTGGTGCTGCGCTTCGCGGCGGCGGGTGTGCGCGCCTACACCTTCAGCTTCGCGACCTGCGTGCTGCCGGCCTAACCCTCCTGATACTCCGGGTGCCGCTCGACAAAGGCCTTCACATAAGGGCAGGTGGCGACGAAAGAGTGCCCCTGCTTTTTCGTGTCGTCCAGAGCGTGGCGGACGATCGCCTCCGCGACCCCCCGGCCCCGCAGCTCCGGCGGCACGTAGGTATGGTGGAAGTTGCGCGTGCCGTTGCCCTCTTCCGCGTAGACGACCTCGCCCTCGTGGCCATCCACGACGGCGTAGTACTTGTGCTGTTTGGGATCGTGCTGGACTTCGATGCTCATCGGTTCCTCCTCGCTTTCCAATCCCCTGCAAGCTGCCGGCCCGCGTCCCGGGTCCGGAGCGCCACGTCCGGAAAATCGCTGAAGACGCCGTCCACCCCCAGGGCGAAGAACTGCTCGTACTCTCTCCCCGGTTTCCCGTCGTAGTCCGGAGAGAGGAACCGCTCCTCGCTCCGGAACGTCCAGGGGTGGACGAGGAGGCCCGCCCGGTGCGCGTCGTCGACGAGCGACGTGGCCGCGTCGAGCCGGCCGTCCGGCCGGGCCGGAACGATCAGCCGCTTGTTCGGCCCGATCCCGTCCGCATACGCGGCGATCTCCGCCAACCCCGAGGGCGTCGCCATCTCCCGGTACGTCCGGCCCCCCTTGGGGAGATCGCCGTAGAGATCATACGGCCCGCCCTCCTCATCCAGGAGCTGGATGAGCGGAAGATCGGTCTTCCCGCGGAGGGCCTTCAGGTTCCCCGTCTCGAACGACTGGAGGTAGACCGGAGCGCTCCGCCCCTGGTACCCCGCGGCGTGCAGGGCCTCGACGAGCGTCTCTTCGAGGGGGAGGCCGATCGACCGGAAGTATGTGGGGTGCTTGGTCTCGGGGTAGACGCCGATCGTCCGCCCCGCCGCGCTCTTGCGCCGCGCGAGCTCCAGCACCTCGGAAAGCGTCGGAACCTCGAACCGGTCGTTCCAGGACGCATCCCGGAACGGCAGGCGCTCCTTGGCCCGGAGCGTCCGGATCTCGGCGAGCGTGAAGTCCTCCGTGAACCATCCGGCGACCTCTCTGCCGTCGATCCGCTTCGTCGTCCGCCGGTCCGCGAATTCCAGGTGGGAGGCCACGTCCGTGGTCTCCGAGATCTCGTTCTCGTGGCGGGCGATCAGCACCCCGTCCTTCGTGGACACGAGGTCCGGCTCGATGAAGTCCGCCCCCATCGCGATCGCGAGCTCATAGGATGCCCGGGTGTGCTCCGGCCGGTACCCCGAAGCCCCCCGGTGCGCGATGACGATCGGACGTTCCCCCATGACGCAAGGAGGATATCCGAAGGCCGGTCCCGTTTTCGGGACGGCGTGGGCCGCCCTGCGGGTCCAGGTCCCGGGAATGGGACGGCTGTTTTCAGGAAACCCTTTGGTTGTAGAGGTTTAGGGTGTGGCAGCGGCCTTGCCCCTCTAGGGTGGCACAACGAGGCGCCGAAACGGGCGCCGTAACGCCACCTGAAGTGGCAAGGAGGGAGTCATGAAGAAGATCGCTCTGTTTGCTCTGCTCGCCGCCGCCGCCGTGTCCGCCTCCGCCGAGTCGGTCGGAGGGCCCGGAGGGCCTTTCTACGGACCGGATCGGGGAGCGGTCTACAAGTGCAAATACTCCAACTATTCGGGATCGGCGAAGGACCTCGGCCGTTCCTGGTGGGAGCTGACCACGTACACTGCGGCCGACGGCAGGCCGATGCTCCGGGGGACTGAGCACTTCGAGGCGATCGACCGGTACGGGAATACGTTCTTGGAAGGCTACAAAGCGACCTGGTCCGCCCCGCGAGGCGTCAGCCACACTTACGGCATCACGACGTGGGATTACACCTTCAACCCCTATGGGCCGCAGTGCAAGAGCGCGCGCGTCGAGTTCTTCGGGTACCAACTCGTCTTCAGCCAGTGCGGCGACGGCCACTCCCGGACCTGCACCCGGCAGTACTGGTAGACCCTGCTCCGGGCCGCCCCTCCGGGGGGCGGCCCTTCCGCTTCCCTCCGGAATACCTGCCGGTTCGAACCGGTTAGAATCATCTTGAGAGCACTCCGTTTGAGAGACTAGGCGTTTCCACCGGCCGTTGCGTAGAATAGACGGGTCGTACAGTCGACCGGAGTGGAGAAGATCGTCTCGATGCACAGACTGAAGCTCCCCTTGCTCGCCCTCGTCCTTGGCCTCGCCGCCCTTCCGGCGCGGGCCGAGCTGGTGATCCTGACGGATGGCCGCTTCTTGAAGGCGGCGGCTTTCGAGGCTGACGCCGAGCAGGCGCGGCTCACGTTCGAATCCGGCGGGCGGATGACCCTGCCGATCCTGCGGGTCGAGCGGGTGATCGAGGACGAGGTGATCCCCGAGCCCGATCCCCCGGAGGTCGTGGCCGAGGCGACGCCGCCCACGCCCGCCCTGATCCCGCTCCGGTTCGACGAGTCCCAGAAGGTGCCGGCCGGCCCCTACGGCCAGATGATCTACGAGACGGCGAAGCGCCACTCGGTCAACCCGCAGGTGGTGGCGGCGCTCATCCGGCAGGAGTCCTCCGGCAATCCCCGGGCCCGCTCCTACAAGGGCGCGCGCGGCCTGATGCAGCTCATGCCCGCGACGGCGCAGCGGTTCGGAGTCCGGAAAGAGCACCTGTACGACCCCAAGCACAACCTGGAGGCGGGCGTCCGCTACCTCTCCTGGCTCCTGGAGCAGTTCCCGAACGATCTGTCCAAGGTGCTCGCGGCCTACAACGCGGGGGAGAACGCGGTCCTGCGCTACGGGGGCATCCCGCCGTACCGGGAGACCCGCAACTACGTTCGCCGGATCTATTCGACGCTCGGGCTGACGCTCGAGATGTAAGAGCCCTCTCCCCAGTTGTTCCCCGCCTGGCCACCGAGGTACTTCATCACCACCAGGGTGCGGTCGTCTCCCGGCGGCTGCCCGCCCGTGTAGCGGGCGACAGCATCCAGCAGCCGGTTCCGGACCTCGATGGCTCCCTGCCCGTCCACCCCCCCCGCCAGAGCTTCGAGGACCCGCTCATAGCCGAACGGCTCGTCCGCGCCGTTCGCCGCCTCGATCAGGCCGTCCGAGAGCCAGACCACGACGTCGCCCGGAGCGAGGTCCAGGGTCGCGCGGCCGTAGTTGTGGCCCAGACCACCCAGCGGGGAACTGGGGAGGAGGATCTCCTCGACCTGTCCGCCGCGGAGCCGGTAGGTGGGCGGGTGCCCGGCGTTGGTGATCCGGAGGGCGCCGGTCCGGAGGTCCAGGAGGGAGAGGGTGGCGGTCACGAAGACGCGGGTCTCCCCCTTGGTGCGCACCACCGTGTCCAGCCGCCGCAGGATCTCCTCGGGCTTGACCGTCTCCTCGACGAGGATCAGGAGGGCGGCCTTCAACATCGCCATGCGCAGGCCGCTCGACAGGCCGTGCCCGGAGACGTCGGCGATGACCACGGCGAGCTGGTCGTCCGAGAGGCGCAGGATGTCGAAATAGTCGCCGCCGATCGCGGCGCTCGGCTCGAAGAGGGTGGCGAACTCCACCCCCTCGCTCACCGGAAGGTCGCTCGGCAACAGGCTCTTCTGCAGGTTCCTCGCGAGGGAGAGCTCCTTTTCCAGGAGCTCCTTCTGGGCCGCCGTGGCCACCAGCGTCTCCAGGTTGCCGGACATCTCGTTGAAGGAGCGCTGGAGGTCGCCTACCTGGTCGCGCCGCCGGACCGGGATGCGGACGGAGAAGTCCCCCCGGCGCACGGCCTCGGTCGCCCTGGAGAGACGGTTCACCGCCCGGGAGATCCCGACGATCATGAACACGGCCATGAGCGCCGCGGCGATGTACACCCAGAAGAGGAGGGACGCCACCACGATCAGGGTGACCCAGGCGAAGGCGTCGATCTCGGCCGCGCTCGAGAAGAGGTGGCGCAGCACCGTGCGCGGCGTGCCGTTCAGGTTGGCGGCCAGGTAGTCGGCGATCACCCTGCCGGTCGCGGGATCGGTCAGCGGGCCGGAGATCTCGCCCCACCAGAGCACGGGATCGTCCCAGAACCGCTCGCCCTCCGAAAGGCGCTTGAAGAACTTCCCGGCCTCGATCGCCTGCTCGTCCCGGCGGACGTGCTGGAGGGGGATCCGGCGCCCGGAGATCTCCAGGCTGATGACCTTCAGGTCCGGGTCGTCCGAGCGGTAGGTCTCGACCCAGAGGAGGCTCCTCCGGCTGAGCTCGAGATCGAGGTCGCCGATGTACAGGGCGACGACTCCGACATCCCCGCGGGAGGCCAGGGCGATCAGGGTGGGCGCGCCGTCGTCCCGCCTTACGAAGCGGGTCATCTCCTCCCGGCCCTGCCGGCGGCGGGGCTCCGCCGGGGTCTCCGTCAGCCACGCGGGCCAGGCCGCGGGGGTCCGCGGGTCTCCGGCCAGCCGTTTTCCCTCCCGGTAATAGCCGAAGGCCACGCCGGGCTCCTCCTCCCGCCGGGGAGCGCCGGAACGGGCGAACGTCGCGGCGCGCGAGCGGGCCATGGAGCCGAGCTCGATCTCCAGGGACTGGACGGCGTCGCGGTAGAGGTGGCCCAGGAAGAAGCCGGAGAGGAGATAGGCGAGCACCGCCGAGAGGAGCAGGAGCATGGGGATCGGCAGGACACCGAGGAGGAAGTAGGAGAAGGCGAGCCGCCGCCCCACCTTCCAGAGGAACGCCCG
Source organism: Thermoanaerobaculia bacterium (assembly GCA_035462575.1). Classification (GTDB taxonomy): domain Bacteria; phylum Acidobacteriota; class Thermoanaerobaculia; order Multivoradales; family UBA5704; genus DATARR01. The sequence goes on along the minus strand of DATHUD010000096.1, from coordinate 1,255 downwards.
GTAGGCCCGCCAGAGGAGCCACAGGAGGAGAGCCAGCCCCGTCCCCGCCAGGGTGAACCGCGAGAGCGCGGTCGCATACGGCACGTCGAGCACCGCGAGCGCGGCGAGCGGCGCGACGAGGAGGGCGAGGGCGGCGAGGAGTCTCTGGGTGCGTTTTTCCACGGGATGCCGAAGAGACGCCTGTGGGGCGTCCCCGAAAGGCACTACGGCGGGGGAGGGCCGAAGTTTTTCCCGGGGGCCGGTTTGGAGCCCTGCCACGACTTGCGTACAATTGCCGCGCCTCCCTGGCAGGCAGGCCTTCCCACGGGTGCCAGGGCATCTTAGCGCGAAGTTCGGAGGAGAGGAGACCCATCGTGTCGAGGATTCCGCGTTTCCAGGAGCATTTGAAGACGGCCTTCACCGCTGAGGCCGTGAGCGCCGCCCGTTTCCGGGCCTACGCCGTCCAGGCTGCGAAGGATGGCCTCCACAACGTCGCGAGCCGCTTCGAGCGGCTGGCGGCGGAGAAGGACCGCTTGGCCGTCGAGCTGCTGACGGCTTCCGAGCAGGTGCGCGGCATCGACGCCGACCTGGGCAACGCCATCGCCGAGGAGCGCTACGAGAACGACATCCTCTACCCCAAGATGATTCGCGACGTGGACCAGGAGACCGCGGACGTCTTCCTGAAGGTGGTCACCGCCCAGAAGGACCACCTGCGGCGGCTCGAGGGGCTGCGCGAGGAGACCAACGCCGCCCAGGGCGACGTCTCCCTCCCGCCTGAGGTGGACCGCGGGACCGCCCCGTCCGCGCCCGAGTCGTAGACAACCCCCCTGAAAAAAGAAAACCCCCCTCCCCGGCAGAGCCGGAGAGGGGGGCGTGTACGCGTGTACGGTACCGGCCCGGTTACGGGCGGGCGATGGTGATCACCGGCGAGGTCCAGGTCTCCTGGTGAGCCGGGTTGGCCGAGTCGCCCAGGGCCTTGCGGACGGTCATCTTGACGATGTACTGCCCGTTCGGCACGGTGTAGGCCTTGTTGCCGCTGGTCGTAACGCCGTCCCAGGCCAGGGTGAAGAAGCTCGCGGCTCCGCTGTTGCGGCCCACGTAGCTCTGCGAGAAGGCCCGGTGCCAGGACTTGCCCGTGTTGGCGTCGAAGACCTCCAGACGGAGCTCGCGGACCTGGTGGTCGAGGTGCAGCAGGATGTAGGGGAGGTCGTCCCCCACGAGGGAGTAGCGCGCACCCGCGGGCTGGTTCACGAGGTTGGCGCCCGAGAGCTTCGCG
>DATHUD010000095.1:0-13343 GCA_035462575.1 Thermoanaerobaculia bacterium | reverse complement strand
CTTGTCGCCGTCCGCGCGGACGCCGAGCTCGTCCACCTTGAGGCCCATGTCGTTGATGAGCTTGACGATCGCCGCGGCCCTGCGGCGGTCCTTGGCATCCTGGACCTGCTGCGCAGTGGGTGTCCCCGCGGGAGCGGCCTGCGTTGTGCCCCCGGCCTGCGGCTTCTTGTCGTCGTCGTCTCCGATTCCCAGCTTCCTGCCCACACTCTTAGCAAAGTCGATGAGTCCCATCGTTTCGCTCCTTTCCGGTGAATCGCGCGCCACGTCCGGGCCGCTTGATGGCACAACGATATCTTAAAGACCACTGCGGCCCCAGGAGGAAACTAAGCAGGAAGCGTTCCAGGCTCGGTCCTCGCCCCCCAACTGGTACCAGGATCTGGGGGAAAGCGGCAGAATTGGGATAAACTCGTCAAAACAAAGGCCCTCTCCGATGATCACCGACCTGACCCTCTCCGGCTACCGCAGCTTCTCCAGGCTCCGAGTCGACCGCCTGACGCGGGTCAACCTGTTCGTGGGCACGAACAACGCGGGGAAGACCTCCATCCTGGAGGCGGTCGAGCTGGTTGCGACGGGGACCGTCGAGGGGCTTGTCCGGAGTGCGATCCGGCGCGGCGAACGGATCTTATCCTCTCCCGAGGACAAGAACGAATTTGCCCGGCATGTGATTGATCCCTCGCACCTCTTCCATGGCCATGCTCTTCAGAAGGGAGCCTCCTTTTCGATTGAAGGTCAAGGCGAGATGGGGTACTGGGTGAGATGCGACATCGAGTTTGCGGGCTCAGCGGAAGGTCCTATCCTGAGCTTACGCTTCTTGAGTCACCTGACAAACGAGGGGCCCGTAGAACGCCTCAGCATCTCTCCGTCCGGAGGAGTGCTTCCTCCTCCCCGGTACAGAGCGGAGGCTTCCCCGAGAGTCAACTTCCTCGACATCGAGGCAACCCACGCGGCTCGCCTCAGTCAGCTCTGGGATTCCGTTGTGCTGACGCCGGAAGAGGAGCGGGTAGCGACAGCGCTCCAGATCATCGAACCCCGTCTCGAACGCATTGCATTCGTCGGCGAGAACGGCAAAGTCTCGCGCAGCATCTTCCTCAAGCTCGCCAGCTCGAACCAGCGCCTGCCGTTGGGAAGCCTTGGGGATGGACTCAAGCGCCTTCTCGCTCTGGCTCTCCATCTCGTTTCGGCTCGCGGTGGTTTCCTTCTGGTCGACGAGATCGATACGGGGTTGCACCACACGGTCATGGCAGACATGTGGAGGCTCGTCATCCGGACGGCCATCGATTTGAAGATGCAGGTCTTCGCGACGACTCACAGTCTCGATTGCGTCCGCGCCCTGGCCTGGGTCTGCGAGGAGCACCCGGAATTCGCCTCGGAGGCCACCCTGCACAGAATCGAAAAGGGTGCTCCTCAAACGGTTGCCTTCTCGATTGATGAGGTCGCCGTCGCAGCTCAACACCACCTCGAGGTCCGGTAAGTGCCCCCTCCGGAGAGAAGCCCTTATCGTCTGCTCGTCGAGGGTTCTGACGACCGTCACTCCGTGATCCACCTTTTGGCTCGACACGATTTCAATTGGGACGACGCGAGCATGACTCGTCCGTTTGTTCAGGAAGCAGACGGAATTCAAAAGCTGCTGGATGCCTTTCCTGTTGCACTCAAAGCCAGTTACGAGCGGATCGGGATTGTTGCTGATGCGGATGCACACCTTTCGGATCGCTGGGATCAATTCCGGAACCGCGCCATCTCTGTAGGCGTGAATCTCCCGGAGCGGCCCGAGCCCGGCGGCACAATCGTCCCAGGTCTCCGACCTTCCTCTCGGGTTGGAATCTGGTTGATGCCGGACAACTCGTCACCGGGAATCCTGGAAGACTTTCTGAGCCGGCTCGTCCCCAGAGAGGACACGATCTGGGACCATGCCGGTGAGGTTGTGGCCGAAGCCCGCCGCTTCGGTGCCCGCTGTCGAGAGGTGGACCATCTCAAGAGCTCGCTCCACACCTGGCTCGCCTGGCAGGAGGACCCGGGGCTCCCTTTTGGGACGGCCCTGCGGGCGCAGGTGTTCCGCCACGACAGCGAAGACGCCCTCCGTTTCGTCGCCTGGTTCCGGCGTCTCTTCGTCGAGCTCTAGGTTTCCCGCCCGGCGATCTCCCGCGCCATCCGCTCCACGACGTCATCGACGTCCACGTCCGAGGTGTCGACGAAGGTGTAGCTGTCGTCTCTCGTGAGGGGCGAGTCGGCGCGGGTGCTGTCCCGGTGGTCGCGGCTGTTGATCTCGGCGACGACCTGGTCGTAGGTGACCGTCTGGCCGGCGGCGGCGAGCTCTTCGAAGCGGCGCTGGAAGCGGACGTCGGAGCGGGCGTCCAGGAAGAACTTGTAAGGGGTCTCGGGAAAGACGCGGGTGCCGATGTCCCGCCCTTCGAGGACGGCGCCGAAGTGGGTGGCGGCGTCCCTCTGGAGGGCGACCATCCGGCGGCGGACCTCGGGGTAGGCCGAGATGGCGGAGGTCGCCTCCCCCACCTCCGGCGTGCGGATGCGGGCCTCCACGGGCTCGCCGTCCAGGAGGACCTCGAAGGTGCCGTCCACCCTCCGGCCCAGGCTGACGTCCGCTCCGTCCGAGATGGCGAGGACGCCGTCCCGGTCGTGAGGATCGACTCCGCTCTCCAGGACCTTCAAGCCGATGGCCCGGTACATGGCCCCGGTGTCCAGGAAGGGGACGCCGAGCTTCCTGGCGAGCCGCCGCGCCGCGGTGCTCTTGCCCACGCCGGACGGGCCGTCGATGGCGACGATCAAAGGACCGGAGGTGGTCATGCCCTAGCTCCGCCCGCGCGCCGGCTTGCCGGAGCGGAAAGGGGCCTTTCGGGCCGCCGGTTTCCGGCTCACCGGCTTTTTCCCCGCCGGCTTCTTGCTCCCCGGAGGGGGAGCCGCCGCCTTCCTGGCCGCCGGCTTCTTTGCGGCGGGCTTTTTCGCGGCCGGCCTCGCGGCGGGCTTCTTCGCGGCGGGTTTCGCGGTGACCGCCTTCTTCGCCGGTGCCTTCTTCTCCTGCGGTCCGCGGGCGGATTTGAGGAGCTTCTCGACCTCCCGCTCGGTGAGCTCGCGCAGAGCGCCGGGCTCGAGCTCCGGGGCTTTCAAGGGGCCGATCGCCACGCGGCGCAGCTTCTGGACCGGGTGGCCGATCTGGTAGAACATCTCGCGGATCTGGCGCGTGCGCCCCTCGGTGAGCTGGACGACCCACCAGGAGTTTTCGCTCTCGGGCACGCCCCGGCGGCGGGGGCCCGTGAGCTTGTGGGGATTGCGCGCGGTGATCTCGGCCGGGGCGGTGCGGCGCCCTTCGAGGAAGACGCCGGTGCGCAGGCGGTCGAGGTCCGCTTCCCGGGGGGTCCCTCTCACCTTGACCTCGTAGGTCTTGGTGCTGCCGTAGCGGGGATGGGCGATCCGCTGCGCGAAATCGCCGTCGTCGGTGAGCAGGATCAAGCCCTCGGTGTTGAAGTCGAGGCGCCCCACGGGCACCAGGGCCTTCCGGAGGATGGGGGGCACGAAGTCCATCACCGTGGGCCGCCCCTCGGGATCGGAGACGGTGGACATGACCGCCTTCGGCTTGTTCAGGATCAGATACCGGTGCGCCGTGGAAGGCTGGACCCGCTTGCCGTGGACCTTGATCGAGTCCCGCGCCGGGTCGGCCTTCTCCCCCAGCAGGGCGACCTTGCCGTTGACGGTGACGGCGCCCTCCTCGATCAGCTCCTCGGCCTTCCGCCGGGAGGCGATGCCCGCCCGCGCCAGGATCTTCTGCAGCCTCTCCTCGCTCATGGTGACGACCTCAACCTTCTCCCTCTTCGACGGACACCGCGTCCTGCCGATCCTCCAGATCCGCCACCTCCCGCAAGAAGCTTTCCTCGCGGTCCTCTCCCTCGAGCGCGGGCGTCCCTTCCAGGGCTTTCTCGATCTCCTCCGGCGTCGCGACCATCTCGGAGAGCCCCACGAGCGCCTCCCCGCCCGCGCCGAAGCTCTCCTCGAACTCTTCGAGCGGCGGCAGGTCGCGCAGGCTGTTCAGGCCGAAGTGGACCAGGAACTCCCGCGTGGTGCCGTAGAGGAAGGGCTTGCCCACCACCTCCTTGCGGCCGACGATCCGCACGAGGCGACGCTCGAGCAGGGTCTTGATGACGCCCGAGGGGTTGACGCTGCGCAGCTCCTGGACCTCCGGGCCGGTGATCGGCTGCCGGTAGGCGATGATCGCCAGGGTTTCGAGGGCGGCCATGGAGAGCTTGTTGCCGCCCGAGACATCGAAGAAGCGGCGGAGCCAGGAGACCATCTCCGGCCGGGTCGCGAGGCGCACGCCGCCCCCCACGTCTTCGACCATGATGCCCCGGCCGTCGCCCGCGGCATAGCGGGCGAGCACCGCCTCCAGGGCCTCGTTCGCCTGCTCGCGCTCCTCGGCGTCGAACAGCTCCAGGAGCTTGGTCCTGGGCACCGGCTCGGAGGAGACGAAGAGGATCGCCTCGATCGCCGCCTCCATGTCGTACCTTTCCGTCATAGACCGATCGCCTCCCGCTCGTGATCGTTGAGCTCACGGGTGGTGCGGTAGAGGATGACGTCGCCCGACTCCGTCTGGTGGACCCGCACGAGGTTCAACCTCGCGAGCTCGAGCACGGCCAGGAAGGCGGCGATGGCCTCGGGCCGGCAGGAGCGGCTTCTCAGGTCCGCGATCAGGTCGAACGGGTGGCCGGCGTCCAGATGCGAGAGCAGCCGGTCGAACTGCCCGCGGACCGAAAAGACCTCGAGCGTGAGCTGGAGCGGCGGCGGGTGCTCCCGATCGTAGCGCACCAGCGCCGTCTTCAAGGCCCCCAGGAGGTCGAAGAGCGAGACCTCGCCCAGGTCGATCTCTTCCTCTTCGCCCACGGGCGCCGCGGGCAGGGGCTGGGGCTTCCTCGTCCAGATCCCGGCGCGCACCCGGTCGAGCTCGGCGAACGACTGCGCCACCTCTTTCAGGCGCCGGTATTCGAGCAGGCGGTCGACCAGCTCCTGGCGCGGATCTTCCTCGGGCTCGCCCTCGGCCTTGGCCGGCCGGGGCAGGAGCATCTTGGATTTCAGGTGGATCAGGACCGCCGCCTCGTAGATGTACTCGCCGGCGACGTCCAGGTTCAGCACTTCCATCAGCTCCAGGTAGGCGTGGAACTGGTCGCAGATGGTCGCCACCGGGATGTCCGTGATCTCCACCCGGTTGAGCTTGATCAGGTGAAGCAGGAGGTCGAGAGGCCCCTCGAACACGGGCAGGTGGACGCGCCACGATTCGGGCAGCAGCCCCGAGCCCCCGCCCTCTCCCCCGGTCGCGGCGGTCTCCGTCCCCTCGGCCATCGCCTCGGGCTCGGCCGCGCCCTTCTTGCGCTTCCGGGGCCGGAGGACCTCGGGCGGGGGGAGCGGCGCCTCGGCCTCTTCCGTGGCGACCGGGAGCGCTTCCGGCGCCTCGGGCGCCTCGGGCCCTTCCGGCTTTTCGGGAATACTGTCGCTCATCCGAGGACCTTCTCCAGGAGCTTCCGGTAGTCGAGGCTCATGGCACCGCGGACCTTTTCCATGGTCTCGGCCGCCCGCTCCCGCGCCTTCTTCGAGCCTTCGACGAGGATGTCATGGACCGTGTCCCGGTCGCGCAGCAGCTCTTCTCTCTTGCGGCGCATGGGCTCCAGGTAGTCGATGATGATCTGGGCCAGGAGCTTCTTGTCGTCCACGCAGCCGATCAGCGCGGCCCGGCACTCGTGGGCCACCCGCTCCTGGACGTCGACGGGCGACATCAGCTTGTGGAACTCGTAGAGGTTGCAGACCTCGGGCCGCCCCGGGTCCTTGCGCGTCAGGCGCTGCGGGTCGGTGAACATCTGCTTGCACTTGGCGAGGATGACGTCCGGCGGATCCGAGAGGTTGATCGCGTTGCCGTAGGACTTGGACATCTTGCGGCCGTCGATGCCCGGCACCTTGGGCGTGGGGGTGAACAGGGCCTTGGGCTCCGGGAAGACCCCCTCGCCGTAGAAGTGGTGGAACCGGCGCACGACCTCGCGGCTGAACTCCAGGTGGCTCGCCTGGTCCTCCCCCACCGGCACGTAGTGGGCGCGGTAGATGATGATGTCGACCGTCTGGAGCACCGGGTAGCCGAGAAAGCCGTAGGTCTGCAAGTCCTTGGCTTCGATCTGCTGGATCTGCTCCTTGTAGGTCGGCACGCGCTCGAGCCAGCCCAGCGGCGTGAGCATGGAGAGCAGCAGGTGGAGCTCCGCGTGCTCGGGCACCATGGACTGGACGAAGATCACCGACTTTTCCGGGTCGAGCCCGGCGGAGATCCAGTCGATCACGATTTCGAGCGTGTTCGCGGCCACCTGCGACGGGTCGGCGTAGTCGCTGGTCAGGGCGTGCCAGTCGGCGGCCATGTAGTAGCAGCGGTAGCGGTCCTGGAGGTCCACCCAGTTCTTGAGGGCTCCGAAGTAGTTGCCCAGGTGAAGCTTTCCCGTCGAGCGCATGCCCGAGAGCACGATGTTCTGTTCGTCCACGACCTCTCCCAGTTCCTCAGACGAGATTGATGACCAGCCCCAGGACGCCGTAGAAGGGCACCAGCAGGAGCGGCAGCGCGGCGAGCGCCAGGGCGACCCCGATGATAAATCCGTAGGGGCGCAGAGCGGAAAGCTTGGCCGACCAGTCGGCCGGCAGCAGGTGGAGCGCGATCTGCCCGCCGTCGAGCGGCGGCAGCGGGATCAGGTTGAAGGCGGCGAGAAAGGCGTTGATCGTCGCCAGGCGCACCAGGGTGAACATGATCGGAAAACCGGGGAGCACCTCGGCCTGCTTGGTCTGGTGGAGCAGCGTGAGAAACCCCGCCTGCCGCGCCTCCGGCCCCAGGATCCGAATGGCGATCATGATCCCGAGCGTGGCGGCGGCCACGAGCAGGAGGTTGGCGAAGGATCCGGCGGCCACGATCAGCACTTCGTCCCGGCCGGGCCGCCCCAGGTTCTTGTCGACCATGGGCGTGGGCTTGCCCCAGCCGAAAAGCGGAGCGTTCAACCCCAGGAGCAGCGCCGGGAACAGGAGCGAGCCGATGGGATCGAAGTGCCGCGCCGGGTTCAGGCTGGTCCGCCCGAGCGAGCGGGCGGTGGGGTCGCCACAGAGGTCCGCCACCCAGGCGTGGGCCGCCTCGTGGAGGGAGATCGAGAGGAGCAGCAGGAGAAACTGGACCCCTGTGGTGAAGAGGAGGTTGGTGTCCATGGCCGGATCAGGCTTCCGCCCTCCGCCCCCGCGGCGGCCCCGACAGGCGGCCGTTGATGTCGGCCATCAGCCGCTCGTTCTCGGCGAGGACGCGGTTCTCGATCCACAGGGCCCGCGCCTGCACCACCAAGGTGGCGTAGAAGAGGACGTGGTGCACCCACGACGGGAGGGAGCCGGTCGCGACCCCGCCGCCCAGCACGAAGGTGGCGATGGCGAGCGTCATGGCGAGCATGAGCGAGGGGTAGGAGGCGTTCTTGAACCGCTTCGTGTCCTCGATCAGGGAAGGCTCCAGGCCGTTTTCGTTCACGGCCTCCTTGATCGCCTTCCCGGTGCCGATCAGGTAGAACATGATCCAGCAGTGGGAGAAGAGGAGGAGGAGAGAAGAGGCCAGCCCCACGAGCACGTGGAGCGGCATGTCCGCGTCCGTGGGGGCGGCGAGCGTGTAACCCAGCACGGCGGAGGCGATGAACCCCAGCGTGGCCATGGCGCCGACGATCAGCAGCGCGCGTCCCATCATGAGCCGAATCCCCTCCTTGTCATTCCAAGTCCTCGAAATCCTCGAAGCGGCCGGCCCTTCGGACCGCCGCGTGCCACATTCCGGCCGCCACCGCGGGCCGGAACCGTTCGTCCACCCGCCGCCGGCCCTCCCCGCCCCGGCGCCGGGCCTCGTCGGGATTCCCCAGCGCCTCGCCCAGCGCGGCGGCCAGGGCGTCCGGATCTTCGGGCGGCACGAGCCACCCTGTCGTCCCGTCGTCCACCACCTCCGGGATGCCGCTTACCCGACTCGCCACGACCGGCAGCCCGGCCTCCATGGCTTCCAGCACCACCAGCGGCATCCCCTCGTAGGTCGAGGGCACCACCAGCGCCGCGGCGTCCCGGAGAAGCCCCCGCACCCGGGAGGCGTCGCACCGGCCGAGAAAGACCGCGGACGATCCCAACCCCAGCTCCGCGGCCTTGCGTTCCAGGGCCGCCCGGTGCTCGCCGTCCCCGGCGATCAGGAGCCGCGCCCCGGGGACCGTCCGGCGCACCGCGCTCAGCGCCTCCAGCAGCACCTCGACGCCCTTCCGGATGCGCAGGCGGCCGACGAAGAGGAGGAAGCCCGGCGCGATCCCCTCTTCAAGCGGCGCGGCCGGCGCGAGCGCCAGCCCGCCGGTCACGTTGGGGAGCACGCCCACCTCGCCCACGCCGTAGTCCCGCCGGATCTCGGCCGCCGTGGCCGCCGAAGGCGCCAGGACCAGGTCCGCCACAAAGGCGGTCAACCGGCCGAGCGCGATCTGCAGCGGCGCCTTGGCCCAGCGGAAGCGGCGCTCGACGCTCCCGGGCCGGCCCAGCACCCGTCCCCGCACCCGCAGCGGGCGCACCGCCCGCAGCTCCTCGACGTAGCTCACCTGGAGCAGGGCGGCCAGGAGCGGCGGCGGAGCGAGGAGCGGCGCGAGCACCGCGACCAGGAGCGCCGCGAGCGCGCCGTCCGACTCGTGAACCTGCACCACGTGGGGGCGGAACCGCCGGAGAGCCTTGAAGACCGCTGGAACCACGAGGAGCGGAAACAACACCTTGGGCCCCGAGGCGCCGCCCGGGCCACGGCCCAGCACAAGGACCTCGTCCCCTTTCTCCCGCAGGCCGGCCGCCAACTGTAGCACCTGTTCGCCGACGCCGGAAACGTCCCCTGGAGGGAGGGTGTTCGCGATCAGGAGGACCCGCATCCCCTATCCGCCTCCCAGCCTCGCCTCGTCCACCGCCGCGGCCACGAGGGGGAGCACCCGGTCGCGCAGCGCCTCCATCCCCGGGTCCGGCAGGCGCGGCAGGAGCTCTCGGGCGTCGTCCCGGGCCCGCTCCAGGAGCTCCCAGTCCTCGGGAAGGCGGGCCAGGCGGAGCGCGGGGAGGCCCGCCTGGCGGGTGCCGAGGACGTCCCCGGGGCCGCGGATCGCGAGGTCCGCCTCGGCGATCGCAAAGCCGTCGGTGGTCGCCGCGAAGACCTCCAGGCGCCGCTTCGCCGCCTCGGTCAGGCGGCCGTGGAGGGCCACGCAGCGGGACGGCGAAGCGCCCCGCCCCACCCTCCCCCGGAGCTGGTGGAGCTGGGCGAGCCCGAAGCGCTCGGCGCTCTCGATGACCATCCAGGTGGCCTCGGGCACGTCCACCCCGACCTCGATCACGGTCGTCGCGATCAGCAATCGAACCTCCCCGGCGGCGAACGCCCGCATCACCCGGTCGCGCTCTTCGACGTCCACCCGCCCGTGGAGCACGGCGCTCGGGATTTCGGGGAAGAGCTCCCGCACCTTTTCCCCGGCCTCGGCCACGGACGCCGCGGCCACCCGGTCGCTCTCCTCGATGAGCGGGAAGACCACGTAGGCCCGCCCCCCGCGCGCGAGCTCCTCGCGGAGCCGGCGGTAGACCTCGCGGCTCTTGCCCGCGGGCACCACCTCGGTCGCCACGGGCGAGCGCCCGGGGGGCAGCTCGTCGAGCGTCGAGACCGGCAGGTCGCCGTACGCCGCGAGAGCCAGAGACCGGGGGATGGGCGTCGCCGTCATCACCAGCATATCCGGCCGCTCCCCCTTCTGCCGCAGGAGGGCCCGCTGGGTCACGCCGAATCGGTGCTGCTCGTCCACCACGGCGAGCCCGAGGCTCCGGAAGGCCACCCCCTCCTGGAGCAGGGCGTGGGTGCCCACGGCGAGCCGGATCTCCCCGGAGGCGAGCGCCTCGCGGAGGAGCCGGGGCTCAGGCGCCGATTTCGTGAACAGCGCGAGCGGATAGCGGTCGCCCAGGAGCCGCCGCAGGTTGGCGTAATGCTGCTCGGCCAGCAGCTCGGTCGGGGCCATGAAGGCCCCCTGGTACCCGTTCTCCAGGGCGATCACCAGCGCCAGGGCGGCCACGATCGTCTTGCCGCTCCCCACGTCCCCCTGGAGCAGGCGGAGCATGGGGTGCTCACCCTTCAAGTCGTCCGCGATCTCCCGGAGAGCCCGCTTCTGCGCCCCGGTCAGGGGAAACGGGAGGACGCTCCGGGCGACCCGCCGCAGCTTGTCGTCGATCCGGTAGGACCGCGCGCGCGGCTCCCCCGCCTCCAGGGTCCGGAGGAAAGCCAGGGTGAGCTGGAGGTCCAGGAGCTCGCCGTAGACGAGCCGCCGGTGGGCCGGGCTCTGCCGGGCGTTCAACGCCAGGACGGCCGCGCCCCGCGGCGCGTGGAGATCGTAGAGCGCCTCGCCCAGCCGGGGGAGGCCGTGGCGGGCGAGGAGGCCGTCCGGCAGCGGCTCGGGGATCTGCGCCGGGAGATCCATCTCCCCGAGGATCGCGGCGAAGATCCGCCGCAGGGCCGCGGGCCCCAGGCTCCCGGCCGCGGGGTAGACCGGGGTGATCCGGGCGCCGTGGAGCGCCTGCTCCGCCTTCTCGCACGAAGGGTTCAGAAGCTCCAGCGCGCCGTCCTGCTCCCGCACGGCTCCGTAGAGAACGTACTCTTCCCCGGCCAGCACCTGGCTCGGGAGATAGGGGCGGTTGAACCAGACGACCGGGAGCGTGCCCGTGCTATCTGAAAGCACGCCGCGGACGATGCTGAACCCGCGGCGCCGGGTGCGCAGCAGCCGCATCCCCGAGAGCTTGCCGCGCAGGGTGTAGGAGCCTCCGGCCGCGACGCCCGAGACGGCCGCGACCTCGCTCCGGTCTTCATAGCGCAGGGGGAGGTGATGGAGCAGGTCGAGGACGGTGCGGTACCCCGCGTCGGCCAAGCCCGCGGCGCGCGCCGGGCCCACTCCGCGGACCAGACCGAGAGGCGTCTGGGGATTCAGAAGCCTACGGGACCTCGAAACGCAGGTTGACGACGCCGCACCGCAGCTCGTCGCCCGGGCGGACCTCCCCGGGCACGCCCGTCTCCAGGCGCGCGCCGTTGACGAAGGTGCTGTTCATCGTGCCGATCTCCTCGCCGAAGAAGAACTTGCTCCCCCGGCGGTAGATCCTGGCGTGGCGGCGGGAGACCGAGCGCTGGGTGTCGACCGGGGTGAGGTCGATGTCCGGGAAGATGCCGGTCACCGGGTCCTTGCGGCCGATCGTGGTCTCGGGGCCGTTCGAGAGGAAGAACTCCATGCCGGAGGGGACGTGCACCAGCCTCTCCGGCCCCTCGGCGACCACCTGGACCGCCTGGTGCGGCACCTCGCGGGAGGCGCGGACGTTCGTCCCCATGAGGCTCCGCAGGAGATCGTCCGTCTCGCGCAGGCGGCGCGAGAGCTTGCGCATCATGCGCACGGCGATCTCCGGGTTGCCCTGGAGGAGCTGGTCGAAGGTCGAGCCGTTGATCTGGAGGAGCCGGCAGTCGGTGACCGCCCGCGCCGTGGCCGCCCGGGGGAGGTCTTCGAGCACCGACATCTCGCCGAAGAAATCCCCCTTTTCGAGCACGGCCAGGAGCTGCTCCTCGTCCCCCACCTGATTCAGGATCTCGACCTTGCCCTCGTTGATGATGAACATCTCGGTGCCGAGGTCGCCCTCCCGGAAGATGACGTCCCCGGCCTTGAGCTCGAGGGCGTAGCCGCCCCTCTTGGCCGGTCCGGCGGGGGTGTTGCTGGTGGTCTTGAAGACAGGGTTGCCCATGGTTCTCATCCCAAGCCGAGCACGAGCCGGCCGTTGGCCGTGTCGAGCCGCGCCGGCAGCCCCACGGGGAGCGTCCGGTTCGGCGCCACGTGTCCGCTCTCGAGCCCCCAGGCGAGCGGCCAGGAGAAACCCGACAGGTTGGACGCCACCACAGCCGGCCATTCCGCGGTCTTTGCCGGCTCCCCGCCGGGCTCTCCGGCTCCCTCGATATGACCGACGATCATGCCCTCGATATTCGCGAGATTACCCGACAGGCTGAGGTGGGTCAACATGCGGTCGACCTTGTAGGGCGCCTCGTTGATGTCCTCCCAGAACACGAGGGAGCCTTCGAGGTCCGGGAAGAAGGGGGTGCCGAGCGTGGCCGCGAGGAGGCTCAGGCAGCCGCCCAGGAGCGGGCCCGAGGCGCCGCCGTTTTCCCCCTCCCGGAGCGTAGAGGTGAACGGCTGCTCCACCGGGTAACGCCCGGCGAGTGCGCCGAGGAGCGACTCCTCCTCCGGGCCTGAAAGGCCGCGCGCGAGCTCCGCCGCCACCAGCGGGCCGTGGAAGGAGACGAGCCCCAGCCGCTCCACGAGCCCCAGGAGGAACGGGGTCAGGTCCGAATAGCCAACGTAGGCTCGCGGGTGCCGGCGCAGCAGGTCCCAGTCGAGGGCGGGCAGGAGCCGCATCAGGCCATGGCCGCCGCGGGCGAAGAAGATGGCCGTGAGGCCGGGATCGGCCGCCAGGCGGTGAAAGGCGGCCAGGCGCTCCGCGTCCGTGCCGGCGAAAAAGCCGTGGCGGGAGCCCAGGTTGTCCGCGAGGACCGGCTCGAAGCCGAGCCGGCGAAGGGCTTCGACCCCGGCTGAGAGCCGCGCGGGATCGACCGGCCCCGACAGGGCGGCGACCCCGACCCGGTCGCCCGGGCCGGCAGGAGGGGGGAGATGAGGGGGACGAATCAAGACGCCGGAGAGCTCCGTAAGCCGAATCCTGTATCCCCGGCACCGAAGCGCCGGCTAGCAGTCATTCCTCTGGGACCCGGGTTGCCCCGGGCCTCCAGCAACCTACCCGGAAACGGTCCCGGCCCGAAGGCCGGGAGCGGGACGGGCGGCCCGCAGATCCGTTCCCCTATTTGGTCTTGCTCCGCAGGGGGTTTGCCGTGCCTCCACCGTCACCGGTGGAGCGGTGCGCTCTTACCGCACCGTTTCACCCTTACCGGACGCCCGAAGGAGCCCGGCGGTTTATTCTCTGTTGCACTTTCCGTCGCGTCGCCACGCCTCGCCGTTAGCGAGCCTGCTGCCCGTTGGAGTTCGGACTTTCCTCTCCGCCCAGGCGTTTCGGCCTTGCGGAGCGACTGCCTGGAGCTCTCCAGCGTCCGGGTAGTGTAACAAAGGTGGAGGGGGCACGCTTCCCGAAGGGCCTCGGGGCCGTCTTGCCCTGCGACCTCACCCTCCGGCTCCCTCTCCTAACCCGGCGTAGCCGGAACCAAAGAGGAGTAGCCTTGAAGGGGGGAGACCCTGGAGAGGGGCTCCCCCCAACTCTGGGGAGGGTCAGTCATGGAATCCTTGACGCAGAGG
>DATHUD010000094.1:0-4175 GCA_035462575.1 Thermoanaerobaculia bacterium | reverse complement strand
AAGCACGGCGACCCGCCGCCTCCCCTTCTCCTGGCGAAGCCTTCGGCCTCAAACCGACTTAGAGCGGAGAGCCCGCTAATGTAGAGACGCCCCGTGGGGCGTCTCCGAATCGGGAAGGACGATCCGGACTGGCAAGAGATCCCGCGGCACATCATTGTTTTCGGGGAGATCTCGCCGCCCCGGAGACGCCCCACGGGGCGTCTCTACGTTGATTGCGCTCAGCGCCGCGGAGGCTCAAAAGGTCTGTGCCTTATCGTACGAATTGTCTATTCAGCCGCCGCCACCGCGTTGACTCTCTCAAGGCGGAGGCGTATCCTTCTTCCTGCTGAATCCTTGAACCGACAGCAGCCGAAACCAAAAGGTAAGATGAAAATGATCATCAAAACAGCATTCACCATCATCGCGCTTTCCATACTCATACCTTGTGCGCTCGTTCGCGCACAAGACGCTTCCGCGACTCCTCAGCCAACCGCTGCACAAACACAACCTCTCCAAGGATACTGGGAGGGAGTCCAAGTGGGCCAAGAGTCGGCAGGTAAATACACAGTAACCATCACCGGCAATTCGCTCCGCTTTCAAGGACCAAAGACCGACGATAGGTATGAGGCGACATTTACACTGCCTATAGGAACAGTCCCACAGCAGCTACACGCCACAATCACGGATAGCTCGAACCCGGACGACATCGGCCTGGTGGTCTCCGCCATATTCAAGATTGAGAACGAGACTCTCACTTTAGTCAGGTTCGGCGGGAACCCGCCGATAACCTTTGAAGGTCATCAGGATTATCGCTACGATCTCAAGAAGGTTCCAAGTCCAAATAAAACCTGCTAGGTGCCCGAGGAGCCTGCGCGGCAGAAAAGCCGGAGCAAGGACTGCAAAGACATCAAGGACATCAAAGCTGTTGTCCTTGCAGTCCTTTGGGTCCTTGTTCTCCGGCTTGGGCAGGACCCCCACGATTTCTGCCCGCAGGCTCCTAACAAGGAGACCAGACCCCATGCGATTCCTCTCGATGATCCGGATCGACGAGAAGACTGCCAAGGCACCTACCGAGCGGCTGATGGCCGATATGGGCAAGCTGATGGAGGAGATGACCCAGGCTGGCGTCCTGATCGACACCGCCGGGCTGCGGCCGACATCCGAAGGCGTGCGCGTGCGCCTGCGCGGCGGCAAGCTGTCGACGACCGATGGACCGTTCACCGAGACCAAGGAGGTCATCGGCGGCTACGCGATCCTCGAGGCGAAGTCGAAGGAGGAGGCCATCGAGCACACCCGTCGGTTCCTCAGCGTCCACGGCGATGAGTGGGATCTCGAGTGCGAGGTGCGCCAGTTGGACGGACCGGACTCCGGCGGCGAAGCGTAGGGGCTCGAGCCGCGCCGGTCCTCTGCCGGAAGCGGCCGCGCACTATCGGGCGTCAATCAGGCGCGCAAAATCATCACGAGTGTCCACGTCCACCTCACCGCCTCGGAAGGGCAGAAAGCACGCCTCCGAAGCGTATCTCAGGATCACCTGCTTTGCGCCGGCCCCGCCTTCGAGCCGTGCCAGCTCGGGGAAGAGCGACCTGCCGAACAACGCCGGCACGCCGAAGCTCCCGCCATACGTCGAGGCGATGACGGGCCTGCGGGTGACGCGGTGCGCCGCGGCGAGGCCGGAAATGACGCCGGCAGTGACGTGAGGTTGGTCGCACAGCAGGAAAACGGCTGCCGCTGTGTCCGGATCCGCGCCGAGAAGACCTTCGAGCCCCGCGGCGATGGACGAGGCCATCCCGGTCTCCCAACGGGGGTTCAAGGCTTCTCGCACGTCGAGCCCGTCCAACTCGCGTCTCGAAAGCTCCGCGGATGCGCCTGTGACCACGACGACAGGAAAGCACCCCGCGCCCAGCGCAGCCAGGGCGGCGCGCCGGAGCAGGCTTTCGCCGCGGAATCGAAGGATCTGCTTCGGGCTGCCCATGCGGGAGGATGACCCCGCCGCCAGGATCACCGCGCCGACGCTCACGCCGCCACCCAAGGCAGGACTCGCTCCTCCGCCCAGGCGGCGCCCTCGTTGTGCCCCGGATTGCCGTGGATCGAGCCCCGGCGCTCGCGCAACATTGCGCCGCGCCGCCCGTCCAACACCGCGCGCATCTCCGCGACGATCGACAGCGCGATCTCGGCGGGACCGTTCGCGCCGATGTCCAGACCGGCCGGTGCATGAAGGCGAGCCCGCTCGGCTTCGTTCATCGCCAGTCCCTTGAGCATCCGTTCGGTCCGCTTGCGCGGGCCCAGGACCCCGATGTAGCGAGCGGGCGACGCCAACAGGAACCGGAGCAACGTCAGGTCATGCACGTAGTTGTGCGACATCAGAAGCGCCATCGTTCGCGGCGTAATGCGGACCTCTGCCTCTACGTCTTCCGGGCGCGAGAGAGTAACCCGGTCCGCCACGGCAAACCGGGAGAGGCTGGCCGGGCGGGCCTGCGGATCGACGACCTCCGTCTGCCAGCCCAACCCACGCGCGAGCTCGACGACCGGCAGCGCGTCCTGCCCCGCCCCGAAGACGATGAGCGGGACGGGGGGCAGGAGCGTTTCGATAAAGACCTTGACGGACTTCATGCCACCGCGCGACGGCGCTCGCACCTCGTTCTCGAGCCTCGCGGCCATCTTGCCGCTCATGTTCTCGTGGCTGACGTTCCCCTCCTCCTGGATGACAAGGCGCGCGCCGACGCGCGCCAGATCGGACGACGTGCATTGATACACCGTCGCGACCGATACGGAGGCGGCCTGAGAACGTCTCAACGCCTCCATGGAGAGAGAACCGGAGGCGAGCGGCTCGACCAGCACGCGCACGATGCCGTTGCAGCCGAGCCCCAGACCCCAGACCATCTCGTCGCTCGTCGAGGCGGTGTTGTACTCGACGAGCTTCGCTTCGCCGGTCCGTATCACCCGCTTCGCGTGTTCGATGACGTCGCTTTCGAGGCACCCGGCGCTGATCGTGCCCGTACTGGTCGTGCCAATACCGGTCCCCGCTTCGCAGACCAGCATCCGCGCACCCGGGCGACGGTAGGAAGATCCTTCGACGCTCACGACCGTCGCCAGGGCGCACTGTTCGCCCCTGACGTTCGCCGCGTCGAACGCTTCGACTAACGCTCGCACTTCGTTCATCAGTGACTCCTTCGTTTACAGCAACTTGTCCGGCGTAATCGGCAGCTCCCTGATGCGTCTGCCCGTGGCGTGGAAGACGGCGTTGGCGATCGCGGCCGGGATCCCGACCATCCCCAGCTCCCCCATCCCCTTCACGCCGAGCGGATTCACGATCGTGTCGTCCTCCTCGACGAACATCGTCTCGATCTCGTGGACGTCCGCGTTGACCGGTACGTGATAGTGCTGGAGGTTCGGGTTCATGATCCGCCCGTAGCGGTGATCGATTTCGGTGGCCTCCAAGAGCGCCATGCCGATGCCCCAGACCACGCCGCCGATCTCCTGGCTGTGGGACGCCTTGGGGTTGATGATCTTCCCGCACGCTGTGACCTCGATCGCGCGCGTGACGCGGACGTTGCCCAGGTCCGGATCAACTTTCACTTCGATGAACTGCGCCCCATGCGCCAGCGTCGCGTACTTCTCGCGCTCTTTAGAAGGGCGTGCCTCAAACGTCTCGGTGATCTCGGCGAGGCCGTTGCGCTTCATGACTTCCGAGACACTGACGGACCGCGATGGG
Organism: Thermoanaerobaculia bacterium; assembly: GCA_035462575.1. Taxonomy (GTDB): domain Bacteria; phylum Acidobacteriota; class Thermoanaerobaculia; order Multivoradales; family UBA5704; genus DATARR01. The sequence goes on along the minus strand of DATHUD010000094.1, from coordinate 484 downwards.
TCGCTTTTGAGTCGCAGCCGGCCGTCGAGCATCTCCACGTCCGCGGCCGCAACGCCCTTGAGCGGCGAGCTCGCCTCCCCGTTCGCCAGCGACAACAGCCTCGCGCCGACGGCCAAAGCCGCGCCATACACGGCCGAGCCGACGCTCGACGTCGTCCAAGAGCCCCCCTGCGAAGGGGCGCGCGGGAACTTTGTGTCGCCGAGCTCGAACTTCACCTGCTCGGGCCTGAGCCCCAGATACTCGGCGGCGATCATGGTGATGACCGTGTAGGTGCCGGGGCCGATGTCGCTCGTCGCGCTGGCGACGTGCGCCGTCCCGTCCGCCTTGAGCGTGATGCGGGCCGTGGCGGGCATCTGAAACGCGCCCCAGACGCCGGTCGCCGTCCCCCAGCCCACGAGGAGCCGCCCGTCGCGCATTGAGCGCGGCTCGAACTTGCGGTCCTTCCAGCCGAATTTCTCCGCGCCGAGCCGGTAGCACTCGCGCA
>DATHUD010000093.1:0-24552 GCA_035462575.1 Thermoanaerobaculia bacterium | reverse complement strand
GCGGCGTTCCGGGACGAGCACGCCCTCACCCCCCGCGACCGCGTGCTCCAGTTCGCCTCGATCGGCTTCGACACCAGCGCCGAGGAGATCTACCCCTGCCTCGCGAGCGGGGCGGCCCTCGCGCTGCGCACCGAGGCCATGCTGGGGTCCACGGGCGAGTTCCTCGGCCGCTGCGCGGAATGGGGCGTCTCGATCCTCGACCTGCCCACCGCCTTCTGGCACGAGATGGTCCTGCGCCTCACGGCGGAGCCCGTGAGCCTGCCCCCGTCGCTCCGCCTCGTCGTCATCGGCGGCGAGCGGGCCCTGCCGGAGCGGCTCGCGGCCTGGCACGCTCGGGGCGGCGGAGGGGTCCGCCTGTGGAACACCTACGGCCCCACCGAATCGACCATTGTCGCCACCTGGTGCGAGCTCACGGCAGAGATCGCGGAACGGTCCGCGGCCGGGGAGGTCCCGATCGGCCGGCCCGTGCCCGGGGCCCGGGCCTGGGTGATCGATCCGGAAGGGGGGCTCGCCCCGCAGGGCATCCCGGGCGAGCTGTGCGTGGCGGGTCCGGGCACGGCCCGCGGCTACCTCGGCCGCCCTGGCCTCACCGCGGAGAAATTCGTGCCCGACCCCTGGAGCCCGGAGCCGGGGGGCCGCATGTACCGGACGGGCGACCTCGTCCGCCGGCTCCCCTCGGGCGACCTCGAGTTCCTGGGCCGGATCGACCACCAGGTCAAGATCCGCGGCTTCCGCGTCGAGCTGCGGGAGATCGAGGCCGCCCTCGGGGAGCACCCCGGGGTGGCCGAGGCCGTGGTGGCCGCCCGGGAGGACACGCCCGGCGACCGCCGCCTCGCGGCCTACGTGGTGCCCCGCCGGCCGGAGGAGCCGCCGGCCGTTCCGGAGCTGCGCTCCTTCCTCAAGGCCCGGCTTCCCGAGCACATGGTGCCGGCCGCCTTCGTGACCTTGGAAGCCCTCCCCTTGACGCCCAGCGGCAAGGTGGACCGCCGGGCGCTCCCGGCTCCCGGCGGCCGCTCCCGCGCCGATCGGGAGGAGGATGTCGTCACCCCGCGCACGTCGTCCGAGGAGGCGGTGGCCGCCATCTGGAGCGAGGTCCTGGGAGTCGGCCGGGTGGGCGCCATGGACAATTTTTTCGAGCTGGGAGGGCACTCCCTGCTGCTCCCCCAGGTGCTCCACCGGCTGCGCACGGCCTTCCAGGTGGAGGTCCCTTTGCGGGCCCTGTTCGACGAGCCCACGGTCGAGGGGCTCGCCTTGCGGGTCGAGGAGATCCTGCTCGAAGAGATCGAGCGCCAGCTCGCCGAGGAGGACGACGTTGCCGGGTAGAGGTTGGGACGAGGGGATCTCCTGTCTTCACGAGGCGTTCGAGCGGTTGGCGGCGGAGCGGCCGGAGGCGCCGGCCCTGGTGGCGGGGGAGGAGAGGCTCACCTACGGCGAGCTCGACGGGCGGGCCAACCGCCTGGCCCGCTTCCTGCGCGAAGAGGGCGCCGGTCCCGAGACGCGGGTCGCGGTCTGTGCCGAGCGCACGGCCGGGCTGGTGGTGGCCCTCCTCGCGGTCCTGAAGGCCGGGAGCGCCTACGTGCCGGTCGACCCCGCCTACCCCCGGGAGCGGCAGGCGTTCCTCCTCGGGGACAGCGACGCCCCCCTCCTGCTGACCGAAGAGCCCCTGCTCGAAAGAATCCCCGAGACCCGGGCGCGGATCGTCTGCCTGGACCGCGACCGGCCCCAGGTGGAGGAGCGGAGCGCCGCCCCTCTCCCTCCGCTCGCGGGGACCGGCAACCTGGCCTATCTGATCTACACGTCGGGCTCGACCGGGCGTCCCAAGGGGGTCGCCATCGAGCACCGCTCCGTGGTGGCCTTCCTGCGCTGGGTGGCCGGCGTCTTCCCGCCGGAGGCGCTGCGGGGCGTCCTCGCCGCCACGTCGGTCTGCTTCGACCTCTCGGTGTTCGAGATCTTCGCCCCGCTGTCGCTCGGCGGCACGGTGGTTCTCGCGGAGAACGCCCTGGAGCTTCCGCGCCTGCCCGCGGCCGGCGAGGTCACCCTGGTGAACACGGTCCCCTCCGCCATCGCCGAGCTGGCGCGGGCCGGAGGGATCCCTGCCTCGGTGCGCACGATCAACCTGGCGGGAGAGCCGCTCCGGGCGGCGCTCGTCGAGCGGCTCTACCGCATCCCCACGGTGCAGGCGGTCTACAACCTCTACGGCCCTTCGGAGGACACCACCTACTCGACCTGGGTCCGGCTGGAGCGCGGCGACGGACGGCCCCCGTCGATCGGGCGGCCGATCGACGGGACGCGCGTCCACCTGCTGGACCCCGGCCTCCGGCCGGTGCCCGAGGGCGAGCTGTACCTGGGAGGCGCGGGCCTCGCCCGGGGCTATCTCGGGCGGCCGGACCTGACCGCCCAGCGGTTCGTGCCCGATCCCTTCGCCGGGACCCCGGGAGAGCGGCTCTACGCCACGGGGGACCTGGCCCGGTTCCGGGAAGACGGCGAGCTCGACTTCCTGGGCCGCATCGACCACCAGGTCAAGATCCGCGGCTTCCGCATCGAGCTGGGGGAGATCGAGGCCGCCCTCGAGCGGCATCCGGGCGTCGCGGACACCGTGGTCGTGGCACGGGAGCGGGAGGGGAGCGCCGAGGCCGTGGAGAAGGTCCTGGTGGCCTACGTGGCCGGAGAGCGACTCGACGTTTCCGAGCTGCGCGCCTGGCTCGGGCGGTCGCTCGCCGACTATATGGTCCCGGCGTTCTTCGTGGTCCTTCCCGAGCTCCCCCGCACGCCCAACGGCAAGGTGGACCGGGCGGCGCTGCCGGCTCCCGAAGCCGCGGCGGGCGCGGCTCTACCCCGCACCGCGCTGGAGGCGACGCTCGCCGGGATCTGGGCGGAGGTCCTGGAGCTTCCCGGAGTCGGAGCCGAGGACGACTTCTTCGCCCTGGGGGGGCACTCGCTTTCGGCGGCCCGCGTGCTCGCGCGGATCCGCGAGACCCTGGGCGTGGGGCTCCCGCAGCGCGCTCTGTTCGAGGCCCCGACCGTGGCTCGGCTGGCCGCCCTCCTCGCGGACCGGGCCCCGGACACGGCGGGTCCCGCAATCCCGGTGGCCGGGCACCTCGTGACCTCTCCCGCGCAGGAGGCCATGTGGTTCGCGGACCGGCTGAACGGGGGTTTGCCGGTCTTCAACATCCCTCTCCTTCTCACTCTCTCCGGTCCGCTCGATGCCGTGGCCCTGCGGCGCGCCCTGGGGGAGATCGTGCGGCGCCATCAGGCGCTCCGCGTCGCATTCCGGGAGGTGGACGGCCTGCCGGTTCCCGTCCTCCTCGCGGCCGCCGTCGATCTCCCCGCGGTGGATCTCACGGCTCTGCCGGACGCCGCGCGGAGCGCCGAGGCGGAGCGCCTTGTCTCCGGCCTCGCCCGGCGCAGGATCGAGCTCTCCGAGGGTCCTCGGCTCGCCGCCGTGCTGCTGCGGCTCGGGCGAGACGACCACCGGCTCTCCCTCACCCTGCACCACGCGGCCGGGGACGACTGGTCCACCTGGGTGCTCGTCCGCGAGATGGCGGCGCTCTACGGGGGCCCGCCGTCCCCCCTCCCCGAGCCGCGGCTCCAGTACTCCGACTTCGCGGCCTGGCAGCGGCTCTGGCTCGAAGGCGAGGAGGCACGGGAGCAGCTCTCCTTCTGGACAGAGCACCTGGCCGGCGCTCCGGAGCTTCTCGACCTGCCCGCGGACCGCCCGCGCCCGCCGGTCCAGGACTTCCTCGGCGGGCAGATCTCCTCCCGGCTCCTGCCGGACGAGGTCCGGGCGCTCGCCGCCTTCGCCCGGAGCCGGAGCGCCACCCTGTTCATGGCCCTCCTCGCGGCCTTCGACGCGCTGATCCACCGTCTGACCGGCCGGGACGACGTGGTCGTGGCCTCTCCGTTCGCCAACCGCCACCGGCCGGAAACCCAGGAATTGATCGGCCTGTTCACCAACAACCTGGTCCTGCGCTCGGATCTCTCCGGGCGGCCGGGCTTTGCCGCGCTGCTCGACCGGGTGCGCGAGACCGTGCTCGCGGGAGCCGACCGGCAGGACTTCCCCTTCGACCGCCTGATCCGGGAGCTGCAGCCGGAGCGCAGCGCGAGCCACAGCCCGCTCGCCCAGGTGGCGCTCGTCCTCCAGAACACCCCCCGGCTGCCCGGGGAGCTGCGGCCGGGGCTCGGCCTCGCGGTCCGGGAGCTGGGCACGGGCACGGCCAAGTTCGATCTCGTGCTCTACCTGCGAGACCAGGAAGGGGGGCTGGAGGCGGTCTGGGAGTATGCCGCGGCCCTCTTCGACGCCGCGACCGTCGAACGCATCGCGGGCCATTTCCGGACGCTCCTCGCGGCCGCCCTGGCGGAGCCGCAGCGTCCCGTGGCGGAGCTGCCGCTCCTCGCAGAGCCCGAGAGGCACCAGATCCTCGTCTCCTGGAACGACACGGCCCGCGAGGAGCCGGGAGAGCTCGTTCACGAGGCCCTGTCCGCCGCGGCCCGGAGGCGGCCGGAGGCGGTGGCCGTGGCCGGGCGCGGGAAGCGGCTGACCTACGGGGAGCTCGAATCCCTCTCCAACCGCCTGGCCCACCACCTGCGGGAGCTGGGCGTGGGGCCCGAGGCACGCGTCGCCGTGTGCATGGAGCGCTCGCCCGAGCGGATCGTGGGGGTCGCCGCGATTCTCAAGGCCGGCGGGGCCTACGTCTCCCTCGATCCGGCGTTCCCGCGCGAGAGGCTCGCGTTCCTGCTCGCAGACGCCGACTCGCCGGTGCTCCTCACGGAGAGCGGGCTCCTTGCGCGGCTCCCGGAATCGCGGGCCACCGTCCTCTGCCTGGACAGGGACTGGGAGGCGGTCAGCGGCCGGGAGGACCGGCCTCCGGAGAGCGGCGTGAGGCCGGAGAACCTGGCCTACGTCGTCTACACCTCAGGCTCCACGGGAGCTCCCAAGGGGGTCGAGATCCCGCACTCCGGCCTCGCGGGCCTGGTGCAGTGGCACCGGGACCTCTACCAGGTCACGGCCGAGGACCGGGCCACGCAGGTGGCGAACACGGCCTTCGACGCCTCGGTCTGGGAGATCTGGCCCTACCTGGCGGCCGGCGCATCGATCCACATCCCCGCCGAGGAGGTCTGGATCTCTCCCGCCGCCCTGATCCGCTGGTGGGGAGAGGAGGGGATCACCCTCTCCTTTCTGCCGACGCCGCTCGCGGAGGCGGTCCTGGAGGAGGGGATTCCCCCGGAGCTCGCGCTGCGCGCCCTGATCGTGGGCGGCGACCGGCTGCACCGCGGTCCCGATCCCGGGGCGGGATTCCGGCTGATGAACCACTACGGCCCTTCGGAGTCGAGCGTGGTCACCACCGTGGCGCCCGTCTTCCCGGGAGGGGACGGCCGGAGGCCCCCGATCGGGCGGCCGATCGACGGCACGCGGGTCTACGTCTTGGACGGCGAGGGACAGCCGGTCCCCGTGGGCGTGCCGGGAGAGCTCTACGTGGGCGGCGCGGGGCTCGCCCGGGGCTACCTGGCCCGGCCGGACCTGACCGCCGAGCGGTTCGTGCCCGATCCCTGGGCAGACAGGCCGGGGGCCCGCGTCTACCGCACGGGCGACCTCGTCCGCTGGCTGCCGGACGGGAGCCTGGACTTCCTGGGCCGCCTCGACCACCAGGTCAAGGTGCGGGGGCTCCGTATCGAGCTGGGGGAGATCGAGGCGGTGCTCGCCCGGCATCCCACGGTGCGGGAGGCCGCGGTGCTCCTCCGCGAGGACGGGCGCCTGGCCGCCTACGTGGCGGTGGAGGAGCCGCGGCCCGCGGAGGAGAGCCTGCGCGGATTCCTCGCCGAGCGGCTGCCGGACTACATGGTCCCCTCCGCGTTCGCCTTTCTGGAAGCCCTCCCGCTCTCGGCGAACGGCAAAGTGGACCGCCGGGCCCTCGCCCGGATCGTGCCGGAGGCGGGCGCGGCCGGGGAGAGGGCCGCCGTGGCGCCGCGGTCTCCCCTCGAAGAGGCCCTGGCCGGCTTCTTCCGCGACGTCCTCGGGGGCGGGCGGGTGGGCGTCCACGACGACTTCTTCGCCCTGGGGGGGCACTCCCTCACCGCCACCCAGGTGCTCTCCCGCATCCGCGGCGTGTTCGGCGTGGACCTCCCGGCCCGCCGCCTCTTCGAGGCCCCCACGGTGTCGCTCCTCGCCCGCGCCGTGGAGGAGGCCCTGAACGCGGAGGCCGGCCCGGCGGCCCCGCCCTTCGAGCGGGTTCCGCGCACCGGCCCCCTCCCGCTCTCCTCGGCCCAGAAGAGGCTCTGGTTCCTCGACCGGCTCACGCCCGGGTCCCCGGTCTACAACGTCTCCTGGGCCGTCCGTCTCCGGGGGAGTCTCGACGAGGCCGCCCTGGAGCGCGCTCTGGCCGAGGTGGCGCGGCGCCACGAGGGGCTCCGCACGACGTTCCCGGAAGAGGGGCGGGAGCCGGTCCAGGTGATCCACCCGGCCGCCGGCTCGCCCCTGCGCCGGGTCGACCTCTCCGGTCTTCCCGACGCTCCCGGGGAGGCGCTCCGGCTCGTGGCCCGGGAGGCGGAGCGCCCCTTCGACCTCGCCCGGGGCCCGCTGCTGCGGATCGGCCTCCTGCGAGTGGGGGAGCGCGAGCACGTGCTCCATCTCGTCGTGCACCACGCGGTCTTCGACGGCTGGTCGCTGGGCGTCCTGCTCCGCGAGATGGCCGCGCTCTACCGCGCCTATGCCGCCGGTCTGTCCTCGCCGCTCCCCGAGCTCCCGTTCCAGTACGCGGACTTCGCGGTCTGGCAGAACCGCTGGCTCGAAGGGGAGGGGCTCGCCGGGCAGCTCGCCTGGTGGAAGGAGCAGCTCCAGGGGGAGACGGGCGTCCTCGAGCTGCCTCTCGACCGGCCCCGCCCCCCGGTGCAGAGCTTCCGGGGCGGCCGGGTGGAGGTGGACCTCCCGCGCGAGGCGTCCCGGGACCTCTCCGCCTTCGCCCGGCGGCACGGGAGCACGCCGTTCATGGTGCTCCTCGCCGCCTTCGACGCCCTGCTCCAGCGCTACTCCCACCGGGACGACATCTCCGTAGGGGCTCCCGTGGCCAACCGGAACCGCATGGAGACCGAGGGTCTGATCGGGTTCTTCGTCAACACGATCGTCCTCAGGACCGACCTCTCGGGGGACCCCGCGTTCCGGGAGCTGCTGGGCCGCGTGCGCGAGGTCACGCTCCAGGCGTATGCGCACCAGGACATCCCCTTCGAGCGCCTGGTCGAGGTCCTGAGGCCCGAGCGCCTCCTCGGGGCCTCGCCGCTCTTCCAGGTGATGCTCGCGGTCCAGAACACACCGGCCGAGCCCCTGGTGCTCCCGGGGCTCTCCGTGGAGCTCCTGCCGGCCCCGGCCGAAACCTCCAAGTTCGACCTTACGCTGGCTCTGGAGGAGGGAGAGGCCGGGCTCGCCGGCTCTCTCGAATACGCGGCCGACCTGTTCGACGCCCCGACGATCACTCGCATGGCCGGGCACTTCCGGACTCTGCTCGCGGGGGCGCTGGCCGGGCCCGGCCAGCGCCTCTCGGACCTGCCGCTGCTGACCGAGGCGGAGGCCCGGGAGCTTCTCGCCTGGAGCGTCAACCCCGTGCCCCGGCCGGGCGGGGCGACCCTCCACTCCCTGTTCGCCTCCCAGGCCGCGCGCACGCCGTCGCGGGTCGCGGTGATCGCGGAGGAGGGCTCCCTCACCTACGCGGAGCTCGACCTGCGCTCCAACCGCCTGGCCCGGCACCTGGCTTCCCGCGGGGTGGGTTGCGATGCGCGGGTCGGCCTCCGCCTGGAACGGTCGCTCGACCTGGTCGTGGCGATCCTGGGCGTGCTCAAGGCCGGAGGCGCGTACGTGCCGCTCGATCCGGAGTACCCGGCCGAGCGGCTGGCGGGCATGCTCGCCGATTCCGGGGTTGCGGTGCTGCTCACGGAAGGGTACGGGGAGGCCCTCACCGCGGAGAGCCCGGAACCCCTCGAGGCGCCGGTTCCGGATACAGGCCTCGCGTACCTGATCTTCACCTCCGGATCGACCGGGCGCCCCAAAGGGGTGATGGTGCCCCACCGGGCCATCGTCAACCACATGCTGTGGATGCAGGCGGAGTTTCCTCTGGAGCCCTCGGACCGGGTCCTCCAGAAGACGCCGTTCAGCTTCGACGCCTCGGTCTGGGAATTCTGGGCCCCTCTCCTCGCGGGGGCTGCGCTCGTCCTGGCGCGGCCCGGAGGGCACCGCGATCCGGGGTACCTGACGCGCACGCTCCGGGAGCGCGGGATCACGGTCCTTCAGGTCGTCCCCTCCCTGCTGCGGGCCCTGCTCGAAGACGGCCGGCTGGGGGAGTGCCGCTCGCTGCGCCGGGTCTTCTGCGGCGGCGAGGCCTTGACGGCCGACGTGCAGGCGGCCTTCCATGCGGCCTTGGACGCCGAGCTGATCAACCTCTACGGCCCGACCGAGGCCACGGTCGAGGTCACCTCCTGGCGCAGTCCCGGCGATTGGGGAGACCGGCCCGCCCTTCTGGGAAGCCCGATCACCAACGCGCGGCTCCACGTGCTGGGTCCCCGCCTGGAGCTCTGCCCGGACGGGGTGGCGGGCGAGCTGTACATCGGAGGCCTTCCGGTGGGCCGGGGATACCACGCGCGCCCGGAGGAGACCGCCGCCCGCTTCGTCCCCGATCCGTTCGCGGCGGAGGCCGGCGAGCCCGGCTCCCGGCTCTACCGCACCGGCGACCTCGTCCGCCGGCTGCCGGACGGGGCCCTGGAGTTCCTGGGACGGATCGATCACCAGGTCAAGGTGCGCGGCTTCCGCATCGAGCTGGGGGAGATCGAAGCCGCGCTCTCCCTGGCGGAGACGGTGGGGGAGGCCGTCGTGCTGGCACTCCCCGGGCCGGGAGGCGACCGGCGCCTCGTGGCCTACGTGGCCGGCCGGGCGGGCGCCGAGAGGCCTACCCCCGCGGAGCTCCGGGCGTTCCTCAAGGGACGGCTGCCCGAGCACATGGTGCCCACCTCCTGGGTGCTCCTCGAATCCCTGCCGCACACGCCCAGCGGCAAGCTGGACCGCCAGGCCCTCGCCCGGATCGAGCCCGAGGCGGGGAGCGCCGCGGGGCCTGCGGGCGACGGAGCGCCGCGCACCCCGGTCGAGGAGAGCCTCGCCGCCTTCTGGGCGGAGATCCTCGGCGTCCCGTCGGTCGGCCGGCACGACAACTTCTTCGACCTGGGCGGGCACTCGCTGCTCGCCACCCGCGTGATCTCGTGGATAAGGAGCGCGCTCGGGGTCGAGCTGCCGCTGCGGAGCCTCTTCGAGGAGCCCACGGTCGAGAGGCTCGCGCGGGCCGTCGAGGCGGGGCTCGGCACCAGCGACGGCTCTCCGTCCCTGGTCGCCCACCCGGTGCCGGCGGGCGCCCTACGGCCGCTCTCCCGGGCTCAGCGCCGCCTCTGGTTCCTCGATCAGCTCGCCCCCGGCTCGCCGGCCTACAACCTGCCGCTTTCGGTGCGGCTCCGGGGTGCGCTCGCTCCGGCGGTTCTCGCGGCGGCCCTTTCAGAGATCGTGCGGCGGCACGCGATCCTCCGTGCGACGTTCGTGGCGCGGGACGGGGAGCCGTTCCAGGTGACGGGCCCCGCGGAGCGCCTCCCGCTCCCGGTGGTCGACCTCTCCGGCCTCCCCCCGGATCCGGCGGACGCTGAGCGGACGCGCCGGGCTGCCGCGGAGCTCGCGCGCCCCTTCGACCTCGCCCGGGGCCCCCTCCTGCGGGCGCTCCTGCTGCGGACCGGGGCCGGGGAGCACGCCCTGCTGGTGGTGATGCACCACATCGTGTCGGACGGCTGGTCGGTCGAGATCCTGCTCCGGGAGCTCACCGCCCTCTACGCCGCACTCTCGGCCGGCGAGCCCTCGCCTTTCCCCGAGCTGCCGCTCCAGTACGCGGATTTCGCCGAGTGGCAGCAGCGCTGGCTGACCGCGGGCGAGCTGGCCGGCCAGCTCGCCGCCTCGAAAGAGCGCCTGGCCGGGGCGCCGGAGGTGCTCGAGCTCCCTACGGACCGGCCCCGCCCGCCCGTGCGCCGGGGGTCGGGCCGCCTCCTCCCGCTCCGGTTCCCCGGCGAGCTCGACCGGGCCCTGCGGGACGCCGCCCGGCGGCTCGGGCTCACCCCCTTCATGCTGCTCCTGGCCGCCTTCGACGCGCTGCTCCACCGCTACACCGGCGAGGAGCAGATCGTCGTGGGCACTCCGATCGCCAACCGCAACCGGGCCGAGATCGAGGGGCTGATCGGCTTCTTCGTCAACACCCTGGTGCTCCGCACCGACCTCGCAGGCGATCCCGCCTTCGAGGATCTGGCCGGGAGGGTCCGGGAGGTCACGATCGAGGCCTACGCCCATCAGGACGTCCCGTTTGAAAGGCTGGTCGAGGAGTTGCGCCCGGCGCGGAGCCTCGCGCACACGCCGCTGTTCCAGGTGATGCTGGTCTACCAGAGCGCTCCGGCGCCTCTCCCCGATCCTCCGGGGCTCGCGATCGAGCCGTTCTGGGTGGACAGCCGCACGGCCAAGTTCGACCTCACCCTCTCCCTGGTCGAGGAGGAGGGGAGCCTCTCCGGGGCGCTCGAATACTCGACCGACCTGTTCGACCGGACGGCGATGCTCCGCCTGGCCGGACACTGGGAGACCCTGCTCGCCGGCGCCCTCGCCGCTCCCGGCGCGCGCCTTTCGGAGCTCCCGCTGCTGACGGAGATCGAAATCCAACAGAGCACGGTCGAGTGGAACGGCGGCCCCGCGGGACGGGAAGGGGAAGAGCCGGTCCCCGGGCGGTTCGCGCGGCAGGCCGCGCGGACCCCAGACGCTCTGGCGGTCCGCTTCGAGGACGAGGTCCTGACCTACGGGGACCTCGACGCCCGTTCCGGGGCCCTGGCCCGCCGGCTCTCCGCCCTCGGGATGGGGCCGGGGAGCCGGGTGGCGCTCCTCCTGGAGCGCTCGCCGGCCATGATCGTCGCTCTCCTGGGGGCGCTCCGGGCCGGCGGCGCCTACGTCCCTCTCGATCCGGGCTTCCCCCCGGACCGCCTGGCCTTCCTGCTCGCGGACAGCGGAGCCGGGGTGCTCGTCGCGGAGGAGGGAAGGCTCCCTGGCGGAGCCGGCGGCCCCGTCGTTGCGCTCACCTCCTCCGGAGCGCTCGCGGACGGGGGACCGGAACGGAACCCGGTGCCCGCCGGGCCGGAGGATCTGGCCTACGTCATCTACACCTCGGGCTCGACCGGCCGTCCCAAGGGCGTGATGGTGGAGCACCGCCAGCTCTCCCGCTATGTCGCCGGAGCCCTGGAGCGCATGGCTCTCCCGGAGGGAGCGGGCTTTGCGACCGTGAGCACGATCGCCGCCGATCTGGGCAACACCGTGGTGTTCGCGGCGCTCTTGACCGGCGGGTGCCTGCACGTGATCTCGCGGGAGCGGCTGTCCGATCCCGAGAGCCTGGCCGAGTACTTTTCGCGGCATCCGGTCGACGCCCTGAAGATCGTGCCCTCCCACCTCGAAGCCCTGCTGGCCGCGGCGGAGCCGGAGCGCTGCCTCCCTCGCCGGCTGCTGGTGCTGGGCGGCGAGGCCTCCCGCTGGGAGCTGGTGGACCGGCTGCGGAGCCTTGCGCCCGGATGCCGGGTCCTGAACCACTACGGCCCCACGGAAACCACCGTGGGGGTGCTCACCTGCGAGACCGCCGCGATCCGGAGACAGGACCGACGGGGTGCCGCCGTGCCCCTCGGCCGGCCCCTCCCCGGCGCGCGCATCCTGGTGCTGGACCGCCACGGCGCGCCCGTTCCGGTGGGGGTGACCGGCGAGATCCACGTGGGCGGCGCCACGGTGAGCCGCGGCTACCTGGGCCGGCCCGACCGGACGGCCCGGCTCTTCCTCCCCGATCCCGCGGCGGGGGTGTGGAGCGAGCCGGGAGCCCGGGTCTACGCGACCGGCGACCTGGGGCGGCTCCTGCCCGACGGCCATGTCGAATTCCTGGGCCGCGCGGACCACCAGGTGAAGGTGCGCGGATTCCGCGTCGAGCCGGGCGAGATCGAGGCGGTCCTCGCCGCGCATCCCGCGGTGCTCCGGTGCGCCGTCCTCGCCCGGGAGGAGGGGAGCGGCGGGCGGCGGCTGGTGGCCTACTGGGTGCCGCGCGAAGGGGCGCAGGCCGAGGCCTCGGAGCTGCGGCAAGCCCTCCTCGCGCGGCTCCCCGAGTTCATGGTTCCCGCGGCGTTCGTCCCCCTGGCCTCCATCCCCCTCACTCCGAACGGGAAGGTGGACCGCCGCGCGCTTCCCGGCCCCGAGGACGGGCCCCAGGCCCCCGAGGACGGCTGGACCGCTCCCCGCGGCCCGGTCGAGGAGATGCTGGCGGGCCTCTGGGCGGACCTCCTGGGCGTCGGCCGGGTCGGGGCCCACGACAACTTCTTCGAGCTGGGAGGGCATTCGCTCCTCGGGATCCGGATGGTCTCGCGGATCCGGACCCTGTTCGGCGTGGATCTGCCGCTCAGCCGGCTGTTCGAGAGCCCGACGCTCGCGGGTCTCGCCCGCGTTCTCGCGGCCGAGGCCCGGTCTCCCGGCGCGGCCCCCCTCGCGCGGGTCCCCCGGGGGGGCCCGCTGCCGCTCTCCTTCCCGCAGCGGCGCCTCTGGTTCCTCGACCGGCTGGCCCCCGGCTCCCCGCTCTACAACATCACCCACCCGCTGCGCATCGAGGGGCCGCTCGACCCTCTCCTCCTGGCCGGGGCGCTGGGCGAGGTGGTCCGCCGCCACGAGGTCCTGCGCAGCGCCTTCCCCGCCTCCGAAGAGGGGGAGCCCTTCCAGGCGGTGGCCCCGGCCGCGACCGTCGAGCTGCCGTGGATCGACCTCTCCGGGCTTCCTGAGGAGGCGCGCGCGGCCGAGTTGGAGCGGCGAACGGCCGAGGAGCTCGCCCGGCCGTTCGATCTGGCGCGGGGCCCCGTCGTCCGGTCGAGCCTCCTCCGCCTGGGCGAGGCCGAGCACGTGCTGCTCTTCTCGGCCCACCACATCGTGTTCGACGGCTGGTCGTGGAACGTCCTGCTCCGGGAGCTCGCGGCCCTCTACGACGCCGCGGCGGCCGGGAGGCCGTCCCCTCTTCCCGAGCTTCCCCTCCAGTACGGGGACTTCGCGGTCTGGCAGGGGAGGGAGCTCGCGGGCGGCGCGCTCGCCGGCCAGCTCGCCTACTGGCGCGACCGCCTGGCCGGGGCCCCGGCCGTCCTCGAGATCCCGGCCGACCACCCCCGCCCGGCCGTCCGGAGCTTCCGGGGCCGCGCACGATACTCGCGGCTCCCGGTGCCGGCGGCGGACCTCCGGGAGGTCTCCCGGCGCGAGGGCGCCACCCTCTTCATGGTCGCCCTGGCCGCCTTCGAAGCCCTGCTCGGGCGCCTCACGGGCGGCGACGACCTGCTCATCGGCACGCCGGTCGCGAACCGCGGCCGGAGCGAGCTCGAGGGGATGATCGGCTTTTTCGTCAACGTCCTCGCCCTGCGCGCCGACCTCTCCGGGAACCCGTCTTTCGCCGAGCTCCTGGGGCGGGTGCGCGAGGCGGCGCTCGGGGCGTACTCCCACCAGGACCTGCCCTTCGAAGCGCTGGTCGAGGAGCTGCGGCCGGAGCGGGACCTCTCCCGTTCACCCCTCTTCCAGGTCGTCCTCCTGGTCGACCGGATCGCGGAGGAGGTCCCCCACCCCGAAGGCCTCCGGCTCACCCCCCTGGATGTCGAGCTCCACACGTCGAAGTTCGACCTCACGCTCTCCGTGCTGGAGGACGGGCCCGCGCTTCAGGCCGCGGCCGAATACGCCTCCGATCTCTTCGAGGCCGCGACCGTGGACCGCCTCCTGGCCTGCTTCGGAACGCTTCTCTCGGGCGCGGCCGCGAGCCCCGGGACCCGCCTCTCCGAGCTGCCCCTCCTGACCGCCGCGGAGCGCCACCAGATCCTGACCGCCTGGAACGACACCGCGGCCGAGCTGCCGGCGGGGCGGACCGTCCACGAGGCCTTCGCCCTCCAGGCGGAGCGCACGCCCGGCGCCGTGGCGCTGGTTTTCGGAGACGAGGAGCTGACCTACGGCGATCTCGACCTCCGGGCGAACCGGCTCGCGCGGTTCCTGGAGCACCTGGGCGTGGGCCCGGAGCGCGTGGTGGCGATCGCCGCCGGGAGCTCGTTCGACCGGATCGTGGCCCTCCTCGCCGTGCTCAAGGCGGGCGGGGCCTACCTGCCGCTCGACCCGGAGGTTCCCGCGGAACGCCTCGCCTCCATGCTGGAGGACTCGGGAGCCGGGGTGCTCGTCGCGGAGGACCGCCTCCTCCCCGGGCTCTCCGGGTTCCCGGGCCGGGTGGTGGCGCTCGCGGGAGACCGGCAGCGGATCGACCGGGAGAGCGGGGAGGCGCCCCCGGTCCGCATGGGCCCCGAGAGCCTCGCGTACGTCATCTACACCTCGGGGTCCACGGGGCGCCCCAAGGGGGTGCTCCTCATCCATCGCGGGCTGCTGAACCTCGCGGCGGCCCAGATCCCCCTCTTCGGCCTCGGTCCGGGGCGGCGGGCTCTCCAGGTGGCCTCCTTCGGCTTCGACGCCTCGGTCTCCGAGATCTTCACGGCCCTCCTCTCGGGCGCCACGCTGGTGCTGGCGGACCGCGACGACCTGATGCCCGGCCCGGGCCTCGCCCGCTTCGTCCGGGAGCGGAGGATCACGACCGCGACCTTCACCCCGTCGGCGCTCGCGGCGCACGAAGCCGCGGAGCCGGGCGACCGGCTGCCCGCGATCGAGACCCTCGTGGTGGCCGGCGAGGCCTGCCCCCCGGACCTCGCCGCGCGCTGGTCTCCCGGGCGGCGGCTGGTCAACGCCTACGGCCCCACCGAGGGCACGGTCTGCGCCTCGGCGGAGGCCGGATATGACGGCGGCGCCCCCGGTATCGGGAGGCCCATCGCCAACGTCCGGCTCCGCGTCCTCGACCCCCACCTCGGGATCGCGCCCGTCGGGATCCCGGGGGAGATCGCGATCGGCGGCGCCGGCCTCGCCCGGGGGTACCTCGGCCGGCCGGAGCTGACCGCCGAGCGGTTCGTTCCCGACCCTGCGGAGACGGAGCCGGGGGAGCGCCTGTACCGCACCGGCGACCTCGGGCGTTTCCAGGCCGACGGCCGGCTCGAATTCCTCGGCCGGATCGACCACCAGGTGAAGATCCGCGGCTTCCGCATCGAGCCGGGAGAGATCGAGGCGGCGCTCGTCCGCCATCCGCGCATCCGCGAGGCCGTGGTCGTGGCGCGCGAGGACGCTCCCGGCGGCCGTCGGCTCGTCGCCTACCTCGTGGCGGCGGGGGAGGAGGGGGTGCCGCCGGCCGCGGAGCTGCGCGATTTCCTGCGCGCCGGGCTCCCCGAGCCCATGGTCCCCGGGGCGTTCGTCTCCCTCGCCGCCCTGCCGCTCACGCCGAACGGCAAGCTCGACAGGAAGGCGCTCCCGAAGCCGGAAACGGACGGCCGAGAGGCCGGCCGCCCCTTCGCGGCCCCGAGCGGCCCGGTCGAGGAGCTGGTGGCGGGGATCTGGAGCCAGGTGCTCGGCGTCGAGCGGGTGGGAGCCCACGACGGCTTCGTCGACCTGGGCGGCCACTCTCTGCTCGCGACCCAGGTGCTCTCGCGGCTGCGCACCGCGGCCGGTGTGGAGCTCCCGGTGCGCGCCCTCTTCGAGGCGCCCACGGTCGCCTCCCTCGCCCGGCGGATCGAGGCGGTCCGCCGGACGCTCGGCCTCCCCGCGGCGCCCCCCCTGGCGCGGGTGCCGCGCGGGGGAGGGCTCCCGCTCTCCTTCGCCCAGAGCCGCCTCTGGCTCCTGGACCGGCTGGAGCCCGGCTCGGCGCTCTACAACATCCCCCAGGCGCTCGCGCTCCACGGACCGCTCCGGGTGGACGCCCTGGCCGCGGCGCTCGCGGAGATCCTCCGCCGCCACGAGGTGCTCCGCACCCGCTTCGAGGAGGTGGACGGCCAGCCGGTCCAGGTGATCGTGCCGGCCCTTCCGTTCTGCCTGCCGGTCGTGGACCTCTCGGCGCTTCCGGGTGGGGAAGAGGTTGCAGAGGACATCACGGCGGCCGAGGCGGCCCGCCCGTTCGACCTCTCCCGCCCGCCGCTCCTGCGCGCGGCGCTCCTCCGGCTGGGCGACCGGGAGCACCGGCTGCTCCTGACCCTCCACCACATCGTCTCGGACGGGTGGTCCCAGGGGATCCTGCTCTCCGAGCTGACCGCCCTCTACGAGGCGTTCGCGGCGGGGCGGCCGTCCCCCCTCCCCGAGCCCGCCTTCCAGTATGCGGACTTCGCCGCCTGGCAGCAGCGGTGGCTCTCGGGGGAGACGCTCGAACGGCAGCTCGCCGCCTGGCGCCGGCGGCTCGCGGGGGCGCCCGACGTCCTCGACCTCCCGGCGGACCGCCCGCGGCCGGCCGTGCGCAGCTCCCGGGGCGGCCACGTGGGCGTCGAGGTCCCCTCCGCGGTGGCCCGGGCGGTAGACGGCCTCGCCCGCCGCGAGGGGGCCACCCCCTTCATGCTGCTCCTCGCGGCGTTCGACGCGCTGCTCTACCGCTACACGCGCCAGGAGACGATCCTCGTCGGCTCGCCCATCGCCGGCCGGAACCGCTCCGAGACCGAGGGGCTGATCGGCTTCTTCGTCAACACGCTGGTCCTCCGGGTGGACGTGGGCGGGGGCTCTTCGTTCCGCGATCTCCTGGGGCGCACCCGGGAGGTCACCCTGGACGCCTACGAGCACCAGGACCTCCCCTTCGAAAAGCTGGTCGAGGAGCTGCGGCCCGAGCGGAACCTGTCCCACACCCCGCTCTTCCAGGTGATGCTCCTGGTGCAGAACCTGCCGGTCGAGCGGATGGAGCTCTCCGGCCTCACGCTCGAAAACCTGGAGGTGGACAACCGCACGTCGAAGTTCGACCTCTCGCTCGGCCTCGCCACCTCCGAGAGGGGGATCGCGGGGTCCATCGAATACTCGGCCGACCTCTTCGACGCGCCGACCGCGCTGCGGATCGCCGGGCACTTCCGCACCCTCCTGGCGGGCGCCGTGGCCGATCCGGGGGCGCGCCTGGGCGACCTCCCCCTGCTCACGGCGGCCGAGCGGGACCAGATCCTCGTGGACTGGAACGAGCGCGGGACCGAGCCCGCGGCCGACCTCTGCCTCCACGAGCTGTTCGCGGCCCAGGCGGCGCGCACGCCGGACGCGGTCGCCGTGATCGACGCCAGGGAGCGGATGACCTACGGGGAGCTCGACCGGATCTCGAACCTCGTGGCCTGCCGCCTCCGGGAGCTGGGCGTGGGGCCCGAGGTCTTCGTGGGCGTCCTCCTCGACCGCTCCGTCGACCTGGTCGCGGCCCTCCTGGGGATTCTGAAAGCGGGCGGCGCCTACGTGCCCCTGGACCCCGCCTACCCCCGCCAGCGGATCGACTTCATGCTGGAGGACTCTGCCGCGCGGGTGCTTCTCACCCCGAGCGATCTCGCGGGCTGGCGGTCCGGAACGGCCGGGCCGCCGCCCAAGGGGCTCGCGGCTCCGGGCAACCTCGCCTACGTCATCTACACGTCGGGCTCCACGGGGCGGCCCAAGGGGGTGGCGATCGAGCACCGGAGCGCCGTGGCGTTCGCGCTGTGGGCCCGGGAGGTGTTCTCCGCGGAGGAGCTCTCGGGCGTGCTCGCGTCCACCTCGGTCTGCTTCGACCTGTCGGTCTTCGAGCTGTTCGTCCCGCTCGCCTGGGGGGGCCGGGTGGTGCTCGCGGACAACGCCCTCCACCTGGCCTCGCACCCCGCGGCCGGCGAGGTGCGGCTCGTCAACACCGTCCCCTCGGCCATCGCGGAGCTGGTGCGGATGGAGGCGGTCCCCCCCTCGGTCCTCACCGTGAACCTGGCGGGGGAGCCGCTCAAGAACGCCCTCGTCCAGGAGATCTACGGCCGCGGCACGGTGCGGCGGGTGCTGAACCTCTACGGCCCGTCGGAGGACACGACCTACTCGACCTTCACGCTCGCGGCGCCGGGGAGCGGGAGGGAGCCGACCATCGGCCGTCCGATCGACGGCACGCGGCTCTATCTCCTCGATCCGGAGGGGAGCCCCGTGCCCGTGGGCGTGCCGGGCGGCCTCTACCTCGGCGGGGCGGGCCTCGCCCGCGGCTACTTCGGCCGGCCGGACCTGACCGCCGAGCGGTTCCTCCCCGATCCCTTCTCCGGGAGGGGGTCGGACCGCCTCTACGCGACGGGCGACCTCGCGCGCTACACGCCCACGGGCGAGATCGAGTTCCTGGGGCGGCTGGACCACCAGGTCAAGGTCCGCGGCTTCCGCATCGAGCTGGGGGAGATCGAGTCGGCTCTCGCGGCCCACCCGGCGGTCCGCGAGGCCGTGGTGACCGCCCGCGCGGGGGCGCTCGCGGCCTACGTCGTGGCAGACCCGGGAGAGGAAGCTCCCCAGGCCTCGACCCTGCGGAGCTTCCTCAAGGAGCGTCTCCCCGAGCACATGGTGCCCTCGGCCTGGGTCTTCCTGGAAGCGCTCCCGCTCACCCCGACCGGCAAGGGGGACAGGAAGGCCCTCCCCGAGCCCGGGGACGGCGCCCGCAAGGAGGCTCCGGCCGGGCCGCGCACGCCCGTGGAGGAGGTGCTGGCCGCGATCTGGGCGGACGTGCTGGGCGTGGCCGGGGTCGGCCCGGACGACAATTTCTTCGAGCTGGGCGGGCACTCCCTCCTCGCGGCCCGGGTGATCTCCCGAGTGCGCGACGCCTTCGGGGTCGAGCTGCCGCTGCGCCGCCTGTTCGAGGCCCCGACCGTGGCGGAGCTCGCGGCCGGCCTCGGCGCGGCCCTCGCCCCGGGCGGTGCGCGGCCCCTCCCCCGGATCGAGCCGGCGCCGCGGAGCGGCCCCTTGCCCCTCTCCTTCTCGCAGCGGCGGCTCTGGTTCCTCGACCGCCTCGAGCCCGGCTCGGCGCTCTACAACATCCCGGCCCCGCTGCGGGTCGAAGGCACCCTGGACGCCGGGCTCCTCGCGCGCGCCCTGGGCGAGGTCGTCCGCCGGCACGAGTCGCTGCGCACGACGTTCCCCGCGATCGACGGCGACCCCCGCCAGGTGGTGGCCCCGGCAACCGGCGCATCGCTCCCCGGGATCGACCTCCGCGGTCTTCCCGGAGGGGAGCGGGAGCGCGAGGTCCGGCGGCAGGTGGACGCGGAGGCCCGACGGCCGTTCGACCTGGAAGCGGGCCCTCTGCTGCGCGCGGCGCTCCTCCGGACGGGAGAGGAGGAGCACGTGCTGCTTCTCACGGTGCACCACATCGTGGCCGACGCCTGGTCCCTGGACGTCTTCCTGCGCGAGCTGTTCGCCCTCTACGAGGGGTCCCCGCTGCCCGAGCCCGGGCTCCAGACCGCGGACGTCGCCGTGTGGCAGCAGCGGTGGCTCTCCGGGGAGGCGCTCGCCGAGCGGCTCGACTTCTGGCGCGCGCGGCTCGAACCGGCCCCCGAGCCTCTGGAGCTGCCGGCGGACCACCCGCGGCCGGCGGTTCCCACTCACCGGGGAGCGCTCCTCTCCCGCCCGCTCTCCCCGGACCTCGCGGCCGGACTGCGGGCCCTCTGCCGGAGAGAAGGGGTCACCGTGTTCATGCTGGCCCTGGCGGCCCTGGACACCCTGCTCCTGCGCTACACCGGGCAGGAGGACCTGGCCGTGGGCACGGCCGTGGCCAACCGGAACCGGGCCGAGACCGAGGGGCTGGTCGGCTTCTTTGTGAACACCCTGGTGCTGCGCACGAGCCTCGCGGGCGATCCCCCGTTCCGCGCGCTCCTGAAGGCGGTGCGGGAGACCGCCCTCGCCGCCTCCGCGCACCAGGACCTCCCCTTCGACCTGCTGGTGGAGGAGCTGCGCCCCGAGCGCCACCTCTCCCGGACGCCGTTTTTCCAGGTGATGCTGAACGTCTACGCGGCCCGCCGCGGATCCGCAGAGCCCCGGGGCCTGCGGCTCTCCCCTCTGGGGGTGGACACGGGCACCGCCAAGTTCGACCTGACGCTCACGGTGCTCGACGAGGAGGCCGCTCTCGCGCTCTCCCTCGAATACGCCGCCGACCTCTTCGAGGCCCCCACCGCGGCGCGCCTCCTGGGGCATCTCGAAAACCTGCTCGCGGGCGCCGCCGCGGCTCCCGGCACCCGCCTCTCGGACCTGCCGCTCCTCTCCGCGGCCGAGCTCCACCAGACGGCCCACGCCTGGAACGACACCCGCGCGCCCCATCCGCACGAGATCGCGGTCCACGGCCTCTTCGCGGAGTGGGTGGAGAAGACCCCCGAGGCCGTGGCCCTCGTCTCCGGAGGCTCCTCCCTGACCTACCGCGAGCTGGACGCGCGGTCGGACCGGCTGGCCCGCCACCTGCGCTCCCTCGGGGCCGGCCCCGAGACCCTGGTGGCCCTGGTTGCCGAGCGCTCGCCCGAGCTGATCGTCGCGATCCTCGGCATCCTCAAAGCCGGGGGCGCCTACGTGCCCCTCGATCCGGAATCCCCGCGGGAGCGGCTGGCCTGGCTCCTCGCGGACACCGGCGCCCCGGTGATCCTCGCCCAGCCCCACCTGCTCGGCCGGCTCCCCGAGTCCACGGCGCGGATTGTGCTCCTCCCGCCCGGCGGCGAGGTCGAGGGAGGGGAGGATCTCCCTCTGCCCAGGGTCGCGGCGGACCACCTGGCCTACGTGATGTACACCTCCGGGACCACGGGTCGGCCCAAGGGGGTCGCCGTCCCGCACCGGGCCGTGGCCCGGCTCGTGCGCGAGACCGGCTACGCCCGTTTCGGTCCGGACGAGGTCTTCCTCCTGCTCGCGCCGGTCTCCTTCGACGCCTCGACCCTGGAGATCTGGGGGGCCCTGGCGAACGGGGCGCGGCTGGTGCTCTTCCCGCCGGAGAAACCGTCCCTCGAAGCGCTGAGGGAGGTGATCGAGCGCCACGGGGTGACGACCCTCTGGCTCACCGCCGGCCTCTTTCATCAGATGGTCGAGCAGAGCCTCCCGGCGCTCCGGCCCGTGCGCCAGCTCCTGGCCGGGGGCGACGTCCTCTCGGCCCCCCACGTCCGGGCGGTCCTCGAAGCCCACCCCGGCTGCCGGGTGATCAACGGCTACGGCCCCACGGAGAACACCACGTTCACCTGCTGCCACCCGGTGGACGACCCGTCCCGGATCGGCGACTCCGTGCCCATCGGCCGGCCCATCGCGAGCTCCCGGGCCGTCCTGCTCGACCGGTTCCGGAAGCCCGTGGCGATCGGCGTGCCCGGCGAGCTTTACGCCGGGGGCGACGGCCTCGCCCGCGGCTATCTCGGCCAGCCGGGCTTGACCGCCGAAAGATTCGTTCCCGATCCCCTGGGCGAGCCGGGCGGTCGGCTCTACCGGACGGGAGACCTCGCCCGCTACCGGCCCGACGGGGCGATCGAGTTCCTCGGCCGCATCGACCAGCAGGTGAAGATCCGCGGCTTCCGCGTCGAGCCCGGGGAGATCGAGGCCACGCTCACTGCCCACGAGGCGGTGGGGGAGGCGGCCGTGGCGGCGCGGCCGGACCCCGCGGGCGGCGGCCGCCGGCTGGTGGCTTCCGTCGTCTCCCGCCCGGAAGCCGAGGCCCCCTCCGCCGCGGCCCTCCGCGCCTTCCTGCGCGACCGCCTCCCGGAGCCGATGATCCCCGCGGCCTGGGTCTTCCTCCCCGCCCTGCCGCTCACGCCGAACGGCAAGGTGGACCGCCGCGCCCTCCCCGAGCCCGAGGAGGACCGCCCGGAGGCCGGGGAGGCCTCCGCCCCCCGCACGCCCACGGAGGAGGTGCTCGCCGGGATCTGGGCCGAGGCCCTGGGCATCTCCTCGGTGGGGACCCACGAGAGCTTCTTCGACCTGGGCGGGCACTCGCTCCTGGCGACGCGGGTGATCTCCCGGCTGAGGAGCGTCTTCGGCGTCGAGCTACCCCTGCGCCTCCTCTTCGAGGCCCCCACGGTTTCGGCGCTCGCCGCGGCCGTGGACGAGGCCCTGGGGGCCGGCGCCGCGCTCGACGCGCCGCCGATCGTGCCCGTGCCGCGGCCGGAGCCCCCGGGGCTGCTCCCGGTCTCCTTCGCCCAGCGGCGCCTCTGGTTCCTGGACCAGCTCTCCCCGGGCTCGGCCGTCTACAACGTCCCGCTGCCGCTCCGCATCGAAGGCCCGCTCGATCCCGGCTCCCTCCGCTCCGCGCTCACCGAAGTGGTCCGCCGGCACGAGGCGCTGCGCACCCTGTTCACCGCGGTCGAGGGAGAGCCCTGGCAGAGGATCGCGCCGGCCCGCCCGGTGCCGCTGCCGGTGGCCGACCTCTCGGGCCTGCCGGAGGACCTCCGCCGGGCCGAGCTTTCCCGGTGGGTCGAGGCCGATTCCCTGCGCCCCTTCGACCTCGCGGCGGGCCCCCTCTTCCGCGCCGCCCTCCTGCGCTTGGCGCCGGGGGAGCACGTGCTGTCCCTGGGATGCACCACATCGTCTCGGACGGCTGGTCGCTCGACGTCCTCCTGCACGAGCTGGCGTCTCTCTACGACGCCTTCTCGGCCGGCCGCCCGTCGCCTCTCCCCGAGCTGCCCGTCCAGTACGCCGACTTTGCCTCCTGGCAGCGGCAGTGGCTCGCGGGCGGGGCTCTCGCGCGGCAGCTCGCCTACTGGCGCGGCCAGCTCGAAGGGGCTCCCGCGGCGCTGGACTTCCCCACGGACCACCCGCGGCCCGCGGTCCAGACCTTCCACGGGGCGAGCCGCTCGGCCACGCTTCCGGCCGGGCTCTCGGCCGCGGTCCGGGCCTTCTGCCGCCGCGAGGGGGTCACCCTCTTCATGCTGATGCTCGCGGCCTTCGACGTCCTCCTGGCGCGCGCTTCGGGCCAGGACGACATCCTCGTGGGCACTCCGATCGCGAACCGCAACCGCGCCGAGACCGAGGGGCTGATCGGGTTTTTCGTCAACACCCTCGTGCTCCGGACGCGGCTCTCCGGCGCCCCCACGTTCCGCGAGCTGCTCCGCCGGGTCCGGGAGACGGCGCTCGCCGCCTACGGGCATCAGGACCTCCCCTTCGAAACCCTGGTCGAGGAGCTGCGGCCCGGGCGCGACCTCTCTCGCTCGCCGTTCTTCCAGGTGATGCTCTCGGTGCAGAACGCCGGGCCCCGGTCCGCGGGGTCCGCCGGCCTCCGGATCGTCCCTCTGGACGGCGAGAGCGGCACGGCCAAGTTCGACCTCTCGCTCGCGGTGGGGGACGAGGGGGAGGAGCTGTGGACCGGCCTCGAATACAACACCGGCCTCTTCGAAGCGCCCACGATCGGCCGCCTTCTCGGGCGTTTCCGGACCGTCCTCGAAGAGGCCCTGGCCTCGCCGGAGAGCCTTGCCCGAGAGCTTCCCCTGCTGGGCGAGGCCGAGCGGGCGCAGGTCCTCCGCGAGTGGAACGACACCGAGGCCCCCCCGGTCCCCGCGCTCTGCCTCCACCAGCTCTTCGAAGCCCAGGCCGCGCGCACGCCGGACGCGGTGGCGCTCGTCACCCCCGAAGCGCGCCTCTCCTACCGGGAGCTCGACGCCCGGGCGGAGCTTCTCGCCGGCCGGCTCCGGGCGTGGGGGATGGGGCCGGAGGTCCTGGCCGGCGTGCTCCTCGACCGGGGGGCGGACCTGGTCGTCTCCCTCCTCGCGGTCTTGAAGGCCGGCGGCGCGTACGTGCCGATCGATCCCGCGTACCCGGAGCCGCGCGTCCGCTTCCTCCTGGAGAATTCGCGGGCCGCGGTCCTGATCACCCGGCGGGATCTCCTGGGAGAGCGCGCGGAGAGCCTGCCGGCCGCGACCCGCCCCCTGTTCCTGGACGCCGGATGGGAAGAGGAGGCGGCCGGGAGGACGGCCGCCGCAACGCTCCCGCCGGAGCCCGGAAACCTCGCCTACATCATCTATACGTCCGGCTCGACCGGAACGCCCAAGGGGGTGGCCATCGAGCACCGGAGCGCGGCCGCCTTCGCGTTCTGGGCGCGGGAGGTGTTCCCGCCGGAGGCCCTGGCAGGCGTCCTCGCCGCCACGTCGGTCTGCTTCGACCTCTCGATCTTCGAAGTCTTCGTGCCGCTCGCCTGGGGTGGCGAGATCGTCCTCGCGGAGAACGCCCTGGCGCTCTCCGGGCTCCCCGCGGCGGGGGAGGTGACGCTCGTCAACACCGTGCCCTCGGCGATGGCCGAGCTGGTGCGCTCGGGCGGCCTCCCTCCTTCGGTACGCACGGTCAACCTGGCCGGCGAGCCGCTCAAGGGGGTCCTCGTGCGGCAGATCCAGGAACGTCCGGACATCGAGGTCCGGAACCTCTACGGCCCGTCTGAGGACACGACCTATTCGACGTTCGCGCGGATGCCCCGGGGCGGCGGCGAGCCGTCCATCGGCCGGCCGGTCGCGGGCACCCGGGCCTACCTGCTCGACTCCGCGCTGGAGCCGGTGCCGATCGGGGTCCCCGGGGCGCTCCATCTCGCCGGCGCCGGCCTCGCCCGCGGCTATCTCGGCCGGCCGGACCTGACCGCGGAGCGCTTCATCCCCGATCCGTTCGGCCCGCCCGGCTCCCGGCTCTACCGGACCGGCGACCTCGCCCGGTTCCGGCCGGACGGCGAG
>DATHUD010000092.1:0-4008 GCA_035462575.1 Thermoanaerobaculia bacterium | reverse complement strand
TCCGCCCCCCGGGAATACCGCCGCCCCTCCCCCGGTTTATCCCCTGTGCGATGGGCGGGGCGGGCTGATCCGGGTGCGAGCCCGGGCTTCTGGTGTGACTAGCCGGACGAAAAAGGTCGCTTGACCCCTTGCGCGGCGACGCGCTTGGTCCTATACTCCCCATTCCCGCTGGGTGACCTTGCGGTCAAGGCGCGTGAAGCGGAGTTGACGTCGCGCCGGCCTCTCAGCTAGTATCTGCGGGTTTTTCCGCCGATGGTCCCGCCAGGGACGGGGGCGGTTTAGTCTTCTTACCGAAGACCTACCCTGAATACCGTTCGGGGCCGGAGTAATGGGCCGCCATACCCATCAAGCGGATGGGGCCGTGGTGGTGTGACTCCGCTGAGTGTCATATCGGAACAACGGGTCGAGGAGATCTGGACGTATGCCTACGATTCATCAGTTGGTGCGCAAGGGCCGTGATCGCGCCGAGTCGAAGACGAAGAGCCCGGCCTTGCAGAGCTCTCCGCAAAAGCGCGGAGTCTGCGTGCGCGTTTACACCCAGACGCCCAAGAAGCCGAACTCGGCGCTCCGCAAGGTGGCCCGAGTTCGATTGACGAACGGCATCGAGGTGACGACGTACATCCCGGGGGTCGGCCACAACCTGCAGGAGCACTCGATCGTGCTCATCCGCGGGGGCCGTGTGAAGGACCTTCCCGGCGTTCGTTACCACGTGATCCGGGGAACGCTCGACGCGGTCGGCGTGCAGAACCGCCGCCAGGGCCGCTCCAAGTACGGCGCCAAGCGGCCCAAGCAGGGAGCCGCGGCAGACGCGAAGGCCGGTCGTAAGGGAGGCAGGTAAGACATGCCCAGGCGTAGAGAGGTTCCGAAGCGCGAGATCCTGCCGGATCCGCTGTACAACTCCCAGCTCGTGACCAAGTTCGTGAACGTGGTCATGAAGGACGGGAAGAAGTCGGTCGCCGAGCGCATCCTGTACGACGCCCTCGAGGCGATCAAGCAGCGCACGAACGACGACCCGATGAAGGTCTTCAAGAAGGCGATCGAGAACGTGAAGCCGGCGGTCGAGGTCAAGTCGCGCCGGGTCGGCGGGTCGACCTACCAGGTCCCTGTCGAGGTGCGGCCGAGCCGCAAGCTGGCTCTCTCGATGCGCTGGATCATCAATACGGCGATGGGCCGGGGCGAGAAGACGATGCGCGCCCGCCTCGCCGGCGAGCTGATGGACGCCGCGGAGAACCGGGGCGGAGCCATCAAGAAGAAGGACGATACGCACCGCATGGCAGAAGCCAACAAGGCGTTCGCCCACTACCGCTGGTAGCCGGGCGCCTCCCGTCAGTCACCCCCCGGGCGGCTGTCGGGCCGCCCGGAACGGACGCCGCGGACAAGCAGACGAATCGAAGTCAAACGAGCAATACGGGCAGGACGGGAAGAAGTCAGGCAAAACCATGGCACGGCAAGTACCACTGAAAGATACGCGAAACATCGGGATCATGGCCCACATCGATGCGGGCAAGACGACGACCACCGAGCGGATCCTGTATTACACCGGGGTCAACTACAAGATCGGTGAAGTCCATGAAGGTACTGCCACCATGGACTGGATGGTCCAGGAGCAGGAGCGTGGCATCACCATCACCTCGGCGGCCACGACCTGCATGTGGGACAAGCACCGCATCAATATCATCGACACCCCCGGCCACGTGGACTTCACGGCCGAGGTGGAGCGGTCGCTGCGCGTGCTCGACGGTGCGGTCGCGGTGTTCGACTCGGTCGCCGGCGTGGAGCCGCAGTCCGAGACGGTGTGGCGCCAGGCCGACCGCTACCGCGTCCCGCGGATCGCGTTCATCAACAAGATGGACCGGGTCGGCGCCGACTTCGACCGCACGGTCTCGATGATGCGCTCCCGTCTCGCGGCCTCCCCCGTGGTCATCCAGATCCCCTGGGGCCGGGAAGACCAGTTCAAGGGAATTATCGACCTGCTCGAGATGAAGACGATCTTTTACAAGGACGAGACGCTCGGCGCCGACTACGAGCTGATCGACATCCCTGAGGAGTACCTGGACGAGGCTCACAGGATGCGCGAGCAGATGGTCGAGGCGATCTCGGAGACGGACGACCAGCTCCTCGAGAAGTACCTCTCGGGTGAGGAGGTCACGAACGCCGAGCTCCGGGCCGCCCTGCGGCGGGCGACGATCACCAACCGGCTGCAGCCGGTGATCTGCGGCAGCGCCTTCAAGAACAAGGGCGTGCAGCCGCTGCTCGACGCGGTGGTCGCGTACCTGCCGTCGCCGGTGGACATCCCGCCGATCGAGGGCCTCGACGTTCACAGCGAGCAGCCGGTGATCCGCCAGTCGTCGGACGACCAGCCGTTCTCGGCTCTCGTGTTCAAGATCATGAGCGACCCGTACGTCGGGCAGCTCACCTACTTCCGCGTCTACTCCGGGCATGTGGAGTCGGGCAACTCGGTGCTGAGCCCCAAGAAGGGCAACACCGAGCGCATCGGCCGGCTTCTGAAGATGCACGCCAACAAGCGCGAGGAGATCTCGGAGGTCTGGGCGGGCGACATCGCCGCGGCGGTGGGCTTGAAGAACGTCACGACGGGCGACACGATCTGCGATCCCAAGGCCCCGGTGGTTCTGGAGTCGATGAGCTTCCCCGAGCCCGTGATCGAGATCTCGATCGAGCCGAAGACGAAGTCCGACCAGGAGAAGCTCGGCAACGCCCTCGGCAAGCTGATGCAGGAGGACCCGACCTTCCGTGTTCAGACGAACAAGGAGACGGGCCAGACGCTGATCGCCGGCATGGGCGAGCTGCACCTCGAGATCATCACGGACCGCCTGGTGCGCGAGTTCAACGTGGGTGCGAACGTCGGCAAGCCGCGGGTCGCCTACAAGGAGACGATCACCGTCGAGGCGGAGGGCGAGGGGCGCTTCGTGCGCCAGACCGGCGGCCGCGGCCAGTACGGCCACGCCAAGATCCGGATGCGCCCGACGACCGAGGCGGACTACATCTTCAACAACAAGATCATCGGCGGCTCCATCCCCAAGGAATTCATCAAGCCGATCGACCAGGGGATCAAGGAGGCGCTCGAAACCGGTCCGCTCGCGGGCTTCCCGTGCACGGGGGTCGAGGTCGACCTCTACGACGGCAGCTTCCACGACGTGGACTCGTCCGAGATCGCGTTCAAGATTGCGGGCTCGATGGCCTTCCAGGACGCGTGCAAGCGCGCGCGGCCGGTGCTCATGGAGCCGATCATGGCGGTCGAGGTGGTCACGCCCGAGGAGTACATGGGCGAGATCATCGGCGACATCACCTCGCGGCGCGGCCGGGTGCAGAGCATGGAGGCCCGCGGCAACGCCCAGGTGATCACCTGCAAGGTGCCGCTGTCGGAGATGTTCGGATACTCGACCGACCTGCGGTCTCTCTCGCAGGGCCGCGCCAACTACTCGATGCAGTTCGCGGCCTACGAGCAGGCCCCCAAGAACGTCAGCGAGGAAGTCGTCGCCAAGGCGGCGGGCTAGCTTCCCGATCGGATTTCGAGAGAGTTTGAGGAGACATCATGGCCAAGGAAAAGTTTGAGCGTTCCAAGCCGCACGTCAACGTCGGGACGATCGGTCACGTCGACCACGGCAAGACCACGCTGACCGCGGCGATCACGAGGGTTCTGGCGTCCAAGGGCCTCGCGAACTTCGTGGCTTTCGACCAGATCGACAAGGCTCCCGAGGAGCGCGAGCGCGGCATCACGATCGCGACCGCCCACGTGGAGTACCAGAGCGCGAAGCGGCACTACGCGCACGTGGACTGCCCGGGCCACGCCGACTATGTGAAGAACATGATCACCGGCGCGGCGCAGATGGACGGCGCGATCCTGGTGGTCTCGGCCGCGGACGGCCCGATGCCGCAGACCCGCGAGCACATCCTGCTCGCCCGTCAGGTGGGCGTGCCCTCGATGGTCGTGTTCATGAACAAGTGCGACATGGTGGACGACCCCGAGCTGCTCGACCTGGTCGAGCT
>DATHUD010000091.1:0-6669 GCA_035462575.1 Thermoanaerobaculia bacterium | reverse complement strand
CTTCCGATTGAATCGTCATGACGCGGCCATTCTATCAGGCCGTGGATCGGGCCGGGCCGGCCGCTCGGCATCGCGGCGCGCGAGCCCGGCGTCGACGGGCACGTACAGGAGCCGCGCGAACATCGCGAGAGCCTCGGCCGGCTCGGTCTCCGGACGGTCCTCCGGAGGAGCGACCACGCAGAGGCTCGAAGCCCCCCGGGTCGCGTCGATCCCCCGCGCCCACAGGTGATGGATCAGCCGCTCCGGATCGTCGTCGAGCACGGGAAAAACCCAATACGTATGAAAGGCCGCCTCATCGCCCGGCCGCTCCAGGTCCGGGAAGAGATCGATCGTCTGCCGCGCCCGGCGCGTGCGCTCCGCGATCCCGGACCGATCAAAATACTTGAAACGCCGTTCGAGCAGGCGGAGCAGCGGAGCCGAAGGCCGCTGGCGGATCTTGTCGAAGAACCCGGGTCCCGCGAAGCCGCGCACGCTGCCGCTGATGACCGCGTCGTGGCTCGCTCCCACGGCCTTGCAGCCCCAGGCGAAGAGGGTGAAAACCGACGGATAGGAGAGCAGCTTCAAGAAAGAATACTTCGCGAGCCGCGTCATGAATTTCCACCGGCTCTGGACCGGCCAGCGGGATTGCCAGTCCCGGACGCGATCGCCGAGGGACCGGTCCCGGAACCGGAGCATGCCGCCCGCGAGCGCCGTGGCCGTCTTGATCGGTCCGAAGCTGAAAAGGCTGACGTCACTTTCAGGATGCCCCCGGTACTCATCCCCGGTGTACGCCTGGGCGCAGTCTTCGATCACGAAAAGATGGTTCTCGCGGGCGAAGCGGACGACCGGCTCCATCGGCATCCGGCTGCCGAAGAGGTGCGCCACGACGATCGCGCGGGTTTTCGGAGTGACCGCGCGGGCGAGGGATTCGGGGCGGACCGCGAGGGTGCGAGCGTCGAGATCCACCGGAACCGGGACGAGCCCGTTCTCCTCGACGATCCGCGTCATGTCCCGAATCGTGAGCGCCGACATCAGAACCTCGCTGCCCGGAGGGAGGTCGAGCACGTGGAGCAACGCATCGAACCCGCTGCGGACCGACAGGCAAGCGAGGCTGGCGCCTTCGGAAGACCAGAAGCGCTCGATCCGGTCCCGGACCTCCGCCCGGTCACCCGGCCAGAGGCAACGAAAGAGACCGTAGAGGAGGTCGGACCAGCCGATGTCGAGTCTTTTTCGCGGGATCATGGCTCCGCCGGGAGAATGCGAGCCATGCTACGCCCCCTCCCGGGCCGGGTCAACGCGGCTCAGCCCGCCCGCAGATTCGCCATGGGGTCCGCCCGGGTGGCGCGGAGCGCGGGGAACCAGCTCGCGACGAGGGCCGCCGCGAACACGAGGGCCGGCACGGCCAGGAAGGTGGCGGGATCGGTCGCTCCCACGCCGAAGAGGAGGCTCTGCAGGAAACGGGTCGCGGCGAAGGCCCCCACGATCCCCAACGCGAGCCCCACGCCGGCGAGGCGGGCGCCCTGGAACACGATCAACCGGAGCACGTTGTTCTCCGTGGCGCCCAGCGCCCTGCGGATTCCCATCTCCGGCCCGCGCTGCGCCACCATGTAGCTCAAGACCCCATACACGCCGACGATGGCGAGCACGAGCGCCAGCGCGGCGAAGACGGAAAGGAGCAGCATGGTGAAGCGCTGCTGCCCGACGGAATCCGCCAGGGTTTTTTCGAGCGGCTCCGCGCCGAACACGGCGAGCGCCGGGTCCACCTCGCGGATCGCCGCGCGGACCTCCGGGAGCAGCGCTTTCGGATCTCCGGCCGTGCGGACGAGCAGGCAGCCGGCCCCGTTGACCGAGGGCGCCTGGGCGAGCGGCGCGTAGACCGCGGGCGGAGCGGTCTCCGTGATCCCCAGGAACCGCTCATTGCTCACGATTCCCACGATGCTCCACTCCTTGCCCCAGAAGAAGATCTTCTGCCCGATCGGGTCGCGGCCGGGGAAGAACCGGCGCGCGGCCTCTTCATTGACGAGCAGCACGGGGGCAGCCGAGGCGCCGTCCGAATCCGCGAGGAGACGGCCGCGGACCCGCGACAGCCCGAGCGTCGGGAAATACCCGGAGCTCACGCGGCGGATCGCGATCTCCGGCCAGTCTCTCGCCTCTTCCTGGCGCCCCACCACATAAAAGGAGTTGGTGAACCCGGCGTCCAGCGGATGGTTCCCGGCCATGGCCACGGCCTCGACGCCGGGGAGAGCCCGCACCCGGGCGAGGAGGTCGTCCTGAAACCGCTGATGCTCCCGCCAGTTCGGCCAGGTGGCGAAGCTCCGGGGATACCGGCTCGCCGGGAGCTGGAGCTCGGCCTTGACCACGCCGCCCGCGTGGAACCCGGGGTCCACCCGGTGGAGGAGCCAGAAGCTTTTGAGGAGCAGCCCCGCGCCGACCAGAAGCACCACCGCGAGCGCCAGCTCCGCCACCACCAGGAACGACCGCAGGCGGCTGCGGTTCCCCGTCGCGCTGCGCCCCGCCTCCTCCTTGAGCGGAGCCTGAAGATCGGCCCGCCGCGCCTGGAGCGCCGGCGCGAGACCGATCCCTAAAGCGACCAGCGCGGACACGGCGAGCGTGATCCCCAGCACGCGCGCGTTGACGCCCACCTCCGAGAGGCGGGGGATGCCGCCGGGAGCGAGCGCGAGAAGCAGGTCGAGGCCCACGAACGCGATCCCGAGGCCGAGCACGACGCCGGCCGTCGTCAAGAGCGCGCCCTCGACCAGGAACTGGCGCACGAGGCGGCGCCACCCCGCGCCGAGCGCCGTCCGCACCGCGACCTCGCGGATGCGCACCGCCCCGCGGGCCACGAGCAGGTTCGCGATGTTCGTGCACGCCACGAGCAACACCAGCGCCACCGCGCCCACGAGCACCAGGAGCGCGGGCCGGACGGGGCCGAAGACGACCTCCCGGAAAGGCTCCAGGGAGACGCCCCGCGCCGCGTTCTCGGGATAGGTCTCCTCGAGCTCGGTCGCGATCGTGCTCATCTCCCGCTCCGCATCCTCCAGGGTCGCTCCCGGCGCCAGGCGGCCGAGGACGAAGATCGGATGCGTGCTCCGCGGAAGCGCCTCCGGGTCCGGCCGGAGCGGCACCCACACCTCGACCTCGACGCCGCGGCCGCGGTCCGCGAACGAGCGGGAGTAGTCCGCGGCGGAGAGGATCTGCAGGGTGCCGAAATCCGCGCCATCCGGCAGCACGCCCACCACCGTGTACGGCACGTCGTCGAAGCGGAGCGTGCGCCCGATCACCCCGGGATCCCGGGCGAAGAGCCGCTCCCAGAGATCCTCGCCGATCACGGCCACCTCCGGAGCGCCGGGCCGGTCCTCCGCCTCCGTGAAGCCCCGTCCCAGCAGGGGGCGCAGGCCGGTCAGCGGGAGGAATTCATGGGTGACCGCGAGAGCCGCCAGGCGGACGGGCTCGCCGTCCGTGGGCGTCAGGTTCATCTCCAGACCCTGAAGAGCGGCGAGCTTTTCGAAGCGCTGGCTCCGCTCCCGGAAATCGAGGAAATCCGGCACCGAGGCCGGTTCGTGCGTGGTGCCGCTGTCCCGGTCCGTCTCCCACACCACCATCAGCCGTTCCACGCGATCGAAGGGCACGGGCCGCAGAAGCACCCCGTCGACCACGCTGAAGATCGCCGTGTTGGCGCCGATTCCCAACGCGAGCGTGAGCACCGCGACGGCCGTGAAGCCGGGATTCCTCCCGAGGGTGCGCACGCCGTAGCGCACGTCCTGCGCGAGCTCTTCCAAGAACCGCGGCCGGGACTCCTCGCGCGACTCCTCCTTGAAGCGCTCCAAGCCCCCGAACGCGATCCGGGCGGCCCGGCGGGCCTCGCCCGGAGCCATTCCGGCCTGGATGTTCTTCGCCGTCGCCTGCTCGATGTGGAAGCGCATCTCTTCGTCCATCTCGCGCTCCATCGTCTCCCGCCCCGCCCAGAGCCGCACTCGGGACCAGATCTCGCGCAGTGACTCCATGAGCTTCGCTCCTCCTCTCGGGAATCTAGAGAAGAGAGTACGCCCCTCTCCTCTCGGCCGTCAAGAGAAGCAGGGTAGGCTGAGGGTTAGACTGGAAGCCATGACCGGCGGAACGAAAGATCTCCCCACTTATCAACTCTGCCGCGGGCAGGCCTACGCGAGGTGCTCCAGCTCGTAGAGCACGGCCTGCGAGCTCCGGGCCAGGAAGATCCCGCCTCCGCACGCCACGAAGCCGCGCCGGAGGCGCTTGCGGTACCAGGAGACGCTCCGCAGATAGACCTCTCCGTCGGTGGTCTCCCGGTTGCAGTTGCGCTCCCAGTCTTCGAGGGTGAGGATCTCCAGGTAGAGGGCCGACGTGGCGAGCCGGGTCAGGTTGCGGATCGCCGCGGCCGCCTCTCTGTCGTCCAGGTACTGCAACACGCCTTGGCAGAGAACCAGGTCGAACCTCTCCTCCGACCGGTAGCAGGTCAGGCATCCCTGCTCCCAGCCGTACTGGCGGCAGGCATATTCGCTCTTCTCAACACCCACGTAGCTCGCGGTGGGGTGGTGCCGGAGCAATTCCGGCCGCCACAGCCCGACCCCGCAGCCGAGGTCCAGCACACGCCGGACCGGCACCCGCAGGAACTTGAGGTAGGCGAATACGAAATCGGCCAGGGCCGCGCAGCTCTCCGGGTCGGTGATGCGCGTGCGGGGAGCCCGATAATATTTCTTGTAGTAGGCCGCGTCGAAGTTGAACTGGCGGGGGGCCTGGCGGGAACTGCTGGACATGGGAGGCCCAGTATCTCATGTCCACCCCAGACCGCCCCGCCCGCGGCGGCTGCTAACTCGCCGGCAGGCCCGCGACCTCGACGACCGGCCGGATTTCGACGGTCCCCCGCTTCGCCATGGGAATCCGCTCGGCGATGGCCATCGCCTCGTCGAGATCCCGGGCTTCGATCAGGAAGAAGCCGCCCAGTTGCTCGCGCGTCTCCGCGAACGGGCCGTCGGTCACGAATCGCTTGCCCTCGCGGACCTGGAGGCTGGTCGCCGTCGACGTCTTGTGGAGCGGGGCGGTCGCGAGAAACTGCCCGGCCGCGTGGAGCTGGTGCGCGA
Organism: Thermoanaerobaculia bacterium; assembly: GCA_035462575.1. GTDB lineage: Bacteria > Acidobacteriota > Thermoanaerobaculia > Multivoradales > UBA5704 > DATARR01. The sequence goes on along the minus strand of DATHUD010000091.1, from coordinate 1,594 downwards.
GCTGCGCCGACTCTCCGTAACAGGCCTCCAGCTCGCTCTGGCTCAAGGCGTTTTCGTCCCCGTAGATCAGAAGCATGTATTTCAAGAGAGATCCTCCAATCTCGCCGAATCTAGCCGCCGGCCATCGCTCCTACGATCAGAAAAGGCTCCTGGCCCATCGCGACCGCTTCGGGCAGCGGCGTATCCCACAGCTCGTGGGACAGATCCTGCTCGCAGGCGAAGAACCTCAGGAACGGCCGGCGCCGCTCGGTCCCAGGCTCACGGATCGTACCGCGAAGCACCGGATAGCGGGCCTCGAGGGCATCGAGAACCGAGCCCAGCGTGACCGGGCCTTCCACCTCGATTTCGACCTCCTCGCCGACGCGGGCCAGCGTCCGCAGATGGAACGGAAGCGCCACGCGGATCATGGCAGAGTCTGCACCTCGACGGAAAGGACGGCCGGAAGGTCGCGGACGATGGGGGCCCACGTGTCGCCCGAGTCGGCGGAGGCGTAGACCTGCCCGCCGGTGGTCCCGAAGTACACGCCGCACGAATCGAGCGAGTCGACCGCCATCGCGTCGCGCAGCACGTTCACGTAGCAGTCGCTCTGCGGCAGGCCGTTCGTGAGCGCCTCCCACTCGTTTCCCCCCGTCCGGCTGCGGTACACGCGCAGCTTCCCGTCGGGCGGGAAGTGCTCGGAGTCGCTCTTGATCGGGACGACGTAGATGGTCTCCGGCTCGTGCGCGTGGACGTCGATCGGGAACCCGAAGTCGGACGGCAGGTTCCCGCTGACCTCGTGCCACGAATCGCCGGCGTCGTTGCTGCGCATCACATCCCACTGCTTCTGCATGAACAGCACGTCCGGGCGCGACGGGTGCATCGCGATGCGGTGCACGCAGTGGCCGACCTCCGCGTCCGGGTCGGGAATCCCCTCGGACTTCAACCCCCGGTTGATCGGCCGCCACGTCTGGCCGCCGTCGTCGGTCCGGAAGGCGCCCGCGGCCGAGATGGCGATGAACATCCGCCCGGGGCGGCTCGGGTCGAGCAGGATCGTGTGGAGGCACATCCCCCCGGCGCCCGGCTGCCAGAAAGGCCCCGAGGGGTGCTGGCGCAGCCCGGAAAGCTCCTGCCACGTCTGGCCGCCGTCCCCGCTGCGGAACAGGCCGGCGTCCTCCACCCCGGCGTAGACGACGTCCGGATCGGTGAGCGACGGCTCGAGGTGCCAGACCCGCTTGAACTCCCAGGGATGCTGCGTGCCGTCGTACCACTGGTGAGTGCCGGGAATTCCGTCGTACACGAAATCCTTGCCGACCGGCTCCCAGGTCTTCCCGCCGTCATCCGAGCGCTGGATGAGCTGCCCGAACCAGCCGCTGGACTGCGATGTATACAGCCGATTCGGGTCCACGGGCGAGCCCTTGACGTGATAGATCTCCCAGCCCGCAAAATGGGGCCCGCTGACTTCCCATCGCTCGCGCTTGCCGTCCGCCGTCAGAATGAACGCGCCCTTGCGTGTTCCCACCAGTACCCGTACTCCGCTCATCCGTGCTCCTTTCTTAGAAGAGGCCGCCTTGCCCTATGACCTCACCCTCCGGCTCCCTCTCCTAAAGGAGAGGGA
>DATHUD010000090.1:0-3598 GCA_035462575.1 Thermoanaerobaculia bacterium | reverse complement strand
GTACCTGTCGTCGAAACGCTCGACCTCCAACGGCTCGCCGGAGGTGGTGCCCATGGCGACCCCGCCCCGCTCGGGAGCGACGTCTCCGGAGCCGAGCCCGGCGTCTTCCAAGGCCATGCGGGCGGCCGTGGCGGCAAACTGCGAGGCGCGGCCGGTCTTCGCCGGGTCGAGCGTCTTCAAGGCCGGGCGGAAGCCGGGGACCTCGGCGCCCAGGCGGGCCGTAAAACGGCTGGTGTCGAAGGACTGGACCGGCCTGATCCCCGAGCGGCCCGCGAGCAGGGCTTCCCAGACCTCCTCGCGGCCCATGCCGACCGGGGTGACCAGGCCGAGGCCGGTCACCACGATCCGTGTCATGCCTGCACCGTTTGCGGCTGCATCTCCCGGAGACGCTCCTGAACCAGCCCTACCATGGAAGGAAGGCTGTCGATCTCCTTGTAGCGCTCGTCCGGCAACTGAAGCTTGAAGGCGAGGTCGACCTCGACGCCGATCTCCAGAAGCGACAGCGAGTCCAGATTCAGCTCGTCCCGGAAGGTGGCCTCATCCCCGATTTTTCCGGGGTCCAGGCCGGCGATGTTGGAGATGATCTGCTTGATCTGCGTCCTGATCGCGACTGGCTCCATGTTTCTCTCCTCCTCGTCCAGAGGGATGGTCCCTCGTTCATGCGACATGGATAGGCGTTGGGAACAACGGATTCGTTACAGATCGGCTATGAATTGGTAGGCCCGCCTATACTAAGCCGTAAAAAACTTTTAAAGCGGAAAAGATACGATCTCCTCGCCGCACTTCCCTCTCGCTCAAGTGTAGCAGGAGAGAGCGACCGGGACGCTCAGGCCGGCCTTCCCGCGAGGATCGCCTGGGCCACTCTCTGTGCGGAAACGATGACCGGGGTGATCCCCCCTCCGGGCTGCGTCCAGTGTCCCACGCAATAGAGGTTGCGGATGGCCGTCTCCGGCGTGGGCCGGCCTTCGCCCAACTGGTCGGGCGACATCTCCCAGCCCAGCATGGCTCCCCGGTGATTCAAGGTGAACCGCCAGGAGGTGCGCGCCGAAGCGCTGGTCTTGGCCACGATGTGCTTGCCGAGGCCGGGGAGGACCCGCTCGAGATTTGTGAAGATGAAGTTTTCGATCTCCTGCTTGTGCCGCGGCCAATCCCTGATCGATTCGTAATCGATCTCCAGGACTTTCTGAACGATCAGGATCTGCTCGCCTTCGGGCGCCATGGCGGGCTCGTAGAGCGTCGGGGCGAAGAGCTTGAAGCGGAGGGCGTCGCGGCCGACCCGGTCCATGTCGAGGGAGTCCCAGTAGTAACCCTGCGCCTCCCGGAGGACGCCGGCCGGCACGCCGGAGAGGCCCAGATGGGTGAGCCAGCAGGGAAACGTGGCTCGCAGACGGCGCACGGGCTCGACCGCCTCGGGCGGCAGGTGCTCCGGCCCGACGAGCTGCTCCAGCGTGAAAAGCAGGTCGGCGTTCGAGACGACGACGGCGCTCCGGACGACGCCCCCGGCCCAGACCGGCCGCAGGGGGCCGCGCAGGACCTCGATCTCGACGCCCCGGGCCTCGCCGTCCTCGATCACGATCCGCCGGGCGGCGGTGCTCGTGAGGACATGCCCTCCCTGGGCCTCGAAGCGGAGAGCCAACTCGTCGGCGAAGGCCTGCGAGCCGCCCACCGGGTAGTAGTTCCCGAGGAAATAGGAGAGGCGCAGCATCGAGTCGAAGACGAAGGACGTCCTCCCCGGAGGCGATCCCCAGTGCGGGCAGTCGGCGGTGAGCAGGAGCTTGAGCTTGGGATCTTTGAACCAGGTGTCGAGCGCCTGCTTGACCGTCATGTCGCGGTACGGAATCAGGCGCTCGAGCGCGGCGAGCGGACGGCCCCGGAAATAGTGGAGCAGCCCCAGGAGATAGGTCTCGCGCACCGCGGCGAAGAAGGAGTCGAGCGCGCCCGCCTCCTCGGGGAATTCGGCCTTGAGCTTCGCGAGGTAGGTTTCGAAGTCGGCCGGAACGTCGAAGCGCGAGCCGTCCGGGAAGTGGAAGGTGTCGACCGGGTCCATCTTGACCCAGCCGGTCGTCACGCCGAGCTCGCCGAGCAGCCGGCCGGTCAGGGTCTCCGGGTTCCCCAGCAGAGGATAGAAATGGGTGGCGGCGTCGAAGGTGTAGCCCCCCCGGCGGAAGGTGCTGCAGTAGCCGCCCACCATGTAGTGCTGCTCGAGGAGGAGGACCTGGAGCCCCTCCCGCACCAGGAGGTTCGCGAGGATCAGGCCGCCGATGCCGCTGCCGATGATGACGGCGTCGTAGCGCGCTTCCGGAGCGTGCCGCAGTCCTCGGAAAGGGCGCTTCATCCCGCCGCTTCGGAGGAAGGCCGGTTGCGGCCGTAGGTCTCGTGGGCGTCGACGAACTCGCCGCTCGCGAAGGCGCCGGCCATGGAGAGCTCCCCCGCGAGCACGGTGGCGGCGGCGATCTCGGCGAGCTTCGGGGCGTTGCCGGCTCCCGCGCAGCCGAGCATCTCCAGGCACTCGCGGGCCGTGCCCAGGCCGGTGCCGCCGCCGACGGTCGCCACGGTGAGCGACGGCAGGGTGACGCTCGCGTAGAGGTCTCCCCCGTCCAGGACCTCGAGCGAGGTGACCCCCACGGCGGAGTTGGCGACGTTGGCCACGTCCTGCCCGCAGGCGATGAAGAGCGCGGTGAGGCCGTTGGCGAAGTGCCCGTTGTAACCCAGGGAGCCCGTCTGGAGCTGGCCGAGGACCGTCCGGTGCCAGAGGTCGGCGAGCTGCTCCGGGGTGGCGTGGAGGTAGGCGCGGACGAGGCGCGCGGGGATGCGCGCTCCGGCCACGGCCTTCTTGCCCTTGCCGCCCGCGAAGAGCGTGCCGCTCGCCCGCTTCTCGGATTCGGCGCCGCTGAAGAGGTAGTACCGCCCCGCCCGCCCCTGCTCCACCAGCCACCGGCAGGCCCGGTCCGTGGCCTTTACGATCATGTTCATGCCGTGGGCGTCGGCGGTCCAGTAGCAGAAGTCGACGGCGACCTCGCGGCCCAGGGGGCGGGGCACGATCCGCAGCAGCCGTCCGTGCCTCGTGGTGGATCCGGCCTCGGCCTGGAGCGCTGGAAGCAGCCCCTCCACCTCGCGGGCGAACGCCGCGGCCTCGGCCACGCCGTCGAAGACGAAGACGGGGGAGACGCGGTTCTCGTCCACCAGAACGCGCGCCGTGGCCCCGCCGGCCCGGGTGAGCGTCACCATGCCCCTCTCATAGGAGCGCACGAGAGTTCCCTCCGTGGTGGCGAGCGGAACGTAGAAGAGGCCCCGCGCGTGCTCGCCCTCCACCCGCAGCGGGCCCGCGATGCCCAGCGGCACCTGCACGGCGCCGATCGGGTTCTCGACGGTGCCGCGCACGGCCTCTCCCGAGACCGTGGCCGCGCCCACGTGCGTCAAACGCGCGCCGGTCCGCTCCTCGACCCCGCGCCGCCGGGCGGCGACGGCGTCTTCCGTGTATCCTTGCTCCTCCAAACGGGGAACCAGGTCCGACGATCGTACGGTGGGCTCCATGGTGTCTCTCCCTCCCCCAGCACAGGCGCCGGCGCGCCGGAATTATTACAGATCCTCGATGGAT
>DATHUD010000089.1:0-15594 GCA_035462575.1 Thermoanaerobaculia bacterium | reverse complement strand
GTAGACTTCGGAAAAATAAAGAAATAGCTGGCGGTGGTAGAAGTGCACCTCGTCGCTTTCCGTGACCACAAGTATTCCGCTCTCTGCGAGCTTCCAAACTGAACTACCCGAAAATCCTAGTCTTTGCAGGAGACGGAGTGGTGCAGCAATTAGTACTGTCAGAGCTTGGGCCAATCTTTCATATTCCTCTCCTAAGTGCGGCTTCAAAAATTCCCATCGCTTGCGTATGAGCGTCTTAGTCTCCGGAGGCAAGGAGTTAATGCTTCGATGAAACGCATCTATGTCAACAATGACGAGTTGATTCGACGATCTTCGGATAGCTCCTTGATCCTCAACGTAATACAGGGCTTGACGCAGATACAACGGGTTTCTTCCTGCATTCTTAATTATAAGTTTGGCCAAGTAAGGATGGGAATCTGAGAATAACCTCTCCGCAGGGTTCTCGGCTCCAGATATCATGTGGTCTAGATATAGCATGGCTTCATCCTCTGAGAAGCCACTGACATGAAGGGAGATACACCCACTGTCAAATTCAGCAGATAACTCTTGAAGCCTTATGCTTAAACGATTTACTGCCATTTCCCCACTAATTAATTCCGTATTGATTCCCAAGAGCCAAGCGGTCTGGTCCGGAGTATCAAGCGTTGATGATATAGCCGAATTAACAAATTCTATAGTTGTATCGTCAAAAAATTGCAGATTGTCGATTATCACCGCCGACTTGCGTTGCGAAAGTAGCCCGAGTAAGGTTGCGTTGCAAAGAGCAGTATGCTGCGATGGCTGGCACGAAGGATCATACAACATAGATAGAAGACTCTCGGCCCCGGTAGGCCGCTCCCTGTCTACTTGGTCTACTTGATGCGTGCCAGAGTGGTTTCTCGGTTCAAGGAGAGGAAGCTTACAGATTTTAGAGAGGAGCCTGCGGACGAAGTGATCGTAACTGGAATTCTTTTCGCCCTCGCCATTGAATGCGTAGACTGAAAATCCTCTCGCGAGGAGTTCATCGCGGCACTCGCGTAACAGGCGACTCTTTCCTGTGCCACTGTTCCCGTGCACGTAATAAAAAGCTGGCTTCTGGCGCCCTCCTATGCTCTCTACGAAGATTCTCCGATTCTCATGTGCACTTCGTCCAAGAAGGGGGGCCTCTAAAATTGACGAGATTTCAAAGACGCCCAAGGAAATAGACCGAGGCTCCTCCCCCTCTATCTCTATCCTTATATGAGGCGCCTTGAAGACCCCCGAATAAAATGCCTTAAAATAGAGTCTATAGAAGAACACCCCCGCAGGGCTGAGCTTAAAGGCTATCCGAGGGTCTTCGCGCAGAACCTCCTTGTTGAGCATCTGTAAACATTGCGCAGGCTCTTCGAAATTTAATCTAATTACCCCATGCTTTTCTGTCGAACTGCCACAATCTCGAACAAATATATCAACGGCAAAGGTCTTCAGCACGTCAAGCACCACCCTCTCGGAGTGGTTAGTGTATTTTTCCTCATCGGCTACGTGCTCGATATCTGGATCGCGCGAAAGGCGAGCATATGCGCGAACTGAGGAGGCAGAGCCACGACCAGCGAACGAGGAGCCAGGGAAGAAGCGATGTGACTGTGGAGTAGCGATTATGAGCCTTTCGAGAACCTCATCGTCAAAGATCTGGACCGCGCGATTTGTTATTGCAGAGAACTGTCCTAAATAGAGCTCTGCGTTTTTGTTGACCGGACTGTAGGAGAATATTCAAATTACGCGCGCATCCTTTATAATTGCCATAACTAAGGTTGGGCTTATAGTATTTATGGAGACAGGATCTCTGTGCATCTTGCATTCAGCCCAACGCCTTTCGGATGCATGCTCTTGATAAAAATCTCTCTTGCCATCCCAGGAGCGTTGAGTTCTAATCCATTCTCCGGGATATATAGCAGGAAGCAATTCCCGTACAAGCTCTTCAAATTTGTGGCCGTCAAATTTCCCGTCAGCTTGAAACTGAACCCACTGTTCAGGTGTTAGTTGGAGCATGATAATTCCTAGTTATCAAGAGGCTCATCCAAGGCCGAGAACTCACTCTCATCATGGAGCGGCTATCGACACGTCCAGCAGCCCTTGGCTCTCCTGTCGCCGGGAGCCCACAGTAAACGGCTCCGAGGCATCGCAAACCGCACCGACAAACCAAACTGAGCGGCCAGCAGCGAGATTGTGCTTGCTGCCAAAAATTCGTCGACGGTCGAGAGGCCAACCACCCGCGTGTGGAAAATCGATTTTTTCAATATGCCTTCAATAACTACTGGCTTGCGGCGGGAGCCCGCCCCGCCGGGCATAGCGGGCTGACTAGCCGGATCAATCAGGGTTGGGACCGCTGGCCGGCCTCCTGGGGCTGGGGTCAGTATGGGATGGAAGACATCAGCTTCCTGACCGGCAGCACCGATACGATGCGGAACCCCTATGGATCGGTCTACGATCTGGACTGCATTCACGGCTCGATCAGTTGGTTGTGGGGCGGCTCGTGCCCGAAGGATGTGATCGGGACGATCTATTGGGACAACTTCCCGGTGACGGCCTACCTCGCCGCCGGCAGCCCGGTGGCCACCGGGACCGAATGGGGCTACGGCTCCGGGTATGCGCGCTGGGACCTGGTGGGAGACACCGGCGTCTTCTGTTCGAACCCGGACAACGGCTGTGAGAGCGTTGTCTGCTCGGACCTCCACGTGCGCAGCACCTACGAGTGCATCTGGACGACCTACGATCCCTGCAATGACATTCCGCCCGAGATGGAAATCCCGGTCGAGTGCATTCGCTGAAGGGGGTTCCGCGCCCTCAGCCGAGCCGGTCGCCGCCTTTCAGCCTCGGGCCGGCTCGCTTTTCCCTCCTTCGCTCACCAGTACTTGAAGGAGGGCTATTACCTTGGGCGAGAAACCCGGATCAACGGCTCCCGGTGCGCGGAATCTCACAGAGCCTGGCGATCACGCCGTGGATGTGCCGGTGGTCTGTGTGCTCACCCGCTTCGGGCTGCGCCATCCTCTCCACCTGCTCTTCACCTATCTGGACTATCGCCGCACGATGAAGCGGGCCGCCGGGAGCCCCGGCCTGCTGCGGTCCGCGTTCCTGGTCGAGGGGCTCACCTCCTGCTACAGCCTTTCGATCTGGGCCAGCCCGCGGGACATCCCCGTGTTCGGCCGCGATGTGCAGGAGCACGTGAGCGCAGCCCGCCGGCTGTTCGGGCGCCTCGCCATGAGCCCGCGCGGGGGCCCGGAGCTGTGGTCCACCAAGTGGCGGCTGAGCACGGTCAGCAATAATCTCAACTGGCAGGATTTCGACCTCCGGTCGCTGATCCTCGCCAGGAGCGAGGGCGAGGCATGACGGCGCAGGAGGTGCTCCCCCACCTTCTGCTGGCCCTGCGCCTCGCCCTGGGGCTGGTTTTCGCCCTCGCGGTGATCCCCAAGCTGCGGCGGCCCCTCCTCTTTGCGCAGGGAGTGGTCGAATACAGGATCCTGCCCGCTCCCTTGGCCTTTGCCTTCGGCCTGACGCTCCTCCCCGTCGAGGCTCTGCTGGCCGTGGCGCTCCTCGGAGGCCTCGGCCTCGGGGCGGCCTTGCCCGCCGCTTCGCTGGTGCTCGCGGTTTTCCTGGTGGCGGTGGGGATCAATCTGCGGCGGGGCCGGAAGATCTCCTGCGGATGTCTCGGCCGCGGCAGCGAGGAGATTTCCCCACGGACGGCGGTCCGCCTTTCGCTGCTGCTGGCGGTGGCGCTGGCCTTGACCGCGACCCGGGAAGCCGGGCTGCCGGCGGCGGAGCCCTCGTTCCATGACGCCGCCTGTACCCTGTTTCTGGCCGTGTCGTTCCTGCTCTTCGGCGCCTGGGCCCTGCGCGGGCCCGAGCTTCGGCCGGTGTTCCGCGCGTGGCGAAGGCCCCGCCGACCCCGCCCCGCCGACCACCTCCACGCTGTCCCGGAATAGAAGGGAGAAATGGCGAGCATGTCCCTACCCTTTTTCAGCTCCTACGCGGCCCTGTGGATTCTGGTAATTCTCCAGGGCCTGGTGCTGCTCGCGCTGGTCCGCATGGTGCACGAGCTGCGCAACAACGCCGCCACGTTCAACGTCGGCGGCCAGAGCGCCGCCGCTCTCGAGCCGGCGCCTCCGTTTTCGGCCACGGCGCTCGACGGGACCCGGGTTTCGAGCGACGACTTTCCGGGCCGCCTGACGGCGCTGCTGTTCGTCTCCCCCACCTGCGTTTCGTGCACCACGACGCTCCACGAGATGCGGGCCCTGCACTACAAGGCCCAGGGCAACGTGGTGGTGATCTGCCGCGCCAACCGGCACGACTCGATGCGCCTCGCTCAGGCCCACAAGCTCGACGGGCTGCCGGTGATCGCCGACGAGGACGACGGCCTGAGCCGCCTCTACCGCATCACCACCGTCCCCACGGCCGTGCTGATCAAGGGCAGCGGCAAGGTCCAATCGTATGGCTATCCCCTGCGCGAAGAGATGGAACAGGCGTTCGAAGCGGCTCCCGACGCCGCAGAGGAAGAGAGAAAGGCAGGTTGAGCATGGCGATCGAAAGCATTTCCGTACCCCAGGCCGGACCGGAAGGATCGAGGTTCGAGCGCATCACCCTGGGCCTCGTGGCCCTCTGCGCGCTGGCGACGGTGGCCGGCTTCGCCGGCGGCCTGCGGGCCGGGCTCTACGCCCCCGCGTTCCTGTTGGGCTGGACGCAGCTCGTCGGCCTCTGAGGGTTGTCGCTCGTCGGAGCGCTTGGGCCCCTCGGGAAGGTGGCCGGGAAAAAGAAGGATTGGGTGGTCAACGTGGCGGCCTACACGGTGGCCGGCGGTGTCGCCAGCGCGCTCGTGGGATGGGGCCTCGCGCTGCTGGGCCGCGCCCTGCTGCCCGAAGGGCTCGGGCGGGTGGCCGTTGCCCTCGCCTTCGCCGTGACGGCCACGGCGGCGGCCCGCGAGCTCGGATGGCTCTCCTTGCCTCTTCCGCAGTGGCGGCGGCAGACCCGGGACGTGTGGGCCAAGCGGTTCCGCGGCCCGGTGACGGCCGCCTTCTGGGGCTTCGACGTCGGATTGCTGTTCACCACCTGGTTCACTCTCTCCGGAGTCTGGTGCCTGATCGCCGTGGCACTGCTCGCCCGGGATCCGGCCTATGCGGTGTCTCTGCTGCTCGTGTACTGGGCCGGCCGGGCGCTCTCCGTCTGGCTGACCCCGCTGATGCTCGCGGATGCGGCGTCCACGCCGCAGCTCCTCGACGCGATCGGCGAGCGCCGCCGGTTCATCCAGCGCGTCCATGCCCTGGCTCTCGCCGGAGCGCTTGGGGTGCTCGCCGCTCTGCTCGTCCAGGGAAGGGGCCTCGGTGTCTGAGGCGGATCCTTAAAAAAGGAGGAAAAGACCATGTCCATGGAAAAGATCGTCCAACGAATCGCCGAAGGGCTCGATCGCCGCAGCTTCCTGGGCAAGCTGGGCTTCGGCCTGGTGGCGGGCTTTCTGGGGCTGCTCACCCTGCCGGAGCGGTCCGAGGCCCTCGTCAACTATGCCTGTTGCACTCTGTGCAAATCCAACAGCGGCTCGTGCAGCGGCTGCGCCTGCGTCTGGTGCTGGACCTGCGGTCCGTACGGCCCGCGAGGCGACTACTACCAGTGTTGCGAATGCCACTCCAACAACAGCTATTGCGGCTCCGGCTGCAGCAACGTCACCTGCTCCTATGCCCGCGTGCTCGGGCATTGATCTTCCGGACTGCGTGCGGCCGGGGAGCACGGCCAGGCCGGAACCGGGTTTGAATCATGCTCTCGCCTGCCCCCGGCGCGGGAGAAGGAGGAAACGACGCGATGGATGGGTTTCTGCAGAACCTGGCGGAGAAGCTGGACCGCCGCAGCTTCCTGGGCAAGGTCAGCCTGGGCCTCGTCGGCGGGCTGCTCGCCCTGATCGGCGTGCCGAGGGAATCGAACGCCCTGGTCTCCTACTATTGTTGCACGCTGTGCAAGAGCCCCAGCGGTAGTTGCAGCAACTGTGCCTGTGTCTGGTGCTGGACCTGCCTCTCGACGATCGGCAGGACCTTCCGCTGCTGCGAGTGCCACGGCGACGACTCGTATTGCGGCAGCGGCTGCAGCAACGTCACCTGCTCTTACGCTTCGATCATCTCCTGATCCCCCGCGAGCCCCGGACCCCGCTCCTCCTTCCCGGCCCCAACCGGGAGGGAGGAGCGGCCCGCCCCCGCTCCCCCACCCCGCCGCGTGAGAGAGCCCACCCTTCCGCAGGTGGGAAGGTGCTTCTTGGAAGATCAAAGTCAACGATGGAGCAATTTCCGAGAGGAAGAAGCTCGCCTTTCGAGAGATCTGACGACCGGCCTCGCCGGCTTCCTCTCGCTTTCTGAAGTCTTCCCGCTGTCTTTCAAGTCGCTCCCTTGACGCAGCCGCAAGGATAGGGAGAAAACCATGAACAGAAGCATTGTCCTCCTTGCCAGTCTGGCGGTGGCGTGCTGTCTCGCCTCGGGCGCCTCGCCGGCCGGGGCGGCGATCCAGCCGTCTTCCGATCTTCTCCTGCCTTATTTCGAGGTGGATACTCAAGGCTCCTCCGGCCGGACCACCCTCTTCGCCGTCTGCAACCATTCGGATAAGCCGGTCGAGGTCCTGGTTTCCGTTCATACGAACTGGGGCATTCCCGTGCTGGACTTCTCCTTCAAGCTCGACGCGAGCCAGGTCCGGACGGTCAATCTCCGCGATTGGCTCCTCGCAGGCGAGTTGCCGGACCGGAAGCTCGGCGCGGAGGAGATCTCTCATCTCCAGGCGGTCCTCTCCGGGCGCGCCTCGCCGCGCGACCAGCGCTATTTCTCGACCGAGGTCGAGCCCGGCCTGGCCGTGGGATCGATCACGTTCCGGGTGCGGGGCGTTCGCAGGCCCGAGGTTCTCTGGGGGGATTTCTTTCTTGTCGATCCGGCGGAGGACCACCTCCAGGCCGAGGCTCTGATGAGCCTTGGACGGTCCCCGGCGCCCGAGTGCATCCGCCACGGTGTGCGGTTTCTCGCGGGAGGTGATTTCGAGGCCGGCACGGAGCTGGTGATCTGGTCCAGCCGGCGCGCCCAACCCTCTTCCAGCCCCGAGTTTCCGGACACCTCCCGGCTGACCGCCGACGCCGAGGTTTACAACGAGGCTGGCCGAGTCATCGGATACCGCCGCCTGTCTCTCCTTCCCGTGCAGAAGATCGATGTCGCCGCGATGGATCTCTCCGAGCCGTTCGGTTGGCTCGACGTCGTGACGGAGGCGGCGTCCATCGTTACCGCCCGGTACGGGATGGGAGGCCGGTCCGGTGTTTCCGTTCAGTCCTTCTGCTTGCCGACGGAGTCGCTCCGGATCGGTCCCGCGCTCCGGATCGAGCAACTCGTGAACGGTGAGGAAGCGGCTGTCCCGCCGGGGACGCTCGTCGCGGTGGGAAGCCCCCTCCAGTGGGGGTATACAGTGACGAATGCCGGCAGCGTTCCGCTCGACTCCATCTTCGTCACGAACAATCTCGGGCTCTCGGTGGAGTGCCCGGAGAGCTCGCTCGATCCTGGAAGGACGATGACCTGTACGGCGTCCGGGATTGCCGAGGTCTGCGTGCACGAGGTCACCGCCACGGTGAATGGCATGTCGCCTTTCGGTTCCCCGGTCCTGGCGCAGGATACGAGCTACTACAGCGGGGACGAAGGGGCAGCCATCGATTTCGAGCTGCTCGTCCAAGACCAGGATGCCGACGAGCCTCCCGGGCCTTCGGTGGTCTTCAGTATCCTGCCGATCCCCTACCTGCCGGCGTCCACAATGTACTGGCATTCCAGGGTCGCCAATACCGGCCCGGTTCCTCTCCTCGACGTTTCGGTGGTCACCGAGCCGGATCTGAAGCTTTTGTGTCCGAAGGCGAATCTGGAGCCGGGTGAATTCATGGACTGTCAGGGCGCGAGTACGGTGGTTCCCGGCCCGAACGCAATCGCCGGCATGGCGGCAGGCACGACCTCTTGTGGGGTTACGGTCAGCGATCGCGATCCCGCGCATTACGTGGGAGAGCCCATGTCTCTGGGTCTCAGCCTCGAGATCCTGATCAACGGAGTGAGCGCAAGCGTGCCGCCGGGACCGCAGCTCCAGGCGGGACCGCTCACCTTGTCTTTCGTGGTTGTGAACACAGGCAATGCCAGACTGAACGAAATCTCCATTGCTCAACTTGCGCCGTTCATCACCGCAATCAACTGCCCGCGCCTGTCTCTCGATCGCGGAGAGGCCATGGTCTGTGCGGGTGAGGGCTATGCAATACCCGGCCCACAGCAGCTCAGCGCGCGGGTGAGCGGGGTGTACTTCCGAAAACCCATCCCTCCTCCCTTCGTGATCGGTACCTCCGCAACGGCCGTGAGCTACTACGTCGGGATCTGGACGCACCCGTAATCTCACCCTGAGAAAAGGGAGAAAGCCATGAAAAGCAACATTTTCTCCATCACCTGCCTGGCCGCGGCCTGTTGTCTCGGCCTGGCCACGCCGCGGGCGGGTGCGGCGATCCAGCCCTCTTCCGACCTTCTCCTGCCGTATTTCGAGGTCGATGCTAAGGGCTCCTCCGGCCGGACCACCCTCTTCGCCGTCGGCAACCATTCGGAAAAACCGGTCGAGGTCCAGGTTTCCGTCCACACGAACTGGGGCCTTCCCGTCCTGGACTTCTCCTTGAAGCTCGGCGCGAGCCAGGTCCGGACGGTCAACCTCCGCGATTGGCTCCTCGCAGGCGAGCTGCCGGACCGAAAGCTCGGCACGGAGGAGATCTCTCACCTTCAGGCCGTGCTCTCCGGACGGGCCTCACCGCGCGACCAGCGCTATTTCTCGACCGAGGTCGAGCCCGGCCTGGCCGTGGGATCCATCACTTTCCGGGTGCGGGGCCTCCGCAGGCCCGAGGCTCTCTGGGGGGATTTCTTTCTCGTCGATCCGGCGGAGGACCACCTCCAGGCAGAGACCCTGGTGAGCCTCGGACGGTCCTCGACTTCCGAGTGCATCCGCCATGGCGTGCGGTTTCTCGCCGGGGGTGACATCGAGGCGGGCACGGAGTTGGTGATCTGGTCCAGCCGGCACGTCGAGCCCTCCTCGAGTCCTCAGTTTCCGGACACCTCCCGGCTGACCACCGACGTCGAGGTCTACAACGAGGCCGGGCGAGAGATCGGACACCACCGCCTGTCTCTCCTGCCGGTGCAGAAGGTCGATGTCGCCGCGATGGAGCTCTCGGAGCCGTTCGGCTGGTTCGACCTCGTCACGGACGAGGCGTCCATCGTCACCACCCGGCATGGAATGGGAGGCCGCTCCGGTGTGTCCGTTCAGACCTTTTGTTTGTCGGAGTCCCTCCGGACAGGTCCTGCTCTCCGGATCGAGCAACTCGTCAACGGCGACGAGGCCGCGGTCCCGCCGGGGCTGCTCGTCGCGAAGGGAAGCCCCCTCCGGTGGACATACACGGTAACGAATGCCGGCAGCGTTCCGCTCGACTCCATCCTCGTCACGAACAATCTCGGGATCGCGGTGGGGTGCCCGGAGAGCTCACTCGGACCGGGAAGGACAATGACCTGTGAGGCGTTCGGGATCGCCGAGATCTGCTCGCACGAGATTACCGCCATGGCGAGCGGCGTGCCTCCCACCGGTTCTCCGATTCTGGCACAGGATACGAGCTACTACAGCGGGGACGAGGGGGCGGCGATCGATCTCGAATTGTTCGTCAACAACCAGGAGGCCGATGAGCCACCGGGCCCACACCTGGTGAACTCGCCTTGGCCGAATTTCAGCGTGAGTTGGCGTTTCAGAGTCACCAACTCTGGAGAGACTCCTCTTTCCAACGTGACCGTCGTCAGCGATCAGGAGCTTTCTTACTTCGATTGCCCCGAGGCGACCCTGGCTCCAGGCGAATCCCTGAGCTGTGGAGCCGCGAGCAACCAGATCGCTACGGGTCCGAGTGTGAGCCTCGGGAGGGTCCAGGGAACCACCCCCTGCGGGGACACCGTCTCGGCTCTGGATCCCGCGTACTACGTTGGTAAAACCTTGAGGCTCGCCCTGAGTATCGAAACCCTGATCAATGGACAGGAGGCCAACTCGCCGCCAGGGCCAAACCTTCCTGTGGGTACCCCGCTCTGGTGGACGGGAGTGGTGAGGAACACGGGGGACGTGACTACGTTTTATGTCATGGTGGATAGCTCCTGGACAGTGTGCCCGTCGATGGTTCTCGGGCCGGGTGAGGCCATGACCTGCCATTGGACTGGCTGGGCCCAGGCGGGACAACAACAGGTCGTGACACGAGTGTCGGGGATGTACGTCGTGAGGCTTGCTCCCCCCCTGGGAACGGGCACCTCCGCGACCGACGTCAGCTACTACGTCGGGGTCGAACCTGAGACGCCCTAGAAGACCCTTGAACCTACCCCCCCGCACGGCGGCCTCTCCCTCCCACCCCGCCGCGCGGGGCACCTACCCGTCGGCGCGTTCTAAACCCCTTCCTTTCTGCGACAGAGTGGATACGGAGCATCAGGAGAGAACGGGCCCTGCTTCTTATGGGCCCTGCAGGCCGGCACGGCCGGCTGTCTCTCGCGCTCGTTCTGAAGTTGTT
Organism: Thermoanaerobaculia bacterium; assembly: GCA_035462575.1. Classification (GTDB taxonomy): domain Bacteria; phylum Acidobacteriota; class Thermoanaerobaculia; order Multivoradales; family UBA5704; genus DATARR01. The sequence continues at coordinate 5,033 of DATHUD010000089.1, read as the reverse complement.
TGAGTCTCTTTTGCGATGGCTCCCTGACTAGGCGGTTCCAGGAAAGGGAGGGAAGCCATGTTCCCCAACAAAGTTCCGCGGCTGGTCCGCTTGGCCGTGGTGGTGGCGCTTCTGTTCGCCGCTCCGCAGGCCCAGGCGGTCCTTCAGCCGTCCTCGGACGTCCTGCTCCCGTATTTCGAGCTCGATCTGGCCGGCTTCGACCGGACGACGCTCTTCGCGATCTGCAACGATTCGGACAACCCGGTCGACGTTCTGATCTCCGTTCACACCAACTGGGGCATCTCCGTCCTTTCCGTCAACCTGAGACTGGAGGCGGACCAGGTCCGAACCGTCAACCTTCGCGACTGGCTGATCCTCGGCAACCTGCCGGACCGGAAGCTCGGCGAGGAGGAGATCGACCATCTGCAGGCCGCGCTTTCCGGCGTGGCCTCGCCCAAGGACAAGCTGTACTACAGCACGGAAGTGATGCCCGGCCGGGCTGTGGGCTACATCGAATTCCGGGTGCAGGGCTCTCAGCGGCCCGACGTCCTCTGGGGCGATTATTTCATCGTCGACCCGAAGACGAGTGACCGGTTCGCCCAGGGTGAGACCCTGGTGGACATCGACCGCGGGAGCGAGTGCCGGCCGGACTGCGACCGTCACGGCGTGCGCTTCCTCCAGGGCGGAGGGTTCGACGCGGGGACCGAGCTGATGATCTGGACGAACCGGAAAGGCCGTCCGTCCCCCACTCCGGAGTTTCCGGACGAATCCCGCGTCACGGCCGAGGTCAACGTCTACGACGAGCCCGGCCACATGATCGACCGGCGCGGCCTCAAGCTTCTGCCCGTGCAGATGGTGGAGGTGGGCAAGCTGGAGATCTCGCAGCCGTTCGGCTGGTTCGATCTGGTCACCGAAGGGTCCTCCTTCGTGACGGCCCACTTCAGCTCCAACGATCAGTACAGCGTCGCTCTCCACTCCTACTGCCTGCCCGAGGAGGACCAGGGCAAAGGGCCCGGAATCCGCGTGGACAAGCTGGTCAACGGGATCGAGGCCGACGTGCCCACCGGTCCGAAGGTCCCCGTGGGCAACTCCGTCCGGTGGGAGTACATCGTGACGAACACGGGCGACGTTCCGCTCGTGGACATCACGGTGGTCGACGATCCGGCGATCGAGATCTCCTGCCCGCAGGACACACTCGAGCCGGGTGAGTCCATGAGCTGCACGGCCTCGGAAACCTCCGCGGCCTGCCAGCGCCGGAACCTCGTCACCGCTGCCGGGTGGACGGCGGAGGGGGTGAAGGTGGACGACGACGACGTGAGCTACTACTACGGTGAGGAAAAAGGTTTCCTGGACGTCGAGGCGTACGTCGGCACCGACGACGCCGACCTGCCGCCCGGCCCGTCCGAGCCTCTGGGCTCCAACGTGCCGCTCCGGTATGTGGTGACGAATACGGGCGACGTGACGCTTTCGAACATCGTGGTGACCGAGTCCGCGGGTATGGCCGTGGCCTGCCCGAAGACGACGCTCGCGCCGGATGAATCGATGACCTGCAACGCCACGGCCAATAATGTCACGCCGGGCCAGCATTCCGGCATGGCGACCGCCGTGGGCACGCCTGAGTGCGGCAAGGCGGCAGAGGACACCGATCCGTGCTTCTTCTTCGTCCCCATCGAGCCCGCGATCGGGATCAAGAAGTACACCAACGACCAGGACGCCGACCTGCCGCCGGGTCCGGTGATCAAGGTCGGGGACCCCGTGCAGTGGAAGTACGTGGTGTCCAACATCGGCAACGTGCTGCTCACCAACGTCTTCGTCACGGACGACCGCGGCGTCGCGGTGACCTGCCCGAAAACCGTGCTCGACCCGGCGGAGTCGATGACCTGCACCGCTTCCGGTACGGCCGTGGCGGGCCAGTACGCGAACACCGGCACGGCCACCGGCACACCGGTCAGCGGGCCGAACGTGACGGCGAGCGATCCCAGCCACTACTTCGGCCACTGGCCGATGATCCACCTCGAAAAACTGATCAACGGCATCGACGCCGACGCTCCGCCGTGCCCCAACGTCCTGGTGGGGAGCGACGTGCTGTGGAGCTACGTGGTGGTCAACACGGGAGACGTCCCGCTCTCCGCGATCACGGTCACGGACGACCGCGGCCTTACGGTGACCTGCCCGAAGACCGCGCTCCAGCCGGGTGAGTCCATGACGTGCACGGCGACGGGCAAGGCCGTCACCGGCCAGTACACCAACATCGGCACCGCGACAGGCCAGCCGGAGCACGGACCCGCGGTCACGTCCACCGATCCGAGCTGCTACTTCGGATGGTGGCCGATGATCCACATCGAAAAGCTGACCAACAACGAGGACGCCGACGTGCCGCCGGGGCCCACGCTCCTGGTGGGCGGAACGGTCCAGTGGAAGTACGTCGTGACCAACGCCGGGGACGTCCGGCTGACCAACGTCGCGGTGACGGACAACCGTGGCGTGGCGGTCAGTTGCCCCAAGACCGCTCTCGATCCGGGTGAGTCCATGACGTGCACCGGAAGCGGCACCGCCGCGGCCGGCCAGTACAGCAACCTGGGCACCGCCACCGGCTCTCCGGAGAGCGGCCCGGCCGTCAGCGACACCGACCCGAGCCACTACTTCGGCGCGCAGGCGGACATCACCCTCGAGAAGCTGACCAACGGCGAGGACGCCGACACCCCGCCGGGCCCGAGCATCCTGGTGGGCGATCCGGTCCTGTGGACCTACGTCGTGACCAACACCGGCACGATCCGGCTGACCAGCGTCTCCGTGACGGACAGCCGCGGCGTGACGGTCACCTGCCCGAAGACCGCTCTCGAACCGGGTGAATCGATGACGTGCACCGGAACCGGCACCGCCACGGCCGGCCAGTACGCCAACGTCGGCACCGCGACCGGCCGGCCGGCGGGCGGCAGCCCCGTGACGGCGAGCGATCCCAGCCACTACAAGGGCCGGGCGGCGGGCAACCAGGGTTGCACGCCGGGTTACTGGAAAAACCACACCGACTCCTGGCCGCCCACGGGCTACTCGACCAGCCAGAAGGTGAAGACCGTGTTCGCCAACGTGAGCACCTTCTATCCCACTCTGGGGAACGCGACGCTTCTTCAGGCGTTGGCATTCAGCGGCGGATCGGGAGGCGAGGGAGCGGCGGAGATCCTGCTGCGGGCGGCCGTGGCGGCTCTGCTGAACGCCTCGCACCCGGATGTCGCCTACCCGCGGACGGCGGCTTCGGTGATCGCGGACGTGAACAACGCGCTGCTGCAGAACCGCGACGCGATGCTCACGCTCGCCGCGGCGCTCGACGCCGACAACAACCGGGGCTGCCCGCTCAACTGAAGCGGTGGCTTTTTGACCCCAAGATCCCGGCGGCCCTTCAGGGCCGCCGGTTTGAGCGGCCTCCTGGCGCGCCGGATGCATGGGCTCCCGGGCGAGGTGGAGGTACATGGCCGAAAAGCACATCGCAACCTATTTGAACGACCATCTGGCGGGCTCGACGGCCGCCCTGGAGCTTCTGGAGCACCTCGAGGCGGCGCATGCCGGCACGGAGGTCGCACGGTTCGCGGCCGGTCTGCGGGCCGACGTGGCGGCGGACCGCGAGGAGCTCGAGGCGCTCATGGACCGGCTGCAGGTCGCCCAGAGCCGCACGCGAAGGGCGGCCGCCTGGCTCACAGAGAAAGCCTCGGAGCTCAAGCTGCGGTGGGATGACCGGGCCAGCGGGGCGCTGCACCTGCTCGAAGCGCTGGACGCCCTGTCGCTCGGGATCGAAGGGAAGAGAGGGCTATGGCGGGCCCTGGCCGCCGCGGCGGAAGACGCGCCCGCGCTTCAGGGGGTCGACTATGAAGGCCTCACGAGGCGCGCGGAAGAGCAACGCCGCCGGGTGGAGGCGTTGCGGCTGGACGCCGCCCGAAGGGCGCTGATCCCGGAGCCCTAGCCCGCCGCTCTGGCGTTCGGGGCGCTCTTTTCCGCACGTTGTAGACTCTTCCTCTCTCATGAGCGATCGGGAGACGGAACGCCAGGCCCTGAAGCGACGCAGCCACGAGCTGTCCATCCTGAACGACGTGGCGCGGGCTCTCAACGCCTCGGTGGACCTCCCGACGCTCCTCGCGCGGGCCCTCGAGAAGGTGACCGAGCTTCTGGGCATGAGCACCGGGTGGGTGCTCCTCTTCGACGAAACCTCCGGCGAGCCGTATCTCGCCGCCGCACAGAACCTTCCGCCGGGGCTCGTCGAAGAGCCGAAGCTCATGGCCGGATGGTGCTACTGCCTCGAATCCTTCCGCGACGGCGAGCTCGACGGCCCTGAGAACGTGGAGGTCATCTACTGCAGCCGCCTGCGCAAGCTCGCTCTCGACCGGGAGAAGACGGCCGGGCTCCAGGTTCACGCGAGCGTCCCGCTCGAGGTGTTTGCCGAAGACGGCGGGCTCGAGCGGCTCGGGATGCTCAACGTGGCGGGCCCCGAATGGCGCGAGCTCGACCCTGACGAGCTCAACCTCCTCCGCACGATCGGCGACGTGCTCGGCGTGGCCATCGAACGGGCGCGGCTGCACGCGCGCCGGCTGGAGTCGGCCCAGACGGAGGAGCGCAACCGTCTTGCCCGCGAGATCCACGACACGCTCGCGCAGGACCTCTCGGCCATCGCCTTCCAGCTCGAGGCCGCCGAGGCGCTCCTCGCCCAGCAGGCGGAGCCCGAGCGCGTCCGGCAGAGCGTCTCGGCCGCGCTCGGCCTCGCCCGCAAGGGGCTCGAAGAGACGCGGCGCTCCGTTCTCGACCTCCGCGCGGCTCCGCTCGAAGGGCGGACGCTTCCGGCGGCCCTCGCCGCCCTGGCGGCGGAGCCGGAGACTCCGGCCGTCACCTTCGAGGCCGAAGGCGCGGACGCTTTGACCAGAACGCCGCTGCCGCCCGCGGTCGAGGTCGGCCTCTACCGCATCGCCCAGGAGGCGCTCCAGAACGCTTTGCGCCACGCGGCCGCCGCTCGGGTCACGCTCCGCCTGGAGGCCTCGCCCGACCGGGTCCGCCTTACGGTGGAGGACGAC
>DATHUD010000088.1:0-4698 GCA_035462575.1 Thermoanaerobaculia bacterium | reverse complement strand
AGGGGGAAATCCGGTCTTCCTCCCTCCTCTCCCAGGGAGGGCGGGTGGAGTGGGGGGAGAGGAGGGCCGGGGAGGTGAGGGCCGGGAGGGGGCGACAGGAGAGGGTCGGGGTGAGGTTTTCAGGGTGGACCCGCCTCCAGCACCTCGTAGTGCACGACGAACGGCTCGAGCTCCAGAAGGAACTCCGAGTCCTCCGGGATGTAGCGGGCCTTCGTGATGTCGTCCCCGGCGAAGCGGCGGATGGCCTCCTCGGACTCCCAGAACGAGGTGAGGAGGAAGTGGGCCCGGTCTCCCTCGATCCGCCGGAAGACAGAGACGCCGAGGTTGCCCGGCGTGGCCTTGTAGTCCGCCACCCCCGTGCGCAGGAGGAACTCGTAATAGGCGTCCCCCTTTTCGGCGGGGACGACTCCGTGCCAAAGGCGCGCGATCATGATCGAAGCATAGCAGTGCTACCCTAGCGCTCCCATGGACTGCCGCGCCGGCTGCGGGGCGTGCTGTATCGCCCTCTCGATTTCGTCCCCGATCCCCGGAATGCCTGCCGGCAAGCCGGCCGGCGTGCGCTGCGTGCAGCTCACCGCGGACAACCGCTGCCTCCTCTTCGGCAGCCCCGAGCGCCCCGAGGTCTGCGTGAGGCTGCGGCCGAGCGAAGAGATGTGCGGCAGCTCGACCGAGGACGCCCTGGCCTACCTGACGTTCCTCGAACGCGCGACCGCTCCCTCGTCGCGGTAACTCTTCAGCCCACCGACGATCCCACGAGCTCCATCCGGGCGGCCGCGGCGGCCGTGCGGCGGCGGGCCCAGTGGAGGGCCGGGAAGCGGAGCAGGGCGAAGAGGGCGGCCCCGGCGAGCGCTCCTTCCCATCCCAGGAGATCGAGGGCGAACACCGCCGCGGTGGCAAGGCCGGCGAGGACGCTTCCGATCAGCATGAGCGCGAAGCGCTCGCCCCCCGCTCCTCCCTGGGTCTTCGAGAGCCGGGAAAAGGGGAAGTCCGGGAAGACCGCCTTGCCCGTGATCACCAGCAGGTCGCCCAGAGCGAGAAGCTCCAGAAGCAGGGCCGCCCGGTACGGCCAGGTCCCGTTTCCGCGCAGCACGGAGAAGGCCGCCACGGCGAAGAGCGGCGCGAGCTGGAAGGCGCGCACGAGCGAGAGCGTGGCGAGCGAAAAGCGGGTCCGGTCGATCGGGGACGCGAGGATGAACCAGAGCGTCTCCGGCCGGGAGCTGCGGGTGAGGACGTCGGCCGAGAGCACGAGCATCCAACTGTAGAAGTACGCCACCATGACCGAGCCCGCGGAGCCTCCGCCCTTCGCCTGCAGGGGGAGGTAGACGAGGAGGATGAACGCCCCCATCACCGGCATCAGCAGGAACTCGGAGCGGGTCCGCCAGTCGGAGCGCAGGTGCACGCGCAGCAGGGCGAAGAGCCGCCCTCCCTCGCTCGCCGGGGCCCGGGAGGCGGTGCGCCGCTCCCGCCGGCGGACGGGCCGTTGAGCAGCGGCCGGCTCCAGGAGCCTCTCCCGGAGCCCCACGGAGATCCATCGGATGGCGCCCGCGAGCACGAGGACGAGCGAGCCGGCGGCCAGCAGGAGCCGCCCCAGGGCCGGCGCCGCCGGGAGGCCGAGCGCCAGCTCGACGAGGGCGAGGAACCAGAACGACGGCAGGAGCCAGGGGAGAAGGCCCAGGTCGGCGAGAGAGCCCGTCGTCGTCAGCTCCGTCATCCGCGGCGTTCCCACCACGAGGAGATAGCCGATCTGGAAGATCCCCTGGAGCCACGGCATCAGCCGGTTCAGCGCGTTCCGGCCCCCCATCTTGAGGATCGCCGCGGCGGCGAGCATGCCGAAGGTGATCGTGGCGAGGCTCGCTCCCGCGGCGCCCGCGAGAAAGGCGAGCCCCACGGCCGGCGAGCCCTGGAGGACGCCCAGGGCGATCGTGGAGGGGACAAAGAGGAAGACCGCGAGGATCGCGAGCGTGCGGCCGATAGCGGCGAGCTTGGCCACGACGAACGAGCGCTCGTCGTGAGGGTGCGCGGCGAGGATCAGCGTCTCCCGGGGATCCACGAGCACGTCGAAGTTGTCCGTGATCACCACGAGCAGGAGGAAGAAGCAGCCGATGGTGACCGCGGCGGCGCTCCCCAGGAGCGGAGAGCGGGACGACAGCACGAAGGCGAGGAACGAGAAACCATAGAGGGCGGCGAAGAGACAGAGCAGCCGGAAGGGAGAGCCGCCCTTCAAGAGCCCCCGCCGTCCGCTCTGGACGATCCGGGCGCGGCGCACGAGGATGAGCTTCTGGGCGCGGTAGATGGGGTGGAAGACCTCCGGATCGGCGCCCAGGGCCCGCAGGATCGGGTCCGCGAGACGCCGCCGCGCCGTCAAGGCGCCGGCTCCGCCGTGATCTTCAGGAACAGCCGGGAGAGCGACCCCTCGCCGCTCGCCTCCGTAAGCTCCCCGGGCTCGCCCAGGGCCGCGATCTCCCCCTGGTGGACGATTGCCACCCGGTGGCAGATCTTCTCGACCACCTCCAGGATGTGCGAGGAGTAGACGACGCACCCTCCCGCCGCGGCGCGCTCCCGGAGCAGGTCCTTCAGGAACTCCTGGGCCTGGACGTCCAATCCGTCGAGCGGCTCGTCCAGCAGGAGGATGCTGGGATCGTGCTGGAGGGCCGCGATCAGGAGGAGCTTCTGCTTCATCCCCTTCGAATACTCGCCGATCGCGCGGTCGAGGTTTCCAACCATGCCGAACGCCGCCGCGAGATGCGCCCGCCGCTCCGCGGCCACGGTGGGGGTCACGCGGTGAAGATCCCGCACCAGATCCAGAAACTCGTCTCCGGAGAGGACCTCATAGAGCTCGGCCCCCTCGGGCACATAGCCGATGATCCTGCGCACCTCGTTCGCCTGGGAGACCAGGTCAAATCCGCCGAGCCGCGCCGTCCCCGCGCTGGGCTGGAGGAGGGTCGCAAGCATCTTGAGCGTCGTCGACTTGCCCGCCCCATTGGGCCCGAGCAGGCCAAAGACCTCGCCGGCCGGAATGGCGAGAGAGATCCCCCGCACGGCCGGGCGGCCGTTGTAGTCGCGGGCGAGGGCTTGGAGCTCGATCAACGGGTCCATGGAAGTGGAGGAAGCCTACCATGGGGCCGTTCCGCCCCTGTGTCGAGCCGGGGAGGCCCTGGGGAGGCGTGAGCTGACTGGGCCCTCTTCAGGGATTGCGGCTAAGAGTTCCTGCTGTCTAGACGGCGATGTGACCGCCCCGGCAGCGGTAAAGCCGTTGAAGCATGTACCGCTCGTTTGAGGGTGGTCATCGGAGGGCGCCCAGCCGTGTGTAATCCCGATTGATTTAGTTTGTCGTCTTAGTCGCGGATCGTATATGCTAGACAAGATCGGCCAACTCCGAGGCTGCACCGGATAGAATCGCCGTCGGTGAGCCTCATCTCGTTGGGCAGCAACGAAGGCTTCGGGCTAATCGGATTGCCTGTCTTTCAATGGGTACGTGCCATGTTTGAAGACGCGCTTCGCAAACTGCGGGATCTACAGAGGAAGGCGGAGCAGCTGGATGGCGAGCATTCAGTCTCGTTTAACGAGCTGTTCCCTGATGAGTTCATGCTTCGGAACACCGAGTTCCCCTCGGTCGACTCGATGTTTGAGGCAAGCGGATTTAAGGTCGAGTCGAGCGAGGATTTAGCCGCAATCCCAGATGAGGAGTGGGACAAGTTCGTCCAAGAGAGGACCCGCTTCGCCTCTTGGGACGAGATGAAGAGTGCTGCCGTTCAAGAATGGGCAGCGCGGCGGATGGGTTTGGAGTGAGCGTGAACGTCTACCAGCGCGCTCTACGCGACTTTCAGGACTATGCCGATGACGTATCACGTTCTCGGTATCGCACGTTCGATGACGCGATTCGGCGTCTTGCGTCCACTCTGGTTAGCACGACACCTCTGGGCGATGTGGTTGCCCAGTTGCCGCAGGTTGATTTCGACCAGTGGTACAACGCGCAGCGAGCGACTGTCGGAAGCGTGGTCGGCAGTGGCACGCTCACGTGGCCAGATGACATCCGTGAGCGTCTCGCTATGCAGGTCGAGCTGGTTCGGCGATTGGCGGCTGGCAAGCCCGATGTCCTCGACTTCACCCACGATTTCATGTGGACGCGGAATAACTTTGACGACAACATCGCCGAGTTTGTTCATCAGATCTTCCGTCCCTTTGTCCGCGACTTTCTTCGGCTCGTGCACGATTCACCGTTATTCAGTAACGGTCTCCGTCAACGTGAAGCGCTGAAAGAGCCGGAGGTCTCCATGGCCAACGAACTGGCCCTATTCATCAGCCACAGCGCGCGCGACGCCGTAGTCGCGAAGGCGATCGTCACGCTTTTCGAAAAGGCGCTTAAGATCTCGGCTCGCCAAATCCGGTGCACGAGTGTAGAGGGATATCGCCTGCCAGCCGGCGTTGATACTAATGAGGTTCTGCGCACGGAGGTATTTGGTGCAAGGTTATTCATCGCACTGCTAACACCTAACAGCCTTAATTCACCATATGTGCTATTTGAACTCGGAGCTAGATGGGGCGCTCGCCGTCCCTTGTATCCTGTCCTTGCGGGTGGCGCGACTCCGGCTCATCTAAGTGCTCCGTTGAGTGGCCTCAATGCGCTTTCTGCTTCTGTGGCTGATCAGGTGCGGCAACTCGTGGAGGATGCATCTGAGGCGCTGTCCGAGCGTATGG
>DATHUD010000087.1:0-1642 GCA_035462575.1 Thermoanaerobaculia bacterium | reverse complement strand
CACGCGCTACCGGGGCGACTTCGAGAACCGCCTGAAAGCGGTCCTCCACGCCCTCGCCGCCCAGGAGAAGCCGATCCTCTTCGTGGACGAGATCCACACCATCGTGGGCGCGGGGAGCGCCGGCCGCGGCACCATGGACGCCTCGAACCTCCTGAAGCCCGCGCTCCAGGACGGAACGCTGCGCTGCATCGGCGCATCCACCTGGGAGGAGTTCCGCCAGACCTTCCAGAGCGACCAGGCCCTCGCCCGGCGCTTCCAGAAGGTGGAGATCAACGAGCCCTCGGTCGAGGAGACGGTGAAGATCTTCCTGGGGCTCAAGGAGCGCTACGAGAAGCACCACGGGGTGACCTACGGCGAAGAGGCCGTGGAAACCGCCGCCACGCTCGCGGAGCGCTATCTGCGCGACCGGCGGCTGCCGGACAAGGCGATCGACCTCCTGGACGAGGCGGGCGCGGCCGTGGCCCTGCGGGGCGCGACGGACGTGGCCGTGCAGGATCTGGAAGAGGTGCTCGCCATCATGGCCCAGATCCCGGCCCGCCGGGTCCAGGGGGATGACAGAGAGCAGCTCCGGCAGCTCGAGTCCGCGCTCAAGGCCCAGGTCTACGGGCAGGACGAGCCGATCGAGCGCCTCGTCTCGGCCATCAAGGTGGCCCGGGCGGGCCTGCGCGAGCCGCAGAAGCCGGTGGGCTGCTTCCTCCTGACCGGTCCCACGGGCGTGGGCAAGACCGAGATGGCCAAGCAGCTCGCCGAGGTGCTGGGCATCTCCTTCCTGCGCTTCGACATGAGCGAGTACATGGAGCGCCACACCGTCTCGCGGCTCGTGGGCGCCCCTCCCGGCTACGTGGGCTACGACCGCGGCGGCCTCCTGACCGAAGCTGTGGCCAAGAACCCGCACGCCGTTCTTCTCCTCGACGAGATCGAGAAGGCTCACGAGGACGTCTTCAACATCCTCCTCCAGGTGATGGACCACGGAACGCTGACCGACACCAACGGCAAGCCCACGGACTTCCGGCACGTCATCATGCTGATGACGTCGAACGTCGGCGCCCGCGAGATGGCCCAGCGGGCCCTGGGCTTCGCCGAGACCGGCGAGGCCTTCAATCCGAAAAACCCCAAGGACACCGAGGCCGACCGCGCGGTCGAGCGGCTCTTCAGCCCGGAGTTCCGAAACCGCCTGGATGCCCGGCTCCGCTTCAACCCCCTCTCCCCGGAGGTGATGGAGCGGATCGTCGAGAAGTTCATGCTCCAGCTCGGGGCCCAGCTCACCGAGAAGAAGGTCACGATCGAAGCGACCGACGCCGCCCGGAAGCTCCTCGCCGAAAAAGGCTTCGACCCCGCCTTCGGCGCCCGTCCCCTGGGCCGCGTGCTCGAAGACCAGGTCAAGCGCCCCTTGACCGACGAGCTCCTCTTCGGCCAGCTCGAAAACGGCGGCAAGGCCACGGTGGATGCGGAGGGTGGGGAGATCGTGATGCGGTACGAGGGGGCCGCCTAGTTCTACTTTGTCAGACTATAGCCCCCCACCCCGAAACCCTCACCCCGACCCTCTCCCAGCCTCCCGTCCACCCCCGGGCGAGGGCGCCCCCCCCCAGCACGAATTCAAGCTGTCTCCCTCCGCTCCCGGGGGTGGACGGGAGGGGGGGTG
>DATHUD010000086.1:0-20352 GCA_035462575.1 Thermoanaerobaculia bacterium | reverse complement strand
GATCAGGAAAGGAGAGAGAGGAGCAGCGCGATGAGCCGCGATGAATTCTTGGACTTCGAAAGGGCCGAGACCGGCATAGAAGGGCTCGACAAGATCCTCGGGGGAGGATTCCCCATCCACCGCATGTACCTGGTCGAAGGGGATCCGGGAGCGGGAAAAACGACCCTGGCCTTGCAGTTCCTGCTCGCCGGGGTCCGCAAGGGAGAGGCCGGTGTCTACGCCACCCTTTCGGAGACCGAGGAGGAGCTGCGCGACGTGGCCCGGTCGCACGGCTGGTCGCTCGAGGGCATCACCATCTGCGACCTGCAGACGGCCGAGGAGAGCCTGAAGGCCGACTCCCAGTACACCCTCTTCCACCCCTCGGAGGTCGAGCTGTCGGAAACGACCCAGGCGGTGCTCGACGCCGTCGAACGGGTGAAGCCGTCGCGCGTGGTCTTCGACTCGCTTTCCGAGATGCGGCTCCTCGCCCGGGATTCGCTGCGCTACAGGCGCCAGGTCCTGGCGCTCAAGCACTACTTCACGGGCCGGCGGTGCACCGTGATGCTGCTCGACTACGGGGACCGCGCCACGGGCGACTTCCAGCTCCAGAGCCTCACCCACGGCGTGCTCTCGTTCGACCAGCTCTCTCCGGGGTATGGCGGCCAGCGGCGGCGGCTCAAGGTCCGCAAGGTGCGCGGCATCTCCTTCCACGACGGCTACCACGATTACGCCATCGCCAAGGAAGGCCTCCAGGTATTCCCCCGCCTGGTGGCGGCGAGCCACCCGCGCGAGCCCGGGGCCGGGCAGCCCGGGCGGATCGGCAGCGGCCTGCCCGAGCTCGACAGGCTCCTGGGCGGCGGCCTCGACCGGGGGACGAGCGTGATGCTCCTCGGCCCCTCGGGCGTCGGCAAATCGACGCTTGCGGCGCAATACGTTTCGGCGGCGGTCGCCCAGGGCGAACGGGCCGCCGTCTACTCCTTCGACGAAGCCCCTGACAGTTGGATCGACCGTTCGCAACGGCTCGGCCTGGGGCTGCGGGACGCCCTCGAGAAGAGCCGGCTCCGCATCCGCCAGGTCGATCCGGCCGAGCTTTCGCCGGGAGAGTTCGCGGACGATGTGCGCCGCGCGGTGGACGAGGGGGTGGGGGTGGTGGTGATCGACAGCCTGACCGGCTACCAGCACTCCATGCCGGACGAGCGGTTCCTCCTCCTGCACCTGCACGAGCTGATCGCCTATCTGAACCAGAGGGGGGTCCTGACTCTGATCGTCCTGTCCCAATCCGGGCTCCTGGGGGAGGCCGTGCAGGCGCCGGTGGACCTGTCGTACCTCACGGACACGGTCGTGCTGTTCCGTTTCTTCGAGGCGTTCGGCGAGGTCCGGCAGGCGATCTCGGTCGTCAAGCGGCGGACCGGGACCCACGAGCACAGCGTGCGCGAGCTGCGCATCGATCAGGAGGGCGTGCGCGTCGGGCGCGAGCTCCGGGAGTTCCAGGGCGTTCTCACCGGCCGGCTCGAGTACACCGGTCCGCCGGCCCCCCTGATGACGGATCATCGGACCGGGGAGGAGGCCGGAGTTGTCTGAGAACGGACCTTTGGAAGATCGCGTCCTGGTGCTGGCGCCGACCGGGCGCGACGGCGTCCTCGCCTGCCAGCTCCTCGCCGCCGCGGAGATTCAGAGCCTGGCCTGCGCCGATGAAGCCGATCTCTTCCGTGAGATCGCGAAGGGAGCGGGAGCCGCCGTTCTGGCGGAGGAGGCTCTCCATCCATGGACGGTCAACGGCCTCCTCGCGGTGCTCTCCCTCGAGGGCCCCTGGTCGGACCTGCCGCTGGTCGTCTTCGCCCAGGGGGGGCAGACCAGCGAGGACATCCTCGAGCGGCTGGGCCCCCTGGGCAACGCGACCATCCTCGAACGCCCGGTGCGCCTCTCGACGCTCGTCTCGGCGGTCAAGGCGGCGTTGCGCGCCCGCCAGCGCCAGTACCAGGTGCGCGATCTGCTGAGGCGCCAGGCCGAGGCGGACCGGCGCAAGGACGAGTTCCTGGCCATGCTCGGCCACGAGCTCAGAAATCCGCTCGCCGCCATCCGGAACGCCCTCTATGTCCAGGGGGAGATCGGAGCCCAGGACGAGCGCGTCGTGCGCCAGCGCGAGGTGATCCAGCGCCAGTCCCGCCATCTCGCCCGCATGGTCGACGACCTCCTGGACGTCTCGCGGGTCACCCTGGGCAAGATCATCCTCAAGCGGCAGCCGGTGGACCTCGCGGATGTCGCCGGGCGGTGCCTGCACGAGCTGGGGATGCGCTCCCTTTCCGAGGACCACGGGCTCGGCCTCACGGTACGGACAGAGCCGACCCCCGTCGAGGGGGACCCCGTGCGGCTGGAGCAGATCGTCTGCAACCTGCTCCAGAACGCCATCAAGTACACGCTGCGGGGCGGGAGCCTCACCGTCACCGTGGCCCCCGAGGACGGTTACGGCGTGGTGCGGGTGAAGGACACCGGGGTCGGCCTCTCGCCCGAGATGCTCACCAGGGTCTTCGAGCCGTTCACCCAGGTGGAGAGCTCGCGGAAAAGGTCGGAGGGAGGCCTGGGGCTCGGCCTGCCGCTCGTCAAGAAGCTGATCGAGCTTCACGGCGGCGATGTCGAGGCCCGGAGCGACGGCCCGGAGCAGGGGAGCGAGTTCGTCGTCCGGCTCCCCCTGCTCGAGGAGGAGAAGAAGATCCGTGCCGCTCTCTCGCGGCTGCCGCAGAAGGCCGCCCTGCCCCCCGCGAGCTTGAGGGGGAGCCTGCGCGTCCTGATCGTCGAGGACAATCCGGACGGCCGCGAGTCGCTGCGCGATCTCCTGGAGATCTGGGGTTGCCGGGTCGACCTCGCCGAGAACGGCCCGGAGGGGGTGGAGAAGGCCTGTGCGCTCCAGCCCGACATCGCGCTGGTCGACATCGGCCTCCCCGGCATGGACGGCAACGAGGTCGCCCGCCGGGTCCGCGCCGTCCTAGACCCGGAGCAGACCGCCCTCGTGGCGATGACCGGCTACGGCCAGCCGGAAGACCGCCGCCGCGCCCTCCAGGCCGGCTTCGACCGCTATCTCGTGAAGCCCGTCGACCCCGCCGTCCTCTCCCATCTCCTGACCGAGGTCAAGGAGAGGGCGAACCGCTTCGAGCCCCCGCAGGCGATGGCCGCCACCGGCTAGTTTGACCTCCAAAAAGCCTGGTTGACCTCCAAAAGGCCTAGAACTCGAACGTCCGCAGCCGGGCGAGCGTCACCAGCACGAACGGCAGCAGGTTCGTGTTGATCAGGTCCTTGGCGGAGGCCGCCCAGCCATAGCCGTCCCGCAGATCCAGGACCTCCATGCCGAGGGAGACGAGGAGCCCCAGGATCAGCGACTGGTACGAGGTCAGATGGCGGCGCAAGGCGATCAGGGACACCAGCAGGCATAGACAGCCGATGTAGATGTGGATGGCGTCCTTCGTCAGCGGGACGACGGCCAGCCACCACAGCTTGAAGATCTGATAGTCGGATCTCATGGCGCGCCCCGAAGCCTATCTCACCCGCGGGGGTTGGCAGAGCCCCACCTGATGTGTAGACTCATGCGCACTCAGCTATCAGTTGAGCGTCGACAGTCGTTCTCGTTGTCCGTTGTTCATGAAATGCAACAACCTAGAGGTAGTGCTGCATGAGGAAAGCCGTTGTCCGGACCGCCGTCGCCCTCCTGTTCATCGTCACCGCGTCCCAGGCTCAGACCCTCGATCAGACCATCAGTGGCTGTAACGGAGTGGCTCCCACGAGGACCATCCAGGCCAATCCCTCCAACTACCGTTCGTTCCTCGCGGGGCTCCTGCCCGGCGACCGGCTGCAACTCGCGGCCGGCACCTACACGACAGGCTTGAACCTGTGGAACAAGAGAGGCCAGCCGGGCAAGTGCATCGTCATCGAGGGGCCGGCCTCCGGCTCTCCCGCCCTGTTCCTGGGCAGCAGCTCCTGGAACACGGTGAGCTTCAAGAATTCGAGCTACATCGCGGTGAGAAATCTCACACTCGACGGGCAGGGACGGCCGGGCGACGGCGTCAAGGGCGAGGCGGGCTCGACGTACAACCACCACATCCTCCTCGAGAACCTGAAGATCCTGCGGCACAACTACACGGAGCAGACGGTCGGCATCAACAGCAAGAGCCCGGCCTGGAACTGGGTGATCCGCAGGAACACGATCACCTCGACCGGCACCGGCATCTACCTGGGAGGCTCCTCCGGCCAGCACGAGACCGTGGGCTTTCTCGTCGAGAACAACCTGGTGTACGACACCCTGGGCTACAACATGGAGATCAAGCACCAGCTCACCCGCCGGACGTCCCTGGGGATGCCCGCCTCCGACACGACGATCATCCGCAACAACGTCTGGAGCAAGGCGAACGGCTCGACGAGGAGCCCCTACCCGTTCCCCAACGTCCTCGTCGGCCACTGGCCGCTCTCGGGCTACGGCTCGACGGACATCTACCAGATCTACGGGAACCTCTTCTATCAGAACCCCTACGAGTCGCTGTTCCAGGGAGAGGGCAACGTCGCCCTGCACGACAACCTTTTCGTGAACCGCGGAGGCCCGGCGGCGGTCCGCTTCCAGAGGCACAACAACGTCCCGCGCCGCCTGGAGGTGTACAACAACACCATCGTGGCCACGGGCACCGGCCTCACCATCACCAGCGCCGATCCGGCCTACAAGCAGCGGGTGATCGGCAACGCCGTCTTTGCGGCCGGCACGCCGATCGTGGGCGGCCAGCAGACGAGCAACGTGACCGGCTCCTATGCCGCGGCGGCCACCTATCTGAACAACCCCGGTGCCGCGATCGGCGCCGGGCTCGACCTCTATCCCAGGACCGGCAAGCTCACCGGCACCGCGATCGACACGAGCTTCCTCTCCGGCCTGACCGACTGGAATAAAGAGTTCAACAAGCTCGTCCGCCTCAACACCTTCCGGGGCGCCTACTCCGGCGAGGGCGTCAACCCCGGCTGGCAGCCGTCGCTGACGATCAAGCCATGATCCTTTGGAAATAATGGTAAAGCTCTCCTCGTTCAGGCTGTAGTCTCGCCGCCAAACCCGGCCTTTCCTACAACCTGAACGAGGAAGCGAAGAATGAACTGCAAAGTCTTGCTCCAGGCTGCCATCGCGGCCCTGCTTCTGACGACCGCCGCCCAGGCCCAGACCCTCGACCAGACCGTGAGCGGCTGCAACGGCGCCGCCCCTTTGAGAACCCTCCAGGCCAATCCTTCCAATTACCGTTCCTACATCGCCGGTCTCCTTCCCGGCGACCGGCTGCAGCTCGCGGCCGGCACCTACACCCAGGGACTGAACCTCTGGAACAAGAAAGGCCAGCCCGGCAAGTGCATCGTCGTCGAGGGCCCGGCCAGCGGCTCTCCCGCCCTGTTCACGGGGAGCGACACGTTCAATCTCGTGAGCCTCAAGGACACGCACTACGTCGCGGTCAGGAACCTGACACTCGACGGGCAGGGGAAGCTCGGGGACGGCGTCAAGGGCGAGGGCGGGGCGATCTCCAATCACCACATCCTGCTCGAAAATCTGACGCTCAGGAATTTCAACAACACGGTGCAGAGCGTGGGCATCAACACCAAGAGCCCGGCCTGGAACTGGGTGATCCGCAAGAGCTCGATCACCGCGACCGGCACCGGCCTCTATCTGGGCGGCTCCTCCGGGCAGTTCGAGGTCGCGGGTTTCCTCATCGAGAACAACCTGATCCATGGGACGCTCGGCTACGGCGTGCAGATCAAGCACCAGGTGGCGCGCAACACGTCGATCGGGGCCCCCACCTCCGCCACCACGATCCTCCGCCACAATGTCTTCAGCAAGGCCAGCGGATCTCTGACGGGCATCGAGGCGCGGCCGAACGTGCTCCTCGGCCACTGGCCCCTCTCGGGCGCGGGCTCGACGGACTCCTACCAGGTCTACGGGAACCTCTTCGACGAGAATCCCTACGAGGCGCTCTTCCAGGCCGAGGGTCACGTCGCCCTGCACGACAACCTTTTCGTGAACCGCACCGGCCCCGCGGCGGTCCGCTTCCAGAAGCACAACAACCTGCCGCGCCGGCTCGACGTCTGGAACAACACCGTCGTGACGGCGGGCACCGGCATCACCATCTACAACGCCGACCCGGCCTACACGCAGAAGGTGATGGGCAACGCCGTGTTCGCGGCCACGCCGCTCTCGGGCGGCCAGCCGAGCGGAAACCTGACGGGCACCTACGCGGGAGCGGCAACCTTCCTCAACAACCCCACCGCCCCCCTGGGCGCGGGCCTCGACCTCTATCCGCAGGTCGGCAAGGTGACCGGCACCGCGGCCGACACAAGCTTCCTCTCGGGCCTCCCCGACTGGGACAAGGATTTCAACGGCCTCGTACGGATCAACACCTTCCGGGGGGCCTACTCGGGCGAAGGGGTGAACCCGGGCTGGCAGCCGGTCCTGGGGATCAAGCCGTAAGGGCGTAAAACCCGGGCCTTCGGCCCGGCCCTCACCTCCCCGGCCCTCCTCTCCCAGCCTCCCGTCCATCCCCCGGGAGAGGAGGGAGTGGATAGTCCGAGTTACTCTGAGCAAGGGCTCCCTCTCCCGGTCGGGGGGCGGGAGGATGGGAGAGGGTTGGGGTGAGGGCCGGGCGGGTGGGCGTTCTATAATCAATTCGCCACACTGGCGGAGGATCTGATGCATCCGAGTGAGTCCGAGCTGATCTACGACTGGAACCGCGCGAACGGCCCCGACCTGCGTCCGGCCCGGGGGAAGGTGGAGCTCGACGACGAGACGCTCCGCGACGGGCTCCAGTCCCCCTCCGTCCGCACGCCTCCGATCGAGGACAAGATCCGCATCCTCCACATGATCGCGGAGCTGGGGATCGAGTCCGCCGACATCGGCCTGCCCGGGGCGGGCCCGCACGTGGCGCGGGACGTGGAGGCCCTGGCCCGCGAGATCGTCGAGCACAAGCTTCCGATCTTCCCCAACTGCGCGGCCCGCACGGTGATCGCGGACATCCGGCCGATCGTCGAGATCTCCCAGAAGGTGGGGATCGCGATCGAGGCTTCCTGCTTCATCGGCTCCTCGCCCATCCGCCAGTATGCGGAGGGGTGGACGCTCGACCGCATGCTCAAGCTCTCCCGCGAGGCGGTCGAGTTCGCCGCGAAGGAAGGCCTGCCGGTGATGTTCGTCACCGAGGACACCACCCGAGCGAACCCGGAAGACCTGCGCCGCCTCTACACCGAGGCGGTCGAGGCCGGGGCGCGGCGGGTCTGCGTGGCGGACACCGTGGGGCACGCGACGCCCAACGGAGCGAGAAACGTCATCCGCTTCATCCGCGAGGTGGTGGACGCGACGGGCGAGGACGTGAAGGTGGACTGGCACGGCCACAAGGACCGGGATCTGGGCGTGATCAACGCGCTGGCCGCGGCCGAGGCCGGGGCCGACCGGCTCCACGGCACGGCCGTGGGGATCGGCGAGCGGGTGGGCAACTGCCCGATCGACCTGCTGCTCGTGAACATGCAGCTCCTCGGCTGGATCCACCGCGACCTCCATCGTCTCCAGGAGTACTGCCGTTTCGTGGCGGACGTGACCGGGGTGCCGCTGCCCGACAACTATCCCGTGGTGGGCAAGGACGCCTTCCGCACCGGCACCGGGGTGCACGCGGCGGCCATCATCAAGGCCCGCGCCCGCGGCGAGGACTGGCTGGCCGACCGGGTCTACTCGTCCATCCCCGCGAGCCTGATCGGCTGCCGCCAGGTGATCGAGGTGGGGCCGATGAGCGGCGAGTCGAACGTGGTCTACTGGCTCCAGGAGCGCGGCATCGAGGCCACTCCCGAGCTGGTGAAGGAGATCTTCCAGAAGGCCAAGACCGCGCTCGCCACCCTGGAAGAGGTGGAGATCCTGGAGATCTGCACCGCCCGCGGGGTGACTCCGGGGCCGGTTCAGCCGCGGGCTTTGCCGTGAGGGCCTCTCGGAAGTCCTTGTTGAATCCGGCGGGATTGCCTTCGTTGACCTCACCCCCGGCCCCTCTCCTAAAGGAGAGGGGAGAAAAGCAAATCCTGACAACCTCGAGCCCCTCTCCTTGAGGAGAGGGGTTGGGGTGATGTCGCAGGGCACGGACGCTGGTTGAAAAAGACCGGCCGCCCTGCGAAGCCCCAACCCAAGGGCCCCGTCCCCGCGTGGAAACGCGTCCTCGACCGCTACCTCGAATCGCTCGCGGTGGAGCGGGGGCTCGCCCAGAACTCCGTGGACGCGTACCGCCGGGACCTCTCCCGCCTGGGCGAGGATCTGGCGAAGCGGGGCGGGGATCTCACGACGGCGGACGCCCAGGCGCTTTCGGCGCACCTGCGGGACCTTCGGCGCCAGGGGCTCTCCCCCCGCTCGATCGCGCGGGCGCTCGCGGCCCTTCGCGGGTTCTACGAGCACATGGTGGCCGCCGGGGACCGCGTGGACAACCCGGCCGTCAACCTGCTGCCCCCCAAGCTCTGGAAGACGCTTCCCAACGTGCTTTCGGAGCACGAGGTCGAGGCCCTCCTCGCGGCTCCGGACGTCAACACGCCCCTGGGGATGCGGGACCGGGCGATGTTCGAGCTGCTCTACGCGACGGGCCTACGGGTCTCCGAGCTCGTGGGCTTGAAGCTTCCGCAGCTCCGGCTGGACGTGGGATTCCTCGTGGCCTTCGGCAAGGGGAGCAAGGAGCGCGTCGTGCCCGTGGGCGAGCAGGCCGAGCACTGGGTGAAGCGGTACCTGCGGGAGGTGCGCCCGGAGCTGGCGGCGGGGCGTCACCAGGCCGTGTTCGTGAACCACCGCGGGGAGGAGATGACCCGCATGGGCTTCTGGAAGATCCTGAGGAAGCAGGGCCTCGAAGCGGGCATCCGCACCAGCTTCTCCCCCCACACCCTGCGCCACAGCTTCGCCACCCACCTCCTGGAGCACGGCGCCGACCTCCGCGCCGTGCAGACCATGCTCGGCCACTCCGACATCTCGACGACCGAGATCTACACCCACGTCCACAAAGAACGCCTGAAGAGCCTCTACGACCGGTTCCACCCGCGGTCGTAGAGCCGGTCCCCGGCCTCTGAGCGCGCGGAGCGCTATCATGGGGAAGTGACCACGGACCCTCCGTCCGAGACGCCCGATCCCGGATCGTCCCCCACCGAGACCGTCTACCTCGGCCCCGGGCCGGCGCCCGCTGCCCAGGCTCCGGCGGGCCTCCTCCCGCGAGGCACCCCGATCGGCCGCTACGTGATCCTCGACCGGATCGGCGGGGGCGGCATGGGCGTGGTCTACACGGGGTACGACCCGGAGCTGGACCGCAAAGTGGCGTTGAAGCTCCTGCGGCCGGACCGGGCCGCGGGCGAGGCGGCGCGCCTGCGGCTGTTGCGCGAGGCGCAGGCCATCGCCCGGCTCTCCCATCCCAACGTGGTCGCGGTTCACGACGCGGGGACCTTCGGCGACCAGGTGTTCCTCGCCATGGAGTACGTGGAGGGGACGACGCTAAGGCGCTGGCTGGACGAGGAGCGCCGGCCGTGGGGCGAGGTGGTGGACCGCTTCGTGCTCGCGGGCCGGGGGCTCGCGGCGGCGCACGCGGCCGGGCTCGTCCACCGCGATTTCAAGCCGGACAACGTGCTCCTGGGCAAGGACGGCCGGGTGCGGGTGGCGGACTTCGGCCTCGCCCGGGCGGCCGGAGAGACCGGAGCGGAGGAGCCGGCCTCTCCGGAGAGCGGCGGCATCCTGGAGAGCCCGATCACCCAGCTCGGGACGGCCGTGGGCACGCCGGCCTACATGGCGCCCGAGCAGCTCCGGGGCGAGCGGACCGATGCCCGGTCCGACCAGTTCAGCTTCTGCGTGGCGCTCTGGGAGGCGCTCTACGGCGAGCGCCCGTTCGCCGGGGCGGCGGCCCGCGGGGAGGTCCGGCAGGTCCCGGCCGGGTCCCGGGTGCCGGACCGCCTCCGGCAGGCGCTGCTCCGCGGGCTCGCCGCGGACCCGGCGGCCCGGTATCCCGCGCTGGAGGAGCTTCTGGACCGCCTGGCGCGCAACCCCGAGGCGGCCCGCCGCCGGTGGCTCGCGGCAGGCGTGGCGGTGCTCGCCGTGGGCGGGGTCTTCGCCGGCCTCGGCTATCTTCAGGCGCGGCGAGGTCAGCTCTGCTCGGGAGGGGAGGCGAAGCTCGCCCAGGTGTGGAACGCGGGACGCAAGGGGGAGGTCCGGGCGGCGTTCCTCGGGACCCGGACGCCATTCGCGGAGAAGGCGTGGACGGAGGTCGAGGGGATTCTGGACCGCTACACCCGGAGCTGGACGCAGATGCACCGCGGCGCCTGCGAAGCGACCCGTCTCCGGGGGGAGCAGTCCGAAGACCTTCTCGACCGGCGGATGTTCTGCCTGGACCAGAGGCTCCGGGAGGTGGACGCCCTGACGGGGGTTTTCGCCCGAGCCGACCGGGAGATCGTCCAGCGGTCGGTGAGGGCGGCCGCGGGGCTCGCGCCACTCGCGGATTGCGCCGACGTGCGCGCGCTGACGGCCCGGGTCCCCCCTCCGGCGGACCCGGCGGTCCGTGCCCGGGTGGAGGCGCTCTCCCGGGAGATGGCGCGGGTCAGGGCGCTCCGGGCGGCCGGCCGCTATCCCCAGGGGCTCGCGCTGGCCCGCGAGGTCTCCCGGAAGGCCGAGGGCGCCGGCTATCCGCCCGCCCGGGCCGAGGCGCTGTTCCTTCAAGGAGACCTGGAGGAGAGGGTCGGCGAGCACGAGCCGGCCGAGCGGACCCTGCGCCAGGCGGTCCAGCGGGCCGAGGCCGCGGCGGCGGACGAGGTGAAGGCCGCGTCCGCGATCACGCTGATG
This sequence comes from Thermoanaerobaculia bacterium, assembly GCA_035462575.1. Classification (GTDB taxonomy): domain Bacteria; phylum Acidobacteriota; class Thermoanaerobaculia; order Multivoradales; family UBA5704; genus DATARR01. The sequence continues at coordinate 9,539 of DATHUD010000086.1, read as the reverse complement.
TTCCTGATCGGCGAAGTGCAAAACCGGTTCGAAGAAGCCCACGGCTGGGGGGACCTGGCGGCGGCCACTCTCGACCGGCTGGGGGACCAGGGATCGCTTCGGGGGCAATACCTGAACGATCTGGGCACCCTCTATGAGGCGGAGGCGCGCTACGCCGAGGCGTTGAAAGCCCACCGGGAGGCCGCCGCGATAAGGCGGCGAGTCGAGGGAGAGCGGTCCCCGGCCGCCGCGGCCGCGGTGTCGAACGCCGGGGTGGACCTGTTCCGGCTCGGCCGGTATCCCGAGGCCATGGCGAGCTTCGAGGAGGCGCTGAAAATCCAGGAGGCCGCCCTCGGGCCGGAGCATCCGGAGGTGGGGGGCTCGCTCAACCGGATCGCCAACGTCCACTACGTCCAGGGGCGTTATGAGGAGGCGGTCCGCCACCACCTGCGGGCCTTGAAGATCCGGGAGGCCGCTTTCGGCCCCCGGCACCGGCTGGTGGGGGACTCGCTCCTGAACCTCGGAAACTCCTTCGACCTCATGGCGCGCTATGGAGAGGCGTTGGAGCACTACCGGCGCGCGGCGGAGGTCTACCGGGCGGCCCTGGGGCCGAGGAGCGCCGAGAGGGCTCGCGCCCTGGACGGGATGGGCGCCGCCGCCATGGGGCTCAAGGACTGGGACGTGGCGAACGCCTATCTCCGGCAGGCTCTGGAGGTGAAGATCGAGACCCTGGGGCGCGACCACCAGAGCGTCGCGGTCACCTTTTACAACCTGGGCCTCGTGGCCAAGGACCGGGGTCGCCCCGCCGAGGCGCTGCCGTACTTTCAGCAGTCGTTGGCGATCGAGGAGAAGGTCGTCGGTCCCGATCATCCCGACGTGGCCGCGGGCCTGACCTCCGTGGCGGAAACCGAGCTCCAGCTCGGACGTCCGGAGAAGGCGCTGGTGCTCCTCGACCGGGCGCTCGCCGCGCTCGAAAAGCACGACGGCGAGGTGGACGCGACCGTCCCCGCCATCACCCGTTTCGCCCTGGCCCGGACCCTGTGGGAGCTGGGGCGCGACCGGGACCAGGCCCTGGCCCTGGCGGGGAAGGCGAAAGAAGGATTCCTCTCCGTGGGCGGAGAAGGCGAGATCTTCGCGGCCGACGTGGACCGCTGGCTGGCCGGCCGCGCGAAAGAGGAGAAGCCCCTTGGCTGAGGAGAGCTCTCCCTCCTGGGTCTTGAAGGTCCTCTCGCCCGAGGGGACCGCGGTCCGCCGCTTCCGCCTCGCGCCGGGCCGGCACGTGGTGGGCTCGCAACCCGGCGTCGAGGTCCATCTGGAAGAGCCCGGCGTCTCCCGCCGCCATGCCCGGCTCGACGTGCTCGCGGACGGCGGGGTCGTGATCGCCGATCTGAATTCAAAAAATGGCACCTTCGTGGCCGGCCGGAGGATCCGCGAGGCCGCGGTCTGCGGCTTCCGGATGATGGCCTTCGGCTCGGTCCAGGCCGTCCTGCAGCCGGACGACCCCGTGCGCTCCCAGGTGCTCCTCGGGCTTCCCGGAACGGCCGGAGCGGAGGAGACGGAGGAAGGCCCGGGAGTCACCACCCTGGGGCTCCATCCCCTGGAGCGGCTCGCCGAGACGTTGGGGGAGATCCTTCCCTCGCTCGCGGCGGGGCTCGCCACGCCCGAGGAGGCCGCGGCCGAGCTGGCCGAGCGCTGGCTCGCGGTGTTGCCCCTCGGAAGGGTCGAGTTCCTGAAGACGGCGGGGGAGCGGGAGGCGGTCGTGGCGGCGGCCTCGACCGAAAACCTCGTCCCCCGGGCCGTGGAGGCGTTGGAAGTCGCGGGGCCGGACGGCTGGCGGGTCCGCCTGCGGCATCCGGGAGCGGTCTCCCTGTCCCCCTTGGAGCCGCTCCTCGGATTGACGCTCGCGCTCCTTGCCGCTGGGGGGCCGCGCCTGCGCCGCAGCGAAGAGCGGGCCCGGCCCGCCGCGCCGGAGGAGACTCCGCCGCCCGCCGGTCTCGGCCCGGACATGGCAAAGCTCTACCGCCGGGCCGGCAAGGTGGCGCGTGGGGACGTTCCCGTGCTCATCCTCGGCGAGTCCGGAGCCGGCAAGGAGGTGCTGGCCCGCTGGGTCCACGACCGGTCGCGCCGCGCCCGGGGGCCGTTCCTCGCCGTCAACTGCGCGGCCCTCCCGCGGGAGCTCCTCGAAGCCGAGCTTTTCGGGATCGAGAAAGGGGTCGCGACCGGCGTCGAGGCCCGGGCGGGCATCCTGGAGCGGGCGACCGGCGGCACGGTGTTCCTGGACGAGGTGGGCGACATGGCCCCCGAGATCCAGGCCAAGGTGCTGCGGGTGCTCGAAAACACGAGCCTCTACCGCGTGGGCGGAAAGAACCCCGTGCAGGTGGACGTCCGCTTCCTCGCGGCCACGAACCGGGACCTCGAAACCCTGGTCGAAGCCGGAGACTTCCGGCGCGACCTCTTCCACCGCCTCGCCGCCTTCCAGGTGAAGATCCCTCCGCTGCGCGAAAGAAGGGAGGAGATCCCCTCGCTCGCCGCCCGCTTCTTCCACCGCGAGCTCAAGAAGAACGGCCTCGCGAGCCCCGGCATCACCCGAGGCGCCCTGGGAGCCCTCGTCCGCCACCCCTGGCCGGGCAACGTCCGCGAGCTGCAGAACGAGATCGCCAAGGCCGCCCTGCTCCTCGAGCCCGGAGAGCCCCTGGACCGTCAGCACCTCTCCGACCGCATCCGTCACCCGTCGGACGGAATCCCCACCCCCGCGCCTCTCACGCTCGAAGAGACCGTCCTCCGCGCCGAAAGGGAAGCCTTCGCCGTGGCGCTCGCCGCCACGTTGGGAGACGCCGCCCAGGCCATGGACCTCCTGGGGGTTTCGAAGACCACCTATTACCGGAAGCTCAAAGAGCTGGGACTGGCGGACGCCCCACCAACACCAAACGTCCCATGACGCGCTCTACGGCAGGGTCCCGGTCCTATGGCAGGGTTTTCCGGTCTGTCAACGCACGAACGGACCGTAGAGACGTTCCAGTCGATGTGCGCTGACGCATCGGCGTCCACAAACGGCGGAACGTCTCCGCAGGCCACGGACGGTGGGTCTTGGGTGGGTATTGGCAACGAACCGACGTTCCGCCGCCCCCGTGCCGCCCCCGCGTGCCGCCCCCGCCGTCAGTGGTGCCGGCACCGTTGGAGACGTTCCGCCGTCCCCGTGGTATCCGAGGCGGTGTCGTGGATCGACTGGAACGTCTCTACGGTAGGTTGGCGGTGAAACAGGGCGGTGTGCCCTGCCGTAGGGCGCAGGGATGAAAGGAGGAGGGACAGATGAAAAATGCGTTGATCATTGCGTTGGCCCTGGTGATGGCGTCGGCCGCCGGGGCGCAGGTGGAGAAGTTCCGGTATCAGCCGGACAAGATCGGGATTGGTAAGGTTTATCACTATTCCAAGACCAACCTCGACGGATCGGACCCGGAGTACATCTCGATCTGGGTGGAGGACCGGGACCGTCTGCAATCGTTCAAGCTGCCGCCGGAGGGACGCCAGGCCGGGCTGGTGATGGCGCACATGGACTGGTCCACCTTCTCGGCGGACCGCATCGAATCCTGGCAGACCTGGCCGGACCAGGAGCCGCGCCTCGTCGCGAAGCTCGCCTATCTGCGCCCCGAAAAGGCGGTCGAGGTAGAGGTCATCCCCACAGGCAAGCCGGCGGAGAAGGTGGCGATCCCGCGGCTGCCGTGGCACATCTACAACTTCGACCTGGCGAGCCTCAACTTCGCGTTCCGGCACCTGATCGATCCCACGGGGAGCTTCGTGGTGGGCCTGGCCGATCCGTCGTTCAAGGACGAGGGGCCCGTCTTCTTCTACCGCGGAGAGGCGACGGTCTCGTACGTGGGAGAAGAGAAGAGGAACGGGGCGGACTGCCGCAAGTACCGGATCGACGGCCCGGGCCTTTCGAATCGGGGCGGGTTCCTCTGGGTGAACCGGAAAGAGGAGCATGTCGAGGACATCGAGATCGACCTGCCGGACAATCCGAACTGGAAAACCTTCAAGTTCCGCCTCTTGGGGATGGATCAGATGGACCGCGCCGGTTGGGAGGCGTTCATGAAGTCGCGGTACTCCAGAAAGGAGTCCCCGGCCGGCAGCCTCAACCCTTGAGGCGCCGGATCTCTTCTCTGAGACGAGCGAGCTCGGCCTCGGCCGCTTGCGCGCGGGATTCCGCGTCCCGCTGCCCTTTCCGGGCCTCGCTCGAGGTCTGCAAACGCTCGCCCGTGGCATCGAGGATTCGAAGCGTCCGTCGGCTGGGATCCAGCCCAAACCAGAGGCCGGTCGTCTCGGAATAGATTCGGCCCTCCGCGTCCGGCGCGATGGGGAGGTAACGGCCGTCCGGCCCCAGGCGGTAGCCGGTCCAGGAGAGAGCTGCGGTCCGCTCGAAGGGGTCGAGGATCAGGTACTCCCGGACACCGGCCTGCTGATAGATCCGGACCTTCTCCACGTAATCGTTGTTACGTTGCTCCGGATCGTCCGAGACCACCTCGATGCACAGGGTGGGACGGGTCCCCTCCTTCCGGACCGAGAAGCTGGGCCGGTACTTTTCCCTGTCGCGGACCCCGGGAATGACGACGGCATCGGGAGCGGGATTCTCGAGCCCGGGAATCCCCCAGAGGATTTTCAGGTCCGAGCTGACCAGGACGTCAGGATGCGCCTCGTAGTGCCACTTCAGCATGTCCAGGAGGACATGGGCAAGTTCGATGTGCCAGGTGTTCTGGACCACGGAGTCTCCCACCTGGGGGTCCAGAAGATCCCTGGCCGTCAGCGGGATCAACCGCTTCTTTCGGGTCCCGTCAGGCAGCGAGATCCATTGCGAACGCGAGCCCAGGCGGAAGGGGTCTTCGTTCGGATACCGGATCTCCTCGGGAGCCGGAGCTCTCTTCGCAGGCACGGCCATGACCCTAGTATAAGCGTGTCCCCAGGTGTGCGCAAATTTACGTCGATCCGTGCCTTGGCCGCAAGCCCGTTTCGTCTCGGCGCGATCCGGAGGGGCGGGGAGGGGGCCTGGACCGCGCCGGCTGGGAGGCGTTCCTGAAGGAGCCCCCAGCCGGCCGCTGAGGTGCTCAGCCGAGACAGGAAGGGTCGCTGCAGTATTGCGAGGGGACGCACTGGGCGCCGGTGGTCGGGTTGGTGCACTGGAAGTAGCGCGCCGGCGTGCCGTCTCCGCCCGCGCAGGCGGTGCAGCGTCCCAGGGTGCGCACGCAGGGCGACGGACAGGAGAGGCTGAAACAGTAAGTGGGCGGGCACTTGAGCACGGCCTCGGACTCGGGGGCGGGACCCACGAGGCCGAGGGTTGCGGCGGCGAGCGTGAGGGCGAACGCGAAACGGATCCAGGTCTTCATCATCGTCTCTCCTTGGGGCCGGGTGGCTCATGATGAGAGGCCCCTGTAATGCGCAGGAGTCTATACTTCGGAGGCGTCTTCGGTACGGGAAGAAGGAGCCTGCCCCGGCGAAACGAATCCGCGGAAAGCGCATATCATGGGGGGAGCAAAAAGCTACGGGGGACTCCGTCACAGCGGCCTTGTGGCGTTGACGGTCAGGCGGGGCGTCGATCCCCCGACTCCTGGAAGCTCCTCCCTCAGTGGGCAGCCGCCGCCCATCACGGGGGAGGGGTCCCCCAACTCGGGGGAAGGGTCCCCCGGCTCGGGGGAGGGCTCCCCCAACTCGGGGGAGGGGTCCCCCGACTGGGTGGAGGGGTCCCCCGACTGGGGGGAGGGCTCCCCCTGGAGAATCCCCGTCCCGGGTTGATCAAAAACGGGCGTGGCGGACCGATTGAGACGGAGGCTCCTTCTGAGAATTCCACACCGGCTCGGTGCCACCGCAATCCTCCTTCTTTTCCTCGCCCCAACTCTCCGGGCGGACGCCCAACCTTTCACCGCGGGGGCCACGGTCGTTGTGCTCACCGGCCTTCCGGGGGACGTCGAGAGCGAGACCCTCTACCGCGGCCAGACGCAACGGCTGCTGGAAATCCTGGCGGAGCCGGGGAACCGGCCCGCGCGGATTCATCTCCTCGTGGACGACCCGCGGACGGTGGCGGCACCGGCCGGCCTGCCCGCCGAGGTGGAGGAGGCGTCCCGGGCGAAGTTCCTCGCTCTGGCGGAGACGCTTCGGGGGAAGAAGGAGCCGCTGGTGGTCTTCGTCTGGGGGCATGGCGGGATGCAGGGGGAGACGCCGGTTTTCCACGTGCGCGGCCCGCGGCTGACGCCGGAGGACTTCCGGGCGTTTGCGGAGCGGGCGGGCGGCGCGGGGTCGCGGTGGGTGCTCTCCTTCCGGGGGAGCGGCTCGGCGGCGCGGGCTCTCCGGGGCGCGGGGCGCGAGGTGATCTCCTCGGAGGAGGGGACGGTCTTCCGGAGCGATCCGGTGGGGATGGACCTCCTGCTCGCGGCGCTCAAGGAGGAGCCGGGGCTCTCGTTCGAAGCGCTCGCCAAAGAGATCGGCTTCGCCGTCGTCGAGTGGTACGAGGGCCAGCACCTGGCGCGGACCGAAGAGCCGACCTTCTGGAAGGGGACGGACGCGCCCCGTCGGCTGGCGGCGAAGCGGGAGGCGAAGGCCGCCGCGCCGGCCACGCGGCGGGCGGAGCGGACGGGGGTGTGGAAGGAGATCGAGCCCGTGGACCCGGCGCGGTTCCCGGGCGTGCCGGCCGTGATGCTCCGCCGCACGTGGAGCACCACGCTCGCGGAGAGCCCCGCGGTGACGACCGAGGTGGAGGAATTCATCCAGATCTTGACCGAGGAAGGGGAGCGCTTCGCGGACGTGGACGTGACCTACGCGCCGCCCGGCGAGACGATCACGTTTCTCGATTGCGAGGTGCTGAAGCCGGACGGCACGGTCGAGCGGCTGAGCCCGGACCGCATCCTGGACGGCGCGGCCGAGCCGCCGCTCGGGGACTACGTCGCGCCGTCCCGCAAGGTCTTTTCGCTCCCCGGCGCGGCGCCCGGGGCCGTGCTCCGGGTGCGCTACCGGAGCGAGTGGAAAACCTTTCCTTTGCCGTATGTGATCCACGAGGTGCCGCTCGCCGGGGAGATCCCGGTGCTGGACGCCCGGATCGAGGTCCGCGCCGCGAGCGGCGCGCCTCTCCACCACGCGTTCCGCAATTTCACGGCGCCGGCGCCGAAGGTCGAGTCCACGAGCTACGGGCAGAGCTGGTCGTGGCGTCTCGCGGACCTGCCGGCGGTCCCCCGGGAGCCGCTGGCGCCCCGGGACTCCGCCCCGGCGCTTCTGCTCTCGACCTTTCCGGACTGGGAGGCGTTCGGCGCCTGGTACCTCCGGCTGATCCGCGAGGCGGACCGGCTGACGCCGGAAATTACGGCCAAGGCCGCGGAGCTGACGGCGGGGGCGAAAGACGACCGGGAGAAGGTCGTCCGCCTCTACGATTTCGTGACCCGCCTGCGCTATGTGTCGATCCCCCTGGGGGTCAATTCCCACCGCCCGCACACGGCGGCGTCCGTGCTCAAGAACCGTTTCGGGGATTGCAAGGACAAGGCGAACCTGTTCAACACCCTCCTGCGCTCGCAGGGGATCGCGGCGGACCTCGTGCTCGTGCCGCGCTTCACCCAGGCGGACGACGCCGCGCCCGGCGTGGCCTTCAACCACGCGATCTCCCGGGTACGGCTGGGGGACGAGACGCTCTTCATCGACACGACGGACGACGTCGCCCGCTTCGGCCTCCTGCCGCCGGGCGACCCCGGGCGCAAGGTGCTGGTGGTGGACGGCGCCTCGCGGGGCCTCGTGCAACTCCCCGCGCCCGATCCGGCGAAGAACAGGATCTCCCTGCGCGCGAAACTGGAGGAGACCCCCGACGGAAACTTTTCCGGCTCCGTAGAAGTCAAAAGCAGTGGGTACGCGGACTACGCGCTCCGCGCCCTGGCCCGCCAGGGGGTGGCGGCGCGGCCGGTCTTCGCCTGGGAGTACCGCCCGGCCGCGGGCGTCTTCGAGATGGCGGGCCAGACGCACACGCCGCCCGCCGCGCTGGACCGCGATTTCGAGTGGCGGGCCGACGGCGCGTGGGCGGGTCTCGCGGCGGCGCTCCCCACGGGGGGGCGGCTCCTGCGGGCGCCGTTCTGGCTGCCCGCGGAGTGGAGCGAGGCGCTCCACGCCCGGCGGTCGCCGCTGTACTTGAACGAGGGGTATCCGCTCACCCTCGACCAGGAGGTGGAGATCGCGGTGGCGCCGGGCCGGAAGCTCGCGGCTCTCCCCCCGGTGCGCGAAGGGGGCGGCGGGCCGCTCGCGTGGAAGGTCGAGTGGAAAAAGTCGGGGCCGCGGACGGCCACGGCCAGGCTTCGGGTGGAGCTCCGGTCGGGAGAGCTCGATTCCGGGCAGACGGTTCAATTCCAGCGCGAGCTCCGGGGTCTCCTGGGCGCGCTGGGCGAAGGAGGCATCGATGATCTGGAAGGACACCCCACCGCCGGCGCCGCCGCCGGCTCCTCCTCCGGTCGCGGCCGGTGAAGCCCCGCCGGACCCCGCTGCGGTGCTCGACAGGCTGCCGCAGGCGGTGGCCGCGATCCAGCGCGCCCTCTCCCAGGTGGTGGTGGGACAGGCGGCGGCGGTCGAGGCGATCCTCTTCGCGCTCCTCTCGCGCGGCCACTGCCTGCTCGTGGGCGTGCCGGGGCTCGGCAAGACGCTCCTCGTCAACGCCATCGCGCGCGTTCTGGGGCTCCCCTTCGCGCGCATCCAGTTCACGCCGGACCTGATGCCTTCGGACATCACGGGCACGGAGATCCTGGAGGAGGACACGGCGACCGGGCACCGCCGGTTCGTCTTCGCGCCCGGGCCTGTGTTCACGAACGTGCTCCTGGCGGACGAGATCAACCGCACCCCGCCCAAGACGCAGGCGGCGCTTCTGGAAGCCATGCAGGAGAAGACGGTGACCGTGGCGGGGAAGATCCGCAAGCTCGAAGAGCCCTTCCTCGTGCTCGCGACCCAGAACCCGATCGAGCAGGAGGGGACCTATCCGCTCCCCGAGGCGCAGCTCGACCGCTTCCTCTTCGAGCTGCGGCTGGGCTATCCCACGCTCGAGGAGGAGCGCCAGGTGGTGGCCCTCCACTCCTTCCATCCCACGGAGAGCCTCGTGCCGCACCTCGACCGCGAGAAGATCCTCGCCCTGCGCGAGGGCGTCGCCCAGATCCCCGCGCCGCCCAACGTAGTGGATTACGCGGTGCGGCTGATCCGGGCCACCCGGCCGGAGGATTCGTCGTCCTCGGGCGACGTGAAGCGCTGGATCCGCTGGGGCGCCTCCCCGCGGGCGAGCCAGAACCTGATCCTCGCCGGCCGCGCCCGCGCCGCCTGCCAGGGCCGCTTCAACGTGGCCTGCGAAGACGTGGCCGCCGTGGCCCCGCTGGTGCTGCGCCACCGCCTCATCCGCAGCTTCCAGGCCGAGGCGGACGGGGTGGGGAGCGAGGACGTGGTGTCGCGGATTTTGAAGGACGTGGCGGAGTAGGGAAATGCAAGTTGACTTCGGCCATCCTGGTGGTCGGTGGGAGCGCCTCCACCGGAGGCGCATGCACGTTGCCCCGGTGTTTCAACCCGGG
>DATHUD010000085.1:0-4962 GCA_035462575.1 Thermoanaerobaculia bacterium | reverse complement strand
TTCGAGCTGACCTCGGGAGGAGCTGAGATCCCGTACACCGGTCCCATGGTGAAGAGGGGAGATCCCGGCCGAGAGGACTACACCGAGATCCCCGCGGGGGGAAAGGCGGAGGCGACGGTCGACCTCTCCCTCGTCTACGACCTCGGGAAGCCTGGGACCTACCGGCTCCGGGTCACCGGCGGGCTCCAGGATCTGACGGCTGATCTTGGAGCCGTGCCGCGCCCGCGCGACCGGCACGAGCCGGAGCCGCTCGACTGTCCGGAGATCGAGATCAACGTGAGGGGATAGGCCTTCCTACGCCGCCTTCTCGAGCTCCCCGTTCCGTTTAGGCATCAGCCGCCGCACGATCGCGCCCACCCGCTCGGAGCCCCGGAGGTCGTCGAAAATCGAGTAGAAGACCGGGGTGGCGAGGAGCGTCAGGAGGAGCGAGAGGGTCTGGCCTCCGATGACGACGACGGCGATGGCGCGGCGCTCCTCGGCGCCCGGGCCGGTGCCCAGGGCGAGCGGGAGCATGCCGGCGACGAGTGCCAACGTGGTCATCAGGATCGGGCGGAGACGGTCGCGGTTGCCCTGGAGGATCGCGGACATGCGGTCCATCCCGTTGTGCTCTCGGAGGTTGTTCATGTGGTCGATCTGGAGGATCGCGTTCTTCTTGACCACGCCGAAGAGGACGAGGATTCCCAGCGCCGAGTAGAGGTTCAACGTGTTCCCCGTGGCCCAGAGGGAGAGCAGGGCGAAGGGCACCGCGAGCGGCAGCGAGAGGAGGATGGTCAGCGGGTGGACCAGGCTCTCGAACTGGGAGGCCAGGATCATGTACATGAAGACGATCGAGAGCACGAGCGCCCACACGAACTCGCGGTAGGTGCGCGCGAGCTCCCGGCCGCGGCCGGAGACGGCGGTGGAGTAGGCGGGCGGCAGGTTCATCTCGTCGACCGCCTGCTCCAGAGCCTGCAGACGGTCGGCCAGGGCATAGCCGGGTGCGACGCCGGCCCGGAGGCTCACCTGGCGCTGCCGGTCGAGCCGGTCGACGCGGGAGGCCGTCGTCTCTTCCGTCAGGGTGACGAGGTTGTCCAGCCGCACGAGGCGTCCTCCCGTCGCCGGCACGTAGAGGCGGAGGATCGACGCGGGGTCGTTCCTCGCCCCCTGGGCCAGGCGCAGCTCGACGTCGTAGTCGTCGTTCGCGGCGACGTCGCGGAAGCGGGAGACCTCCTCGTCGCCGCCCACCATCAGCCGCAACGCGGTCGCGATGTCGTTCATCGAAACCCCGAGGTCGGCGGCGCGGGCGCGGTCGACGACCACCCGGAGCTCGGGTTTGTCGAGCTTGAGGGTCGTGTCGGCGTCGACGATGCCGCCCAATTCCTCGGACTTGTCGCGGAGCTGGTTGGCGTAGGTGGAGAGGGCCTGGAGGTCCGGCCCGCGCAGGGAGAAGTCGATGTCGAAGTTGCCGCCGCCGATGTTGAACGAGGAGATGTTGCGCACCGCCGGCCGGAGGTCCCTGAACTTGGAGAGGCGCTTTCTCACCTCGGTCATGACGTCCCGCTGGCTGTAGTTGCCGCGGAAGGCGGCGGCCGGATCGAGGCGGACGAGGCTTTTCAAGAACCGGGAGATCGAGAGCTTGCGTTCGTCGTGGGGAGCGATCCGCACGAAGACCCGCCCCTGGTTGACTCCTCCCAGGAAGCCGCCGCCCGCGTTGACGAGCACCGTCCGCACGCCCGGGGTGGAGCGGATCTCGGCTTCGACCGCCCGCATGGCCTCGTCGATGCCCGCGAGGCTCGTGCCCTCGGGCGCGTTGACGTTGACCTCGAACTCCGACTCGTCGACGTCGCTCGGGATGTACTCGACCTTGACGAGCTTGAAGATGGGGATCGAGGCGAGCATCACCACCCCGCAGAGCAGGGCCACCTTGAACCGGTGCGCCATGGTCGCCCGGAGCAGCCGCTCGTAGCCGCGGTCGATCCGGGCGTAAAAGCCGCGACGCGAGCGGGCCGGCTCGTTGGCATGCCCGCCGTGGCTCGAGGCCGCGTCTTCGGCGCGGAGCATGCGGGCGCTCATCATGGGCGTCAGGGTGAAGGAGACGAGGAGCGAGATGAGCACGGCCACGGCCGCCGTCAGGCCGAACTGGTAGAGGAAGCGGCCGGAGATGCTCGACATGAAGGAGACGGGCACGAAGATGACCACGAGGCTCAGCGTCGTCGCGAGGACCGCGAGGCCGATGTCCGCCGTGGCCGCCTTCGCCGCCTCGAACGGCTTCATCTTCTTCTCCTCGATGAAGCGGAAGATGTTTTCGAGGACGACGATGGCGTCGTCGATCACGACGCCCACCATCAACACCAGGGCGAGCATGGTGACGCTGTTCAGGGTGAAGTCGAGCGCCTTCATCATGCCGAAAGTGGAGATGACGGAGGCCGGAATGGCGACCGCGGCGATCACGGTCGAGCGCCAGCTCCGCATGAAGGCGAACACCACGAGGGAGGCCAGGATGCTCCCCAGGATCAGGTGCAGGTTGATCTCGTGGAGGGCCGCGTAGATGTAGCGCGACTGGTCGCGGATGACCTCGAGCTTCAAGTCGGGCGGGAGCTGGGCCTCGACCCGCGCGATCGCCTCCTTGACTCCCTCGATGACCTGGATGGTGTTCGCCCCGGACTGCCGCAGCACCTCTAAAGTGACGGTCGGCACCCCGTTCAGGCGGGCGGCCGAGCGCTGCTCCTTGGTACCGTCCTCGGCCTCGCCCACGTCCCGGATGCGGACCGGCTGGCCGTCGAGCGTCGCCACCACGAGGTCGTTGAAGTCCTTGGCCTCGGTGACCTTGCCCATGGTGCGCAGCGTCTGCTCGCGGCCGCCGCCGGTGACGTTGCCCCCCGGCACCTCGGTGTTCTGCCGCACGAGGGCGTCGCGGACGGCGGTGATCGGCAGGTTGTACGAGGCGAGCCGGTCCGGATCGATCCAGATGTTGACCGCCCGCTGCAGGCCGCCCTCGATCCGCACCTCGCCGACGCCGGCCGAGCGCTCGAGCTGGACCTTGACGACCTTGTCAGCCCACTCGGTCAGCTCCTTGAGCGGCCGGTCGGCGGAGAGCGCCACGGTCAAGACCGGCGCGGAGTCGTTGTTGAACTTGGCGATCACCGGCGGCAGGGTCTCGTCCGGCAGCCTGCGGACCACGGTCGAGACGCGGTCGCGGATGTCCTGCGCGGCGGTCTCGATGTCGCGGTCGAGATCGAAGGTGGCGATGACGAAGGAGGAGCCGCTCGAGGAGATGGAGCGCAGCTCCTGAACCCCCTCGACGGTGTTGACCGCCTCCTCGATGACTTCGGAGACCTGGGCCTCGACCTCTTCGGTCGAGGCGCCGGGCAGCGCGGTGCGCACCGACACGGTGGGCAGGTCGACCGCCGGGAAGCGGTCGACGCCCAGGCTGCCGTAGCTCGCGGCGCCCACGACGACCAGGGCGAGGATGATCATGGCCGCGAACACGGGACGGCGGATACAGATCTCGGCGAGCTTTTGCATGATGACTTACCCCAAGACTTTGACCGGCTGGCCGCCGACCAGATTGCCCGGTTGGACAACCACCGCCTCGCCGGCCTTGACTCCGTCCGTGATCTCGACCTGGTCGCCCGAGCGGCGCCCGGTCCGGACGCGCTTCTCGACGGCCTTGCCTGCCTCGACGCCGATCACCTTCTCGATGCCGGCAAAGCTGACGATCGACGATGCCGGCACCAGCACCACCGGGTCGGACGCCTCGATCACGATCTCGGCCTTGGCGAAGGAGCCGGGCTTCAGGCGCCCGTCCGGGTTTGGCACCTCGGCCTCCACCAGGAGGGTGCGGTTCGCCTCGCTGAACGCGGGGCTGATCCGCGCCACTCTCCCGGTGTAGGTCGCCGGGTCCCCCTCGACCGAAAGCTGGACCGGGAGCCCCACCTTGACCCCGACCGCTTCGCGCTCCGGCACTCCCAGCCGGAGCCGCAGCGGGTTGACCCGCACGAGGACGGCGACCGCTCCGCCGACCGGCACGTAGTCGCCGGCGGAGACGAGCCGCTCGCTGATCCTGCCGTCGAACGGGGCGGTGACGACCGAGTCGGCGAGCTGCCGCTCGGCCAGGGCGAGCTCGGAGCGCCGCTGCCCGAGCAGGCCCTGTCGGGTGTTGACCTCTTCGATCGCCTCCTGGTAACGGGCGTCGGCCACGCTCATGGCGGCCTCGGCGGCGTCGAAATCGGAGGGGGGGATGAGCTTTTCTTCGAGGAGGCGGGCCATCCGGTCGCGGGTCAGGGTCGCCTGTTTCAGGTTGGCCACCGCCTGCTTGACGACCGCGGTCTCCTGGGGATCGACCATCCGGTCGGGGCCCGCGGCGGGGATGCCCAGGCGGGCCCGCGCCTGCTCCAGGGCCGTCCGCGCCTGCACGACGCGAAGCTCCAGGTCCGTGGGGATGATCCGGGCGATCGGCTGTCCCCGGCGGACGGGATCGCCGATGTCGACCATCACCTGCTGGATGCGGCCGGCAACCTTGATGCCGAGCTCGGCCTGCTCGTCGGCCGCGAGGGTGCCGGAGACGGCGACCGTCCGGGCCAGCCGGCCCTCCTCGGCGCGAGCGAGGCGGACGTCGCGGGCTGGAGCCTCGGCCTCCGGCCCCTGTCCGTTCTTTCCCCGGCCCGCGGCGGACGCGGGATCGTCCCCGCCGCATCCCGCGAGCAGGAAGGGCGAAAACGCCGCCGCCACGATCCAGGGTATGAGCTTCGTCTGCATTGATTCTCCCCGGGAGTCCTCCGCGAGCGCGGAGAAACAGAGGTACGCACCCCGTACCCCAGAAGTTCCAGGCCCTTCACTGTATTCCCGAAGAGCGGGGGAGGGTGTAACCAGTCTGTAAAAAAGAAGCGGTCTGGCGCTACGGGTTTTTCTCGGTTTGCTCTGTAGGGGCGGCCCTGTGTGGCCGCCCTGGGTGGGGGGAAGTCCGAAGCAAGCAGGGCGGCC
>DATHUD010000084.1:0-3476 GCA_035462575.1 Thermoanaerobaculia bacterium | reverse complement strand
CTCGGCACCGAGCCGGCGCGGGCGGCGCCAGGGCTGGCGGTTCAGGCGCGGCCGGCGCTCGAAGAGCTCCTTGTCCTGCCGCAGGTCGGCGTCCTGCCGGGAAGAGCGCAGCACCTCGACGATCAGGTCGACCGTCTTCTTTCGGTCGGCACCATACCCGAGATCGCGGCGGGTCGGGTGATCAGTCGTTCGGTGCGTCATCGTCTCTCCTTTTACGGGCGAGCGCCCGGGTTTGTCTAGTGCATGATCAAGGCCAGAGGGCCTTCCCCTTCCCCCTTCATCAACGGTGAAGTCCGCCTCTTCCCCTCGCAGGTTCAAAAGGCATGGCTCAAGGCTCCGGGGCGCCAGCCGGCGAGCGCCTCGCGGGTCACGCGGTGGCGGTAGTCGAACATCCGATCGAGCTTCCGGCGCACGAAGGGTCTTCCAAGCCAGCGGCCGAGGAGCCCCCCCGGGAGGGCATAGAGAATCCAGTCCTCGAGCCAGCAGGCGCAATCCCCGTCCGGCACCATCCGATGGGTGTGCTCCCAGAGGGCGAACGGCCCCCGCACCTGCACGTCGCGGAACTGACGGCCGGCAATGACGTGGGAGATCCGGGAGATCCAGCGCAGCCGGAGCGGCCCCACACCCACCCGCAGGGTGACCAGGGCGCCGTCCTCAATCGAGCCTTCCTCTTCGACGACGACGCTCTCCCAGGGGGGAACAAGGGATTGGAGAGCCCCGGGCGAGGCGTGCCAGCGGAAAACCTCCCCGGCGGGCGCCTCGATCCGGGTTCGATGGACGAAAGTTTCGGTCTTCACGAAGTCTCCAGCGGCTCTCCTCCTGGAGAAAAAGGGGGGACCGGAGAGGGAGGAGCTTCTCCCCGACCCCTATTCATGGACTTCTCAGTTCGGGATCAGCACCGTGTCGATCACGTGGATGACGCCGTTCGTCGCGGCGATGTCCGTCTTGACGACGTTGGCCGCGCCGACCTTGACACCGCTCTTGGTGTCGATCGCCAGAGAGCCGCCCTGCACGGTCTTGGCCGAGGAGAGCTTGACCACGTCGGCCGCCATCACCTTGCCCGACACCACGTGGTAGGTGAGCACCGCCTTGAGCTTCTCCTTGTCCTTGAGCAGGGCGTCCAGAGTGCCGGCGGGGAGCTTCGCGAAGGCTTCGTCCGTGGGAGCGAACACGGTGAACGGGCCGGGGCCCTTCAAGGTGTCCACCAGACCTGCCGCCTTGACCGCGGTCACCAGCGTGTTGAAGCTGCCGGCCGCAACGGCCGTGTCCACAATGTCGGCCGTCTTCGCGGTCTTGGCATTGTCGGCGGCCGATGCCTGCAGAGACAGCCCGAGAACCAGGGCCATCACCAGAATGGAGGAGAAGAGAAAGTTGGTCTTGCGCATGGGTCGTCGTTCCTTTTCGGTTTGAAGTCCGTGGCCATCCAGCGGCAGGCACTTGCCTCGATCCCGCCGCTACAAAATGGACAATACATGGACAAACATGGACTGTCAACAATGAGTATCAAATTTTACGGACGATTTACGAACGATCTGGACGTATGTCCAAATGCTCAGAGGGAAAATCTGGACAACGGGGAGTCAGGAAGGCCGGGAGCCGGGCACGAGGACCCGGATCTTCCCCGTTTTCGGATCGAGCGAGACCAGACCGCCTTTGCCGTCCCGGAAGAGACGGGAGCCGACGCTCGCCGGCCCTCGATTCGGACCTTCGACGGGCAGCAGCCCGGAGGCGAGGCTTCGGACCTCTCCCGTCGCGAGATCCAGGAGGAGGATCTGCCAGGGAGTCGGATCGCTGAAGCTCGCCCGGCCGGGCTTTGCCGTGGCCACGACCAGATGGCCGGGAGCCGGCTGGCTCCCGATCTCCGAAGAGAGGACCCCGTCGAAGCGGAAGGTCCGTTCGGGGACGAGGTCGGGAGAGAAGACCTGCAGCTCCTGGCGGGATTTCCGGAAGACGATCCGGCCGTCCGCCAGGAACCGGGGAGAGCTCGTCCAGAGGGTGCCCGGCCCGGGCGTGAGGCTCGCGATCTCCCGGCCGGTCCGGAGATCGACCAACCGAGAGAGCCCCTGCCGTCCCCCATGGATGAAGAGCCTCCTCCCATCGGGGCTCAAAGACAGATTCGGATACCCCGGAATCGCGCCGAGCGACCGGACCCGGATCGAGCTCCCCGGAGCGAGGTCCGCCACGGCCACGAGCACCTCGAAACCTCCCTGGAACACCAAGGCGGCTCCCTCCCGCAGAGGACGGCGCTGCAGCAGGAGGATCTGCTCGGAATCGAGGAACCGCAGAAAGCCGTCCTGCCAAAGGACTCTGGGAGTCTCGGGGAGCGGGATCGAGGCGAGGATCTTCCCCCGGTCCAGATCCTCCACGAGGAGCCTGCGGTCCCGGATCGAGGCGAGGCGCTCGCCCCCGGGCGAGAGAGCCAGGCTGAAGAAAGGCCCCTGGAAGGTCAGAGAGGTTGCGGCCGGAGCCGCCTTCGGGTCTCGAAGGTCCAGACTGTAGAGGGCAAGCTCCGGGCTCCGGAGAGACCGCCCGGTGGGCTCCATCCAGACCGCGCGCCCCCCGTCCTCCGAGAAGAGCATCCACGGCCCCCTGGTCCGGAAGGACCGGCCTGACGCGGTGTCCAGAAGGAAGTGGGGCCGGTACTCCCCCCGGTGACGGGCCAGACCGGAGAACGCGACCCAGGACCCTCGCGGGGTGGAGGAGACCTCCGTAACGTGCGTCAAGTCCTGTGGCGACACGTCGAGCATCCAGCGAGAGAGACCCTGGCCTGTGGCCGCGACGAGCAGGAGCAACCCCCAGAGCGTGATCGAAAGGACGCGGTGCCCGCGGCGGAGGTCGGTCCTTCCGCGCACCACCTGAGCGGCGCCCGCGACGGCGAGGCCCAGGAACACCAGCGCGGCGGCGAGCACGTCCCAGGGAGAAGGGGCGAAAGGGAGAGCCCCCGCGAAAAGCAGATCGACCCGGGCGTCCCAGAGCAGAAGCCCCACGACGACGGCCGCGACCAGGTCCAGGGCGAGCCAGGGGGAGCGTGCGCGGACCATCACGCTCACGGCATGGGAGACCAGGATCAGGAACAGCGTGCCCGACACCCAGAAGATTCCGAGATAGAAGAGGTCGGACTGGAGCGGCTTGCCCGGCAGGAAGCCCTGGAGGTCGATTCCTCCCGCAAGGAAGGCGGGGAACAGGACCAGGAGCCCCCCTCCGAGCGTCAGGAGCGCCGTGGCGGCCATTGTTCCGGCCCAGACCGCCCAGCCCGAGAGAGGGCGAGAGAAGTAGAACCCGAGACGGCGCTCCGCGAGATCTCCCGCAATCACCGAGGCACCGAGGATGATCGCGACGATGACGGTGAACGTCATGCAGAAGGCCAGTGCCGACCCGCTCCGGATGTCGGCCGGGTCCAGGTGCCGGACGTTCGAGACGAACGGCACCAGAAACGGCAGGAGACCGGCGACCAGCGCCACGACGGCGAGCAGCCG
>DATHUD010000083.1:0-6267 GCA_035462575.1 Thermoanaerobaculia bacterium | reverse complement strand
GTGGCCTCGGCCGCGGTGATCCAGGTCCCCGTGAGGTTGGACAGGTAGGGGACCGACGGCGCCGCGAGCTCGACCCGCGCGACGATCTCGGCGAAGCGGTCGAGGATCGGCTCCATCATCTCCGAGTGGAAGGCGTGGGAGGTGTGGAGAGACCGGCTGGGGACGCCCCGCTCCGCGAGCCGGGCGGCCAGGGCGCCGATCGCCTCGGCGGGCCCTGAAACCACGCACTGCCCGGGGCCGTTGACCGCGGCGAGAGACAGGCGGGGAGCCGCCGCGATCTCGGCCAGGGCTTCGCCTTCCGGCAATTCGACGGAGAGCATCGCCCCCGGGGGCAGCCCCTGCATCAGCTCGCCGCGGGCGGCCACCAGCGCCAGGGCGTCCTCCGGAGAGAGCACGCCGGCCAGGCAGGCGGCCACGTATTCGCCGACGCTGTGGCCGATCAGGGCGTCGGGGCGGATCCCCCACGAGATCCAGAGGCGCGCGAGCGCCAATTCCACGGCGAACAGGGCGGGCTGCGCGAAACGGGTCTGCCGCAGCTCGCGGGCCGCCTCTTCGCGCCGCTCCGGCTCCGGGAAGAGGAGCTCGCGCAGATCGCGGCCGAGGAGCGGGAGCAGCCGCCCGGCCGAGGCGTCGATCTCAGAGCGGAAGACCGGCTCCTCGTCGTAGAGCTCGCGGCCCATGCCGGGGTGTTGCGCCCCCTGGCCCGGGAAGAGGAAGGCCACGGCGCCCCGGCCCGGCTCCCGCCGCCGGGTCGCGACCCGGCCCGAGCCCGCGGGATCGCGGAGGGCGTCGGCCGCGTCGGCCGCTCCTTCGGCGACCAGCGCGCGGCGGTGCTCGAAGGCCTGCCTTCCCACCTGGAGCGTCCAGGCGGCGTCGGCCAGATCGGTCTCCGGATGGGCCGCGAGGTACGCGGCGAGGTTCCGGGTCGCCTGCTCCAGGGCCGCGGGCGTGCGGGCGGAGAGGAGGAGGAGCTGGAGGCGCCGGGACGGGCCCGAGGGCTCGGCCGGCGGAGCCTCCTCGAGGACGGCGTGGGCGTTGGTGCCGCCGATGCCGAAGGAGCTCACGCCGGCGCGGCGCGGGCCTTCCGCGACCGTCCAGTCGGCCAGCCGGGTGTTGACGTAGAAGGGGCTCGCCGCGAAGTCGATCTGCGGGTTGGGCTCCCGGAAGTGGAGGCTCGGCGGGATCTGCCGGTGCTTGAGCGCGAGCGCGGTCTTGATCAGGCCGGCGACGCCCGCCGCCGCGTCCAGGTGTCCGACGTTGGTCTTGACCGAGCCGATCGCGCAGAAGCCGGTGCGCGCGGTCCCCGGCCGGAAGGCCTCTACGAGCGCGGCGACCTCGATGGGATCGCCCAGGGGCGTCGCCGTCCCGTGCGCCTCGACGTAGGTGACGCTGTCCGCGGGGACCCCCGCGGCCTCCAGGGCCTGCGTGATGACCTCGGCCTGGCCTTCGACGCCCGGGGCGGTGTAGCCGACCTTCTGCGCTCCGTCGTTGTTGATCGCGCTCCCCTTGAGCACCGCGTGGATGGTGTCGCCGTCGCGCAGAGCGTCGTCGAGGCGCTTCAGGAGCACGACCCCGACGCCGCTGCCGAACACCGTGCCGCGGGCGGCGGCGTCGAAGGCCCGGCAGTGGCCGTCGGGCGACGCGATCCCCCCCTCGCGGAAGCGGTAGCCGGACCCCTGATCGAGCTTCAGGGTGACCCCGCCCGCGAGCGCCATGTCGCACTCGCCGGCCAGCAGGGACTGGCGCGCGAAGTGGACGGCCACGAGCGAGGTGGAGCAGGCGGTCTGGATCGAGGCGCTCGGGCCCCGCAGGCCGAGCTTGTAGGAGACCCGCGTCGCCAGGAAGTCCTTGTCGATCGAGGTCAGGATCGACAGCGGATCCAAGGTCTCCATCATCTCCGGCCGGGAGAAGAGACGCATGGCATAGGCCCCGATCCCTGAGCCGGCGAAGACGCCGACGCGCCCCGGGTAGCGGGCCGGGTCGTAGCCGGCGCTCTCCAGGCAGGCCCAGGACTGCTCCAGGAAGAGGCGCTGCTGCGGGTCGAGCGCCTGCGCCTCCCGGGGAGGGAGGCCGAAGAAGGCGGCGTCGAAGAGGTCGATCCCTTCGAGCTTCGGCTCGGCGCGGACGAAATCGGGGCTTTCGAGGTCCCGGGGAGGGACCCCGGCGGCCAGGAGCTGCTCGCCGCTCAGTTGCGCGATCGACTCGACGCCGTCGCGCAGGTTGCTCCAGAACCGGTCGAGGTCGGGCGCGCCGGGGAACCTCCCCCCCATGCCGACGATCGCGACGTCCGTGCCCGTCGCCCGGGGCGCGGCGGCCGTCCGGACCGCCCGGGGCGCGTCCGGGGCGGCGCCCTCGAGCCAGGCCGCGAGCGAGGCGATGGTGGGGTGCCGGAAGAGGTCGACGAGGGGCAGCTCGCGGCCCAGAGCGCGGCTCAAGCCCATCTGGACCTCGACCAAGAGCAGGGAGTGGCCGCCCACGTCGAAGAAGTTGTCGTGGACGCCGATCCGCTCCACCCCGAGGATCTCCTTCCAGAGGGCGGCGATCTCCTGTTCGAGCCGCCCGCGGGGGGCGAGGAACCCTCGCTCCGGGCCGCCCTCCGGGCCGCCCTCCGGCCGGCCGGTCTCCCGGCGGGTCAGGGCGCCGCGGTCGATCTTGCGGCTGGGCGTGAGCGGCAGCTCGGAGAGCGAGACGAACGCCGACGGCACCATGTGCTCCGGGAGCGTCCGGCGCAGATGCTCCCGCAGCTCCGCCGCGCCGGGCTCTCCCGCCGTCCGGGGAACGAAGAAGGCGGCGAGCTGGACGCCGCCGCGGCCGGGCCGCGCCACCACCACACCCTGAAGCACCCCGGGGTGGCTTTCGAGCGCCGCCTCGATCTCCCCCAGCTCGATGCGGAAGCCGCGGACCTTCACCTGGTGGTCGATCCGTCCCAGGTACTCGACCGCCCCGTCGGGCAGATGGCGGGCCAGGTCGCCGGTGCGGTAGAGGCGCCCGCCGGCCGGGCCGCCGCAGGCGTCCGGCACGAAGCGTAAGGCGGTCAGGTCCGGCCGCTGCCAATAGCCGCGGGCGAGCTGCACGCCGCCGATGCACAGCTCCCCGGCCACACCGGCCGGGACGGGCCGGAAGGACCGGTCGAGGATGTCGATGCGGGTGTTGGCCACCGGCCTGCCGATGGGTACGGCGCCGTTCCACGCGACCTCGGCGCAATTCCAGGAGGTGACGTCGACCGAGGCCTCGGTCGGGCCGTAGAGGTTTTCGAGGCGCGCGGAGAGCCGCTCCCGGAAGCGCCGGCGCAGCTCCGGAGAGAGGGCCTCGCCGCTCGCCACCACCAGCCGCAGGCCCGCACAGCCCGAGAGGTCCGGCTGCGCGAGGAAGACCTGGAGCATCGAGGGGACGAAGTGGGTCACGGTCACCCGCTCGCGCGCCATGACCCCGGCGAGGTAGGCGGCGTCGCGGTGGCCTCCGGGGCGCGCGACGACGAGGCAGGCGCCGGTCAGGAGAGGCCAGAAAAACTCCCAGACCGAGACGTCGAAGCTGTAGGGGGTCTTCTGGAGGACCCGGTCTTCCGGGGTCAGGCCGTAGGCCTCCTGCATCCACAGCAGGCGGTTGACGATCCCGCGGTGGGGGATCATCACCCCCTTGGGCTTGCCCGTCGAGCCGGAGGTGTAGAGCACATAGGCGAGGCTCGCGTCGGAGACCTCGGGGAGCGCGTCTGCGCCGCCGTCCTCCCCGGAGCCGTCCCACCCCTCTTCGAGGAGGAGGACGTGCGTCTCGACCGCCGGCAGGAGCGCGAGCAGCCGCCCCTGTGCGAGGAGCACCGGCACGCGCGCCTCCTCGAGCATCCCGGCGAGCCGCTCGGCCGGGTGCTCGGGATCGAGCGGAAGGTAGCCGCCGCCGGCCTTGAGGATGCCCAGGAGCGCCACCACCATCTCGGCCGAGCGCTCCATCAGAACGCCCACGGCCACGTCCGGGCCGACGCCCAGGCCGCGCAGCCGCCGGGCCAGGCGGCCGGCGAGCCGGTCGAGCTCGGCATAGGAGACGGTGCGGCCCTCGAAGACGACGGCCGGCGCTTCGGGGGCATCGGCCGCCCGGGCGGCGAAGAGCTCGTGGAGCAGGGCCCCGGCCGGCCGCGGCACCGCCGTGTCGTTCCACTCGTGCCGGAGCTGGTGGGCCTCCGGAGCGGAGAGGAGCAGCAGCTCGGAGAGCCGCGTCTCCGGACGGGAGACCACACCTTCCGCGAGGAGGGTCAGGCGGTCGAGGAGCCGGGCCATGGTGGACGGATCGAACAGGTCCCGGTTGTACTCCAGGTCACCGGTCAAGAGGCCGCCGGCCTCATAGACGGTGAGCAGGAGGTCGAACCGCGCCGTGCCGCTCTCGACGGGGAGCGGCGTCAGGGTCAGGCCCGGCAGATCGAGGCTGCCCTGGGGGACGTTCTGGAACGCGAGCAGGGCCTGGACGAGCGGGGTGTGGGCGAGGCTGCGCTCCGGCTGCAGGCTGTCGACGAGCCGCTCGAACGGCAGGTCCTGGTGGGCGTAGGCGCCGAGCGTCATGTCGCGCATCCGGCCGAGGGTCTCTTCAAAGGACGGATCTCCCGCCATCTCGGCCCGCAACACCAGCGTGTTGACGAACAGCCCCAGGAGCCGCTCCGTCTCGGCCCGGTCGCGGCCGGCGATCGGCGTGCCGAAGAGGAGGTCGTCCGCGCCGGTCTGCCGCGACAGCAGGGCCGCGAACAGGGAGGAGAAGGTCATGAAGAGGGTGGCTCTCTGCTTGCGGGAGAGCTCGCCCAGGGCGGCGGAGAGCCCGGGGGACAGCGCGAAGCTCCGGTGGGCGCCCCGCAGGCTCCGCACGGCGGGCCGGGGGCGGTCGGTAGGCAGGTCGAGCACGTGGGGTGCGCCGGCCAGCCGCTCCCGCCACCAGCCGAGGCGGTCCTTGAGGACCTCGGGAAGCCACGCGCGCTGCCAGACGGCGTAGTCCGCGTACTGGACCGGCAGGTCCGGCAGGACGGGGCTCCGGCCCGTGGCCAGGGCGCGGTACAGCTCGGTCAGCTCCCCGATCAGCACCCCCATCGACCAGGCGTCCGACACGATGTGGTGCTGGTTGAAGAGCACGATGTGAGACTCGTCCGCGAGACGCAGGACCGTGGCCCGCACGAGCGGCCCGCGGGCCAGGTCGAAGGGGCGCGCCGCCTCCTCGCGGGCCAGCCGGAGGGCCTCCGGGAACCGGAGCGCCTCGGGCAGACCGTCCAGGTCGACCCGGGGAGGCGCGGTGTCCAACGCCTTCGCGATCACCTGGACCGGCCGGTCCCCGGCCGCGCTCCCGGCCAGGCGGAAGGTGGTGCGCAGCGCCTCGTGGCGGGAGACGACCCCGGCGAAGCTCGCGGCGAGCAGGGGCAGGGAGAGCGTGCCGCGGAGCGTGAGGGCCAGGGGCAGGTTGTAGAACGGGCTCTCCGGCTGCAGGCGGTCCAGGAACCAGAGCCTCTCCTGGGCGAAGGAGAGGGGCAGGTCCCGGTCGCGCGGCACCGGGACCAGGGGCGGGGCCGCGGCGCCCGCGGGGCCGCGGCGGGCCTCTTCGACGGCCGCGGCGAGCTCGGCCACGTTCGGCCTCTCGAAGAGCGCGCGCATCGGCAGCTCCACGCCGAAGAGGCCGGGCAGCCGCGAGATCACCCGCGTGGCAAGGAGCGAATGGCCGCCGAGGTCGAAGAAGCTCTCGTGGACGCCCACCCGCGCGACCCCGAGCACCTCGGCCCAGAGGCCGGCCAGGATCTCTTCGATCGGGGTGCGCGGCGAGGCGATTTCGGCAGGCGCCGGCTCGCGCTCGGGGTCCGGCAGGGCCCGCCGGTCGAGCTTGCCGTTGGGGGTGAGAGGCAGCCCGGAGAGGAAGACGAAGAAGGCCGGGACCATCGCCTCCGGCAGGCGCTCCCGCAGGTGCTCGCGCAGCTCGGCCGCGTCCGGCGGAGTCTCAGAGCCGGCCACGTAGGCCACCAGGGCCTTGGCTCCGGCGATCTCGCGTGCGAGGACCACCGCCTCCTGGACCCCGGGATGCCGCGCGAGGACCGCCTCCACCTCGGCGGGCTCGATCCGGAAGCCCCGGATCTTGACCTGGTCGTCGATGCGGCCGAGGAACTCCAAAGAGCCGTCGGCCCGGAAGCGGGCGAGGTCGCCGGTGCGGTAGAGCCGGGCTCCGGCCTCGCCGGACCAGGGATCGGGCACGAACGACTGCGCTGTGCGCTCGCCGTCCTTGAGGTAGCCGCGGCCCACTCCGGCTCCGCCC
>DATHUD010000082.1:0-3506 GCA_035462575.1 Thermoanaerobaculia bacterium | reverse complement strand
AGAGCCCCGGGGCGCAACCCAGGGTGATTACCTCGGCGGCGAGCTGCTCGATCCAGGCCCCCGCCCAAAAGCCGGCGGGGATGTCGGTGAAGACGGTGCCCGTGGCGGGCGGCGGGGTGGAGTTGCTGCCGTGCTTCGCGCGGAGAAGGAAGATCGCCATCTCGGCCCGGGTGAGCGAGCGGCCCGGGCAGTAGAGCGGAGGCGCGGCGTTGCAGCCGCCGGTGAAGCCGTCCTGGGCGAGCTGCTCGATCCAGGAGGCGGCCCAATGGCCGGCGGGGACGTCCTCGAAGAGGGTGCCCGTGGCCGGGGGCGGAACGAAATCCGGGCCGCGAGTGCCGCGGGTGAGGAAGATGGCGATCTCCGCCCGGCTGACGGGGCTCCCGGGGCAGAACTGGCCCGGCGCGCAGCCGGTGGTGAGCCCGGCCGCCGCCAGGGCCTCGACGAACGGCCAGGCCCAGAAATCGGCCGGGATGTCGGCGAAGGTCTGAAGGACCGCGGACCGGGGCACGGCCCAGGGCTCGATTCCGGTGGCGTTGTCGTTGGCCGCGAAGAACACGTAAGAGCCGGCGGAGGTGAAGTAGACCGGGCTAGCCGAGAGGGTTCCGGGCGCGATGTCCTCAATCATCCGCGTGCCTGAAGCGGTGCCGTTGCTCCTCCACATCTCCACTCCGTGGGCCCCGTCGGTGGCCGAGAACACGACGGTGTGCCCCACCGCGGTGAGGGAGGCCGGACCGGAGGAGTCCTCTCCGGGACGGAGGTCCGCCACCAGCCGGGTGCCGGCTTCGGTGCCGTCGCTCACCCACAGCTCCCGGCCGTGCACGCCGTCGTCGGCCGAGAAATAGACCCGGCCGCCCACCCGCGCGAGCCAGAACGGGCCGGAGCCCCGAATGCCCGGCGCCACGTCCGAGACCATCACGGTGCCGGCCGCGGTGCCGTCGCTCTTCCACAGCTCGGCTCCATGGACTCCGTCGTTGGCCACGAAGAACAGGGTCTCCCCCACCGCCGCGGTGAACCCGCCCCAGAAGGCCGCGACCTGAATGGAGGCGTCCGCGCCCGGCCGGATGTCCTTGACGAGGACGGTGCCGGCTTCGGTGCCGTCGCTCTTCCACAGCTCCCGCCCGGCCCCGGGGGTGAAGGCGGAGAAGAAGAGGGTGCCATCCACGTCCGTCAGGCGGTCGGGGTGGGAATCGCCGCTGTCCCAGACGTCCTTGACGAGCGCCGTGCCGGCCTCGGTGCCGTCACTTTTCCACAGCTCGCTTCCGGTGGTCCCGTCGTCAGCCCGGAAGAAGAGCGCGCCTCCGGAGGCCGTCAACTGGGTCGGGAAGGAGCTGTCACCGCCCGGCCGGATATCCTTGAGCGGCGCCGTGCCCGGGAGGGTTCCATCGCTCACGCACAGCTCCTGGCCGAAAGTGAAAGGGTGATCGGCGCAGGAGAAGAACACGGAGCTTCCCACCGCCGTGATCTCGCCGGGTGAAGAGAAGTCTGACAAGGCATATCCCGTCCCTGCAGGAGTGCCGTCGGTTTTGAAAAGGAAGCCCGAGTTGTAGAAGAAGAGCGGCCCACCCGTCGCGGGCGTCAGATCCTTGATCCGGCTGATTCCGAGTTGGATGCCCAGGATCGCGGTCGTGCCCGCCGGGGTCGCGTCGCTCGTCCACACCTCCTGGTCGGTGACGGACCGGTCCATCACGAAGAGGAGCCGGCCCTCGTGCTCGGCAAAGGAGTGCTCGCCGAGGAGGAAATTGAAGTTGGGGGTGATGGACGAGGCGAGCGGCTGGGGGAAGAGAAGGGACGAGGTCCCCGCGGAGGTGCCGTCGCTCTTCCAGAAAGTCGGCTCCGCGTCCACCCCTCCGGTGGTGCTGAAGAAGAACAGGCTGCCCGCCAAGGCCCAACTCTCGCGGACGTTGGAATGGGCCGGCTGGTTGAGAAAGCTCAGATTGGACACCTGCACGGTCCCGTCCTCGGTCCCGTCGCTGCGCCAGAGCTGGAGGCCACCGAAGAACAGGACCCCTCCTTCGAAGGGGGTGAGCCCATGAAGGTCGTCACTGGCGAAGAGCTCGAGGCCACTGCTGGCGCCGGGGACGATGTCCTTGACCAGGACCGTTCCGGCGGCCGTGCCGTCGCTCGACCAGAGCTCGGTGCCGTGGGTCTCGTCAAAGGCACGGAAGAAGATCCGGCTTCCCGAGGCCACGATCTCCCTCGGGGACGAGCCGGTGCTGCCCGGCTGGATGTCCTTCACGAGAACGGTGCCGGCCTCGGTCCCGTCCGTCTTCCACAGCTCGGTGCCGTTCGTGCCGTCCGAGGCCGCGAAATAGACGGCCGAGCCCAGGGCGGCGAGGCTGGTGGGGTTGGAGCCGGCTGTTGAATGAATGTCCTTCAGCAGGGACGTGCCGGCGGGAGTGCCGTCCGTAATCCAGAGCTCGGAGCCGTGGGTGCCGTCGTCGGCCCGGAAGAGGAACCCGCCGCCCGGAGCGGCAATGGCGTCCCGGCCGTCCGTGTACGGGGAAGAGGAGGCGGAGGAGGAAGCGGTTCCGGGGTTGATGTCCTCCACCAGGACGGTGCCGGCCTCGGTGCCGTCGCCCACCCAGGGCTCGCGGCCGTGCGTGCCGTCGTCGGCGTTGAAGAGCAGCGTATTCCCGTTCGCGGCCCAGGGCCGGGGATGCGAGCCTTCCGGACCGGGGTTGACGTCCTTGACCAGGACGGTGCCGGCGGCCGTGCCGTCGCTCTTCCACAACTCCTGGCCGTGGACTCCGTCGTTGGCGGCAAAGTAGACGACGCCGTCCACGTCGAGGAGGCCGCCCGGAGAGCCTTGTGTCGAGGGGTTGCCCGATCCGGGATAGACGTCTTTGACCAGGACGGTGCCGGCGGCGGTACCGTCGCTCTTCCACAGCTCGAGGCCGCGCGCTCCGTCGTCGGCAATGAAGAAGAGGGCGCCGTTCGAGACGTGGAGAGAGCGGGGCGTCGACGAGCAGGAGCCGGGGCAGAGGTCGATCAGCAGACTGGTGCCGGCCTGGGTGCCGTCGCTCTTCCAGATCTCGATGCCATGGATCCGGTCGTCCCGGAGAAAGAAGACCGTCGTTCCGAGGGCCGTGAATTCCTGAGTAGGCAGGACGAAGGAGGAATTGTCAGGATCGGTGCGGAGATCCTCCACCAGGAAGGCGGGCTGGGAAAGGAGCGTCTCCGGGACGGCAAGGGCGACGAGGAGCAAGATGAGGCACCAGGCGCTTCGAGGCATGTGGGTTCCCTCCTTGGAGAGACGGCTCCGGATGGGGACCGTCACTCTTAATGACTTTTCGTTCAAAGCCTTTCAGTGAGGCCGCATGTTAGCCTGCCTGCCCGCTGGCAGCGATATCAAAAAACTGCTCACATCAATTCAGAGAGCGCTCCTCCTGGCAGGGAGCGCGCTTCAGGCCCTGTTTCCCTTGCGCGGCGGCCGCGGCTCGGCCCTCCAGGGTCCCGGTTTTTTCTTGAGGAGGCCGACCGACTGCAGGGCCGCCTTGACGGGCCGC
>DATHUD010000081.1:0-5835 GCA_035462575.1 Thermoanaerobaculia bacterium | reverse complement strand
GTGAAGATGTCTTCGTCAGGATTCTTGGTTTCATCCATTTCGCCGACCCAGGCTCGGCCATGATCCGAGTATACGGAGTTCTCCCGGGATCGGTCCAAGATATCGCAGAGCCGCGACGACAAGAAGCAAGGATACGGAATGACGCGACCACCCGCCCCCCCGGGCGGCGTCCGGTTAGCCCAGGGCGGAAGCCCTGGGCGGTGCGGTGGAAGGCTCGCTCTTGCGCCGGTCGTTGGGTGCCGCCCCCGCCGCCCTTCCGCGCCGGCCTCGGGATCGCCTTTGGGAGAACCGCCCTCCGCTCAGCCGTCTGCTGCCGCCCCTTCGGGGCTTCCGAATTGTTGGGGATCCTGTTCCTGGAGCTGACGCCCCAGGCTTCATGCTGCCGCCCCTTCGGGGCTCTGGGATTGTGGGGGACGCCTGCCGCCCCGCCCAGGGCTTCCGCCCTGGGCTATCCGAACACGCCCCCCTGCGGGGGGCTTGAAAGAGGGGAAAGAGGAGTGTTGTCGGCGCGCCGACAATCCCTCAACCAAATTCTCTGATGTAGTACCTGAGCTTCTCCGTCGTTGACCTCCGCCCCCCGCTTTGCTAGTTTGCCAGACCGCATGGCGACTACAGATTCCACTTTCGAAGAACCGCTGACCGAGCTCCGCCGCAGGATCGAGGAGCTGGAGGGGTATCCCCCCGGGGGCGGCCACGAGAAGGAGCTGGACCGGCTTCGGAACCAGCTCCGGAAGACGACGGCCGACGTCTTCAGCAACCTCAGCCGCTGGCAGAGAGTGCTCGTGGCCCGCCACCAGGACCGCCCCTATACGCTCGACTATGTCGAGCACCTGATGTCGGAGTGGGTCGAGCTTCACGGCGACCGGGCGTTTTCCGAGGATCCGGCGATCGTGGCCGGGTTCGCGACGTTCCGCGGCCGGAGCGTGGCGGTGATCGGCCACGAGAAGGGGCGGGATACGAAGGAGCGGATCGTCCGGAACTTCGGCCAGCCGCGGCCGGAGGGGTACCGGAAGGCGCTGCGGGTGATGAAGCTCGCGGAGAAGTTCGGCCGGCCGGTGCTCACGTTCATCGATA
Source organism: Thermoanaerobaculia bacterium (assembly GCA_035462575.1). GTDB lineage: Bacteria > Acidobacteriota > Thermoanaerobaculia > Multivoradales > UBA5704 > DATARR01. The sequence continues at coordinate 4,761 of DATHUD010000081.1, read as the reverse complement.
CGGCGGGGGCATATCCCGGGCTTGGTGCCGAGGAGCGCGGGCAGGCCGAGGGCATCGCGCGCAATCTGATGGAGATGGCCAGGCTCCGGGTGCCCGTCGTGGTCACCGTGACCGGCGAGGGCGGGAGCGGCGGCGCGCTGGCCCTGGGGGTCGGCGACCGCGTGTACATCCTGGAGTACGGGACGTACTCCGTGATCTCGCCCGAGGGGTGCGCGGCCATTCTCTGGAAAGACCAGGACCGGAAGGCCGACGCGGCAGAGGCCATGCGGATGACGGCCCCGGACTTGAAGGCGCTCGGGATCGTGGACGAGATCATTCCCGAGCCCCCCGGCGGTGCGCACACGGATCCCGCCGCGGCCTGCCGCCGGGTGGGAGACGTCATCGAGGCGGCGCTCCGCGATCTGGAGAGGCTCCAGCCCGACGAGCTCATCGCCCGCCGCTACGACAAATTCCGGGCCCTTGGGGTCTACGACGAAGGGTAACGCCGGGGTGTCCGCCGCGGAGTGGATCCCCGCGCCGGTCCCGGAGGCTGCCGCCGGCCTCGAGCGGGTCGGGGTGCCGCCGTGGCTCGCGACGCTGCTCGCCCGGCGCGGCGTCGAGGACCCGGCGGATGCCGAGCGGTTCCTGAAGCCTTCCCTCGACCAGCTTCACGATCCTTTCCTGCTCGCCGGGATGGCGGAGTCCGTGGAGCGGCTGCTCGCGGCCAAGGCCGCCGGGGAGCGGATCGCGATCGTGGGGGACTACGACGTGGACGGCGTCACGGCCACGGCCCAACTCCTCGCGGTGCTCGGCGCCTGCGGGCTCGACGTGCGTCCGATCCTGCCGCACCGGATGCGGGAGGGGTACGGGTTCCAGCCGGTCCACGTGGAGCGCGCCAAGGAGCTCGGGTGCCGTGTGATCGTGACCGCGGACTGCGGCAGCTCGTCGGCCACGGCGGTGGAGCGGGCGTTCTCCGAGGGGATCGACGTCCTGATCACGGACCACCATCTGCCCGGGTGCGAGCTGCCGGCCGGGACGCTGCACATCAATCCGCACCAGTCGCGCTGCACCTACCCGTTCCGGGATCTGGCCGCGGCCGGGCTGGCGCTCAAGCTCTCGCTGGCGCTCGCGGGCCGCTGCGGCCGGGCGGTGGACGTGAACGCCCTCCTGCGGATCGCCTGCCTGGGAACGATCGCGGACCTCGTGCCGCTGCGGGGAGAGAACCGGGTGATCGCCGCCCTGGGCCTCCGGGCCTTGGCGGGGGCGCGCTCGCACGGATTGAAGGCCCTCATCCTGCAGGCCGGATTGAAGCCGCCTTTCACGGCGGCGGACGTGGGGTTCCGCCTGGGGCCGCGCCTGAACGCCGCGGGCCGGCTGGACACAGCCGAGCGGGCCCTGGAGCTGCTGATGAGCCGGGACGCCCGGCGGGCCACGGAGCTCGCGCTGGAGCTCGACGGCTGGAACCGCGAGCGCCAGGACGAGGAGATGCGGGCGGTCGAGGACGCGCGGCGGATCTTCGCGGCGCGCTCGCCCCTGCCGCCGGTCCTCGTGGCCTGGAGCCTGTCGTGGCATAAAGGCGTGGTCGGCGTCGCGGCGGGGCGGGTGGCCAAAGACCTTCACCGGCCGACGATCCTCCTGGCGGTCGACGGGGATCTCGCGACCGGCTCGGGGCGGAGCGTGCCGGGCCTCGAGCTGCACGCGTTCCTGGAAGGCTGGAAGGACCGGCTGGAGCGTTTCGGCGGCCACTCCCAGGCAATCGGGCTTACGGCGCGGGTGGACCGGCTGGAGGAGCTGCGGCAGGAGTGGGAGGAGGCGGGGGAGAGGTGGCCGGAGTCCGTGCTCGCGCACAAGCACGAATACGAGCTGGAGCTCCCGGCCCGGCAGATCACGAACCGGCTCCTGGCGCAGCTCAGCGACCTGGAGCCCTTCGGCCAGGGAAATCCCCGGCCGCTGATCCGCGTGGGCCCCCTCCATCTGGACTCTCCGCCCCGCCTCTTCGGCAACGGTCACCTCTCGGCCCGGGCTCGCGGGGAGGACGGCGCGCCGGTGGACCTTCTCGGCTGGCGCTGGCAGGAGAGGCAAGGGGCGCTCCGGGGAAATTTCGAGGTGCTCGCCTGCATCGAGGCGGATACGTATCGGGGAGGGCCGGTGCTGCGGCTGGTGGACAGCCGGCCGGTTGAGACGTAGACCGTAGGTGGAGTCGTCGTCCGGAGCTCCGCCCGGGCATGAATACCCGGGCTACAGTGGCAGCGCCGGATGAATCCGGCTTCAAGCGGAGCGCGTCTGAAGTCCCCTTCAGGGGGCGCTGCCCTTGTAGCCCGGGTATTCATGCCCGGGCGGGTGGTGGCGCGACTTGGTCTTGGGGTGCATTTTCCGGCCCTGGCAGGGAATTTGCCGCAACCTTCGGGAGGTCTGTAGGAAAACGGGGCTCTGGCCCCTAGAATGCATCCGGCATGGCGCGCAGATCCTTCATCTCCATTTTCCGGAAACTCCTGCTTCTGGCCCTGGTCCTCACCGTCGTGGCGGTGGCGGGCCTGTTCCTCTTTGGGCGCGCCGGCCGGCAGAAGGAGCGGCCTCTGGACGAGGGCGACACCAAGGCCGGCCAGGGCACGGTCCTGATCGGCGAGGACTTCGACTACACCTTCACCGAGCGCGAGAAGCCGATCTTCCGCATCCGCGGCGAGAGCATCCGCGCGGACGAGAAGGGGGTCGTCTACCTGGACGGGGTCGGCCTCACGATCTATGACCAGCAGGGACGGCCGTATCACGTGGAGAGCCGCCGGGCGACCTTCCGCCGCGACACGAACGAGGGGCAGCTCCAGGGGGAAGTCTTCCTGAAAGGGCCCGAAGGCCTGGAGCTGCGTACGTCGCGGCTCGACCTGCGGCGGAAAGGGCGCCTGCTCGTGGCTCCCAAGGAGCCGGTCGAGATCCGCTACGCGGGCAAGTACGTCGTGAATGCGGCCAAGCTCCAGGTGGACATCCAGAAGGAGCTGTACGTGCTCGCCGGCGGCGTCAAGGTCGACACCCTGCCCGGGGCGGCGACGCCGGGATCGCTTACCTCGCAACGCCTGATCTACGAGCGCAAGAACCGCTGGCTGCGGGTTGAGGGGAATGCCGACCTGCGCCGCGGCGCGGACCGGCTGAGCGCCGGGCGGCTCGCGGCCAAGCTCTCCCAGGATGAAGGGGCCATCGCGTTCGTGCGCGCCGTCCAGGGGGTGACGGGGCAGACGCGGGGAACGCTCGCGGCCCTGGGCGGCGAGTCGGCGGGCCCGCAGCCCACCACGATCAACTTCAGCGGCCGGGACCTGGCCGTGGTGCTCCAGCCCGAGGGGAACCAGGTGCGCCGGGTGGAGCTCGAAGCGGCCAAGAAGGGGAAGGCCGTCATCGAGTCCACCGGAGCCGGCCTGACCCGCACGATGCGGGCCTGGCGGTTCGAGGGCGTCCTCCAGAACGGGGTTCTGGATGCGGCCGAGGCCTTCGGCGGCGTCGAGATCCGCGAGGTGGTCCGCGGCGCGCAGGGCGGGACCCGGCAGGCGGAATCGCAGAGGGCCACGGCGGACTTCCTCCCGGACGGCCAGCTCGCGACGGCCGACCTGATCGGCGACGTGATCTACCGGGACGGCGAGATGACGGCCACGGGCAACCGCGGCACCCTGGATCTGGAGGCCGGCCGCGGCGACTTCGTGGGCGCGCCCGTGGACATCGTGAGCCCGCGGGGCCGGGTCCGGGCGCCGCGGGTGGTCTACAACACGGACCAGAAGATCATCCAGGCGCGGGGCGGCGTGCGCGCGGTCCTCGAAAAGGCTTCGGAGACCGCGCTCTCGGGCACGCCGCTGGGCCAGGGAGAAGGGCCGGTGACGGTCGAGTCCCAGGAGGCGTTCTGGCGGCAGGCGCCGACCTCGTCCTTCCTGTTCCGGGGGGACGTGCGCGCCTGGCGGGGGAAGAACCTCCTGCTCGCTCCCGAGTTGCGCGGCGACAAGGATGAGAACGTGCTGACCGCGACCGGCGGGGTGAAGACCCGCTGGATTCCGGACTCGACTCCGGATGCGGCCGCAGCCCGGCCCGCGGCGCGCCCCCCGGCAAAGCCGGCCGCGCCCATCGAGGTGGCTGCGAACGAGATGGTCTACAAGGACGGCTCCGGCCAGCTCATCTCTACCGGCAACGTGCGGGTGGAGCAGGAGGCGAGGACTTTGACCTGCCAGCGGCTGGAGGTGGAGCTCGAGCAGGCGCAGGCGGATGAGCGCGAGGTGGAGACCATGACCTGCACCGGGGACACCAAGCTGAACGATCCGGCGACCGGCCGCAGGATCGAGGGGCAGAAGGCGATCTACCATGTGGCCGAGAGGCAGATGGAGATGCTCGGCGAGCCGGTGACCATGCGCGACCGGGAGGGCAACGTGGTGCGGGGGAGGCGCCTTTTCTACTTCATGGACGGCGGCAAGGTGGAGATCAAGGGTGGCGGCGAAGGGGTCCAGCCCGCTCCCGCGGCATCGGCGGGAGGGGTACCGTGACGGCGGCCAACCCGGACCGAAAAGAGCAGAAGCTCGCGACGACCAACCTGCGCAAGGTCTACCGCGGCCGGGCCGTGGTGCAGGACGTCTCGATCGAGGTGGGGCCGGGCGAGATCGTCGGCCTCCTGGGGCCGAACGGCGCCGGCAAGACGACCACCTTCTACATGGTGGTGGGGCTCACGCCCCCCGATTCCGGGAGCGTCTCGCTGGGCGACGAGGACATCACGGACCTCCCCATGTACCTGCGGGCGCAGCGGGGCATCAGCTATCT
>DATHUD010000080.1:0-5131 GCA_035462575.1 Thermoanaerobaculia bacterium | reverse complement strand
GTCTGGCTCGAAGGGCGCCACCTGCCGCAATCGATCGCCCTCACCCCGGAGGCGAAGGGGATCGAGATGCTGACGAAAAAGTAGGGTCAACAGCGAAAGGCCCTCCCCCTCGGAGAGGAAGAGGGCCGCAATCGTCCCCTGGAGGAGACGATCCTTCTAGTAAGAAGCGACGTTCAGGCTGTACCGCGAGCGGAAGCGGTCTGAGCGCACCATGTCTTCGACCACCCGGGCAATCTCGCCGTTGTTCATCCGGCGCAGGTCGGCGTCCCACTGCCTGCGGTCGATCCGAGAGCTCTCGACCCCGAGGAGGTTCTTGTAGAGCGAGAGCAGCCGCTTCTCGTTGCAGACGCCCTCCTTCTCGTAGATGCGGATGCGGCTCTCGTCGCTGTCGGCGATCCCCACCGCCGCCTGCACCAGCGCGTTGTAGCCGCCCCGCTGGATGTTGCTGATCGTGTTGCGGGCACCCTGATCGGGCTCACGCATCAGGATCGCTCGGTAGAGGGCGCGGGTCAGCTCCTCGGCCCGCCGGCTGGCCGCGTCCTGGCTCTGGTTCGATGACTCCGTGCCCACGTTGATGATGAACGAGCCCTTCTCCAGGCGGTTGGGAACCCGGCCCTCGGTGTCGGTGATCTGGTAGCGGATGAGCTCGCTGCGCTTGCGCTGGGGGGCGTTGTCTCTCAACCGCATCACCTCGAGGGTCGCGTTGGCGTTCACCTCGTTCGTGGCGGTGATGCGGACGCCGCCGCGGCCGGGCGTCCCCTCGGTGAACTGCGTTCTCGGGTAGATCGGCCGGCTGTTGGAGCCCTGGCCCGGGGCGTAAAGCCGCATGATGAGCCGCACCTTGGAGCCCTCGGGCAGATCGAAGCTCCCGCCGGGATTGATCTCACCGATCTCCTCGTTGTTCGAAAGGTCCTTCACCACGATGCGCACGTCCGTGTACGCGTCCCGTCCGCCCTGCGCCTGTCCGGCGAGCGGACAGAGGAGCGCCACGACGGCGACCGACATCAGGGTTCGTTTTGCGATTCTCATAGGGAACCCTTTCTAGTAGGCCGCGTTCAGGCTGTACCGCGAACGGAAGCGCTCCGAACGCACGATCTCGTCGACCACATTGGCGACCTGGCCGTTCCCCAGTTGCTGCAGATCGTTGACCCACACACTGCGGTCGACCTGCGAGGGGTCGAGCCCGAGAAGGTTCTTGTAGAGGGCGATCAGGCGCCTCTCGTTGGTCATCCCGCTCTGCTCGTAAAGACGGACGCGGCTCTCGTCGCTGTTGGCGATGTCCACGGCCGCCTGCACCAGCGCGTCATAGCCCCCGCGCTCGATCGCGTCGATCGTGCCGCGGGCGCCCTGGTCCGGATCGCGGAGGAGGATCGCCTGATAGAGCACCCGGGTCAGCTCCTCGGCCCGGCGTGCGGTCGTGCTCCCGGTGCTGGACCCGACCTGGCCTGTGGCCGTGGCCGGGACCACGTTGATCGTGACCGAGCCCCGCTCCAGGTTGTTGGGAATCCGGCCCTCGGAGTCCGAGATCTGGTAGCGGATCAGCTCGCTGCGGGTCCGCTGAGCGTTGTTCGGGAGACGCACGAGCTCCAGAGTCGCGTTGGCGTTCTCCTCGTTGGTCGCGGTGATGCGGACACCGCCGCGGCCGGGGTTCCCCTCGGAGTACGTCGTCCGCGGGTAGATCGGCCGGGAATCGGCGCCGCGGCCCGGGGCGTAGGCCCGCATGATGAGCCGCACCTTGGCGCCGTCCGGAAGGTCGAAGCTCCCGCCGGGCGGGATCTCGCCGATCTCCTGGTTGGTCGAAAGGTCCTTCACCATGACGCGCACGTCCGTGTACGCATCTCGTCCGCCCTGCGCCTGCCCGGCAAGCGGGAAGAGCAGAGCCAGAGCGGCAACAGACATCAGGGTTCGCTTCGCTATTCTCATAAGTTCCTCACTCTCAATGGGTTGTTGACCCGGGGACACCCGTCTCCGGCGTCCCTCCGGTGTTCAACAACAGACCAAGGGAGCAAGAAGGGTGCCATGGGGGGCTCTGGAAGCACCGGTCATGGGTACCTACCCGGGTTACTGGAGGCAGACACTCTCTCACGACCCTCGACATCTCCCGACATGTTATCTTCTCCCGCGATGACTCCTTCGAGCGGAAACGTGTTCGCCGACCTCGGGTTCGACCAAGAGGAGGCCGAGCATCTCAGAGTTCGCTCGGACCTCATGATCGCTGTTCGAAGAATCATCGAGGAGCGCTCGCTGACCCAGGCGCAGGCGGCAGAGCTCTTCGGCGTCACCCAACCGCGGATCAGCAACCTGGTCCGGGGAAAAATCGATCTTTTCAGCATCGACACTCTAATCGACATGCTCGCCCGTGCTGGAGTTCAGGTCGAGGTTATCCTGTCAGACGGACAGCATCGAGGGCTTGCGTAACCATCACAGCGGGGTACAACCCGATTACGGCGCGATCCTCCCCACCCGCACGATCGGCCCCTCGACCTCCTCGGGGTTCCGGAGGTCGATCGCGCCCTGGATGGCCCAGAGGTTGTCCCCCTGGGGATCGAGGAGGGTGTGGGTCACCTCCCAGGTGCGGTCGCCGGTCGGGCGGATGTGGGTCCACTGGTGGCGACGGGACTCGGGGGTGAAGAGGAGCTCTCCGTATTCCTCGAAGAAGGGGGCGAGGGCCGCTTCGAAGCGGTCGGCGTCCCAGAGAGTCTCCGGCTCTTCCGCGTCCTGCTTGACGAGATTCGTGGCCTCCTCCCAGTCCTTCAAGGAGAGGGCGCGGACGAGGAGGTGCATCTCGGCGCGGACGCGGGCGGTGAAGGTCTTGGGATCGGCCAGGAGCTCCTGGAGCCAGAGGATCTCGCGGGCGGTCTCGCGATGCTTGGTGCGCACCAGGATCTCGGGGTGGAGCAACCCCTCCCACTCTTCGAGGAGGCTCGAGTCGGTCTGCTCGACGAGCGCGCGGAAGAAGCCCAGGGCGTCCCAGACGTCCTCGGTCTTGACCGGCTCGGGGACGGTCTGGTCGAGCGTCTTGTAGAGCTGCGAGAGGTAGCGCAGGAGCACGCCCTCGCTCCTCTGGAGGCTGTAGCGCTTCACGTAGTCCGCGAAGCTCATGTACCCCTCGAACATCTCGCGGCCGATCGACTTCGGATGGATGTCCTGCCCCCCCACCCAGGGATGCTTGCCCCGGAAATGGTTGAAGGTGCCGTAGATGAAATCCGAGAGCGGCTTCGGATGGGTGACCTCCTCCAGGCGCTCCATCCGCTCCTCGTACTCGACGCCGTCCGCCTTGAGCCGGGCCACGAGCTCCTGCTTGAGCTTGTCGACCTGCTTGCGGAGCACCGCGTCCGGGTCTTCCAAGATCGACTCGACGAGCGTGATGAGATCGGGGACGTAAGTCTCGGACGCGGGCTCCAGGCTCCCCAGGGTCTCGACCAGGTAGAGGGAGAGGACATGGTGGAGGGAGAAGTCCAACTGGAGGTCCTCGGCGACGACAGCCCAGAGGTAGCTCGCGGCCGTGTCCCGCTTCATCCGGATGATGCCGGAGCGGTAGAGGGAGCGCACGAGGACGGCCGCCGTGGTGAGATGGCGCGCCTTGGCCCCCTCCTCGTCGTGGCAGCGGCGGATCAGGTCCCGCAGGGAGTCGAAATTGCGGAGGTTCGGATCGTCGAGCTCGGCGTCCCGCTGCAGGAGGTTCAGGACCATCCCGTGACTGATGCGGAAGCGGGACTTGAGCGTCTCGGGCGGCCGGGCGATGAGCTTCTCGAAAGTCTCCTGGTTCCAGGAGACCTCGCCCTTGGCCGGGCCCTTGACGACCTTCTTGCCGCCGCTCCTCTCGCTCTTCCTCTTCTCGATGATGTGCTCGGGCGCCTGGGCGACGACGCTCCCCTGGACGTCGAACCCCTTGCGGCCGGCGCGCCCCGCGATCTGCTTGAAGTCGCGCACGGAGAGGATCGAGACCTTCCGGCCGTCGAACTTCGCAAGCTTGGTGAAGAGCACGGTGCGGATGGGGATGTTGACCCCCACCCCCAGCGTGTCCGTGCCCGAGATGACGCGGAGAAGCCCCTGCTGCGAGAGCTGCTCGCACAGGAGCCGGTACTTGGGCAGGAGCCCGGCGTGGTGGACCCCGATACCGAACGAGATGAAGCGCCGGAACTCCTTGCCGTACGGGGTGTCGAAGCGGAAGCCGCCCACGGCGTCGCGGATCTTCTCGCGCTCCTCGCGGGTGGTGATCTGCATGCTGGTCAAGGACTGGGCGAGCTCGGCGCACTCGCGCTGGGTGAAGTTGACGATGTAGATCGGCGCCTTGCCGGCCGCGATCAGCGCCTCGATCGTCTCGTGGAGGGGGGTCTCCCGGTATTCGAAGTCGAGGGGGACGGGCCGGTCCTCGGAGCTGACGAGCGCCACCTCGATGCCCGTCTGCTCCTCGAGGCGCTCCTGGATAGCGCTGATGTCGCCGAGCGTGGCCGACATCAGGAGGAAACGGGTCTTCGTCAACGTGATCAGGGGGATCTGCCAGGCGACGCCCCGCTCCGGGTCCGAGTAGTAGTGGAACTCGTCCATCACCACATAGGGGACGGCGAGCCGGTCCCCTTCGCGCAGAGCCCGGTTCGCGAGCACCTCGGCCGTGCAGCAGATCACCCGGGCGTCCGGGTTGATCGAGGCGTCGCCGGTCAACATCCCCACGTTCTCGGGGCCGAAGTCGTCGCAGAGCGAGAAGAACTTCTCCGAGGCGAGGGCCTTGATGGGGCTCGTGTAGTAGGACGTCCGCCCCTCGCACAGCGCCTTGAAGTGGAGCCCCAGGGCCACGAGCGACTTGCCCGACCCCGTCGGCGTGTTCAGGATGACGTGCCGCCCCCCCATGATCTCCAGGAGCGCCTGCTCCTGGGCCGGGTACAGCTCGAACCCCGCATCCGTTGCCCAGTCGAGAAACAGCCCCAGGATCTCGTCCGGATCGGACGTCCCCCCCGCCGGAACGCGGGAGATGAGGGACGGGCGGGAGGGGGCGGAATCATCCCGGGAGATTTCGATTTCGTCGGGATCGGAGAAAGGGACGGCTTCGGCCATGGCAGGGTGATTGTGGCACGGCGGAGCGAACGGGGGCGACCGGTTGCGCTTGGGCGGTACCTTTGTTCTAGACTAG
>DATHUD010000079.1:0-7372 GCA_035462575.1 Thermoanaerobaculia bacterium | reverse complement strand
GGAGAGGAGGGAGACTGCTTCCATGGACTTGGGTGGGGGCGCCCTCTCCCGGTTGGGGGACGGGAGGCTGGGAGAGGGTCGGGGTGAGGGTTTCGGGGTGGGGGCTGCTCGCCACGTCCTCCTCCTCGATCTCCACCACATCGTCGCGGACGGCTGGTCGATCGGCGTCCTCGTCCGCGAAATGGGCGAGGTCTACCGCGCTTTCTCGGCAGGCCGGCCCTCGCCGCTCGCGCCGCTCCCCCTCCAGTACGCCGACTTCGCGATCTGGCAACGCCGGGAGCTGGGCGCGGAGCTGGACCGCCAGCTCGGCTGGTGGCGCGATCGCCTCGCCGGGCACCCGGCGGCGCTCGATCTCCCCGCGGACCGCCCCCGGCCGGCGGTGCGGAGCCACCGGGGCGCGGTCGAGGGCTTCGCGCTGTCCGCCGAGCTCGCGGACGCGCTGGATCGCCTCGGCCGGCAGCGCGGGGCCACGCCCTTCATGGTGCTCCTCGCCGCCTGGCAGTCGCTCCTCCTGCGCTACACCGGCCAGGAGGACCTCCTCGTGGGCACGCCGGTCGCGAACCGGAACCGCTCCGAGGTCGAAGGGCTGATCGGCCTGTTCGTAAACACCCTCGTGATCCGCACGGATCTCGGCGGCGATCCCGCGTTCGGGGATCTCCTCGCCCGCGTCCGCGAGACGGCTCTCGGCGCCTTCGCCCACCAGGACCTCCCGTTCGAGCGGCTGGTGGAGGAGCTGCAGCCCGAGCGCAGCCTCTCGCAGGCGCCGCTCTTCCAGGTGATGTTCATCCTCCAGAACGTCTCCGTGCCCGCCCTCGACCTGGGCGGCGCCACGGCCGCGCCGCTGGACGTCGAAGGCGAGGTCGCCAAGTTCGACTTGACGCTCTCCATGGCGGGCAGCGACTCCGGCCTCGTCCAGGCCGAGGGCTTCACCGGCTGGCTCGAATACGCGACCGACCTCTTCGACCGCGCCACCATCGCGCGCCTGGCCGGCCATCTGAGGATGCTGCTCGAAGGGATTGTTTCCGCCCCGGAGAGGCGCCTCTCGGATCTCCCGCTGCTCACCGCTCCCGAGATGCACCAGCTCTTCGCGGCGGACACCGCGACCGGCTACGAGCCGACGCGAGCCCTCCACCAGCTCGTGGAGCGCTGGGCCGAGCGCACGCCGGACGCCGGAGCGGTCACCTGCAACGGCGAGACGCTCACCTACGCCGAGCTGAACGACCGCGCCGATCGCCTCGCCGCCCATCTCCGTGCTCAGGGAGTCGGTCCCGAGATGAGGGTGGCGGTCCGCCTCGATCGTTCTCTGGACATGGTTGTAGCCCTTCTCGGGATCCTGAAAGCCGGCGGCGCCTACGTGCCGATCGACCCCGCCTATCCGGCGGAGCGCCAGGCCATGATCCTGGAGGATTCCGGGGCCACGCTGCTGCTCGAAGAAAGGACCCAAAGGACTGAAAGGACTCAAAGGACATTGAATGTCCTTTCTGTCCTTGATGTCCCTTCTGTCCTTTTGGTCCTTCCTGGAGCCGCCCCCACCCCCGCCAACCTCGCCTACACCATCTTCACCTCCGGCTCCACCGGCCGGCCCAAGGGCGTGCAGATCACCCACGGCAGCGCCGTCCACCGGATCGAAACCCAGGGCCGTCTCGTGGGGGTCGAGCCGGGCGAGGTGTGGACCGTCTTCCACTCCTACGCCTTCGACTACTCCGTGTGGGAGATCTGGACCTGCCTCGCCCACGGCGGCCGGCTCGTGATCACGCCGGGGGACACCACGCGCGATGCGGCCGCCTTCCACGACCTCCTCGCGGCCGAACGGGTGACCTGCGTCCACCAGACCCCGGCCGCGCTCCGGCAGCTCGTGCAGACGTGGGACTCGGGCGACCGCTCGCCCGCGGACCTCGCCGTCCGCCGCGTGGGCGTGGGGGGTGAGGCGTTCCCGGCGGATCTCGCCGGCCGGCTCCTCGGCCTGGGCTTCGAGGTGTGGAACTTCTACGGACCGACCGAGGCGACCGTCTGGGCCACGGCCCACCGGGTCACCTCGGGCGAGACCGGCTCCGTGCCCCTCGGCCGGGCCCTGCCGGACATGGCGGTCCGCATCCTCGACCGCCGGTTCCAGCCCGTGCCGGCCGGCGTACCCGGAGAGCTGTGCATCGCCGGGGCGGGGCTCGCCCGCGGCTACATCGCCCGCCCGGACTTGACGGCTGAGCGGTTCGTGCCCGATCCGTTCGCTGACGCTCCGGGCGCGCGCCTCTACCGCACCGGCGACCTCGCGCGGCGGCGGGCGGACGGCACGCTCGAATTCCTCGGCCGCATCGACCACCAGGTGAAGGTCCGCGGCTTCCGGATCGAGTTGGGGGAGATCGAGTCCGTGCTCCGCGCCTGCCCGGGAGTGGGGGAGTCGGTCGCGATCGTCCGTGAGGACGCGCCGGGCGACCGCCGCATCGTGGCCTACGTCGTTCCGGAAGGGGAGGAGGTCCCGGTCGCGCCGGACCTTCGCACCTTCCTGAAGGAGCGGTTGCCTGACCCCATGATCCCGTCCGCCTTCGTCGTCCTCCCGGCCCTGCCGCTCAGCCCGAACGGCAAGGTGGACCGGAAGGCGCTCCCGGCGCCGGCCGCCGTGGCCGTGGGCGACGGCTTTGCGGCGCCGCGCACGCCCACGGAGGAGACGGTGGCCGCGGCCTGGTGCGCCGTGCTCCACCGCGAGAGCGCCGGCATCCACGACAACTTCTTCGAATCGGGCGGCCACTCGCTCCTCGCAACCCAGCTCGTCTCACGCCTCAAGGAATCCCTCGGCGTCGACCTGCCGCTCCGCGCCGTGTTCGAGACGCCCACGATCGCCGGCCTCGCGCGGGCCGCCGAAGAGGCGGCCCGCGCCGGCCACGGCGTCGCCGCGCCCCCCATCCGCCGCAGAGAGCGGGAGGGCGAGCCGCCCCTCTCCTTCGCCCAGGAGTACATGTGGCTCATCGAGCAACTGGAGGAGACCGGTGCGGCATTCTTCACGCCCATCCCGGTCCGCCTCCGCGGTGACCTCGACGTGCCAGCCCTCTTAAAGAGCCTGGACGAGGTCGTCCGCCGCCACGAGGCCCTGCGCACCGCCTTCCCGGTGGTGGACGGCCGCCCCGTGCAGCGGATCGCCCCCGAGGCGCGCCTGGATCTCCCCGTCGTCGACCTCTCGGCGCTTCCCGAGGGTGCGCGGGCCGCCGAGTCCCTGGCCCTCGCTGCCGCCATGCACCCCCGGCCGTTCGACCTCGCCCGCGGGCCGCTCGTCCGCGCCGCGCTCCTGCGCCTGGCGGAAGACGACCACCATCTGGTGATGACCGTCCACCACATCCTCTTCGACGGCTGGTCGGGCGGCGTGCTCCTGAAGGAGGTCGCCACCCTCTACGCGGCGTTCGCGGAAGGCCAGCCCTCGCCGCTCTCCGAGCTGCCCATCCAGTACGCGGACTTCGCGGCCTGGCAGCGGGAAATGCTCCGCGGCGAGCCGCTCGAAAAGCTCCTCGGCTACTGGCGCGGCCGGCTGGCCGTGCCGCCGCCGGAGCTGGTGCTCCCCGGCGCCAGGCCCAACGTCACGACGCTGCGGAGCGGGAGCGTTCCCGTCTCCCTCCCGGCGGATCTGACCGCCGGCCTCAAAGCCCTTGCGCGCGGGGAGGGCGTCACGCTCTTCGTGCCTCTCCTCGCCGCGTATCAATCGCTTCTTTCCCGCCTCACCCGGCAGACCGACATCCCGGTGGGGGCCCCGATCGCCAACCGGAACCGCCCCGAAACCGAGGGGCTGATCGGGTACTTCGTCAATACCCTGGTGATGCGCACCGACCTCGCGGGCGACCCAACCTTCCGCGAGCTCGTGGGCCGGGTCCGCGAGGTCGCGCTCGGGGCGTACGCCCACCAGGACCTTCCCTTCACCAGGCTGGTCGAGGAGCTCAAGCCCGAGCGGCTGGGCGGCAGAACGCCGCTCTTCCAGGTCCTCTTCCTGCTCCAGAACGCCCCCATTCCGCCGATCGAGCTGCCGGGGCTCACGCTCCACGCCCTCGAATCCGAGGTCCCCATCGCCACCTACGACCTGGCGCTCGTGCTCGCCGAGGAAGATGGGACCCTCTCCGGCACCCTCTGGTTCAACCGCGACCTCCTCGACGTCGAGACGGTCGCCGCCATGACACGACAGCTCCGGATCCTGCTCGAAGGCGCGGTCGCCGGCCCGGACCGCCGCCTCTCCGAGCTTCCGATCCTGACCGATGAGGAGCGCCGTCAGCTCCTCGAAGGAAAGAAGAATATGGAGACGATCACCCTGACCCGCCCCGCCGCGTCCCTGGCCCTGGACGAGGAGGAGTGCCTGCACCGCCAGTTCGAGCGCCGCGCCGCGGACGACCCCGAGGCCGTCGCTCTGATCTTCGAAGAGAAGGAGACCACCTACGGCGACCTGAACGAGGCTGCCAACCGCCTGGCCCGCCATCTGCGCACCCTGGGCGTGGGCCCCGAGGTTCTCGTGGGGCTCTGCCTCGAGCGCTCGCCCGAGATGCTCGTTACCATCCTCGCCGTGCTCAAGGCCGGCGGCGCCTACCTGCCGCTCGACCCGTCCTACCCGGAAGAGCGCCTGCGCTTCCTCCTGACCGACGCCGGGGTCCACGTCCTCGTCTCCCAGCGCACCGTCTCCGAGCACCTGCCCGCCGACCTGGCTGACGCCGGCACCCACGCCGTCTGGCTGGACGAGCAGAAGGCCGTGATCGGCGCCTACGATGCTGCCGACCTCGAAGGCGGAGCCACGCTCGACAGCCTCGCCTATGTCATCTACACCTCGGGCTCGACCGGCAACCCCAAGGGCGTCCAGGTCACCCACGGCAACGTGGCGCGGCTGTTCAAATCCACCGAAGACTGGTTCCGCTTCGACGACCGAGACGTCTGGACCCTCTTCCACTCCTACGCCTTCGACTTCTCCGTCTGGGAGATGTGGGGAGCGCTCCTCCACGGCGGCCAGCTCGTGCTCGTCCCGCACTGGGTGAGCCGTTCGCCCGAGGCGTTCCAGGAGCTGCTGCGCCGCGAAAGAGTGACCGTCCTGAACCAGACCCCCACCGCCTTCGGCCAGCTCGCCGCCCAGATCGAGCGCGAGGCCGAAGCCTCCGGCCGGCGCGACACGGCGTTGCGGTCGCTCCGCTGGGTGATCTTCGGCGGCGAGGCGCTCAACTTCGCGAGCCTCGCCCCCTGGTTTGAGCGCCACGGCGACCGCCGACCGCGCCTCGTCAACATGTACGGCATCACCGAGACCACCGTCCACGTCACCTTCCGGCCCGTCACGGCCGCGGACGCGACGGGGGAGGGGAGCGTGAGCGCCATCGGTGAGCCCATCCCGGACCTCCGGATCCACGTGCTGGACGTCCACCTGGAGCCCGTCCCCCTGGGTGCCCCCGGAGAGATGTACGTGGGCGGTGCCGGCCTTACCCGCGGCTATCTCGGCCGGCCCGCGCTCACCGCCGGGCGCTTCGTCCCCGATCCGTTCTCGGCCGC
The DNA here is from genome assembly GCA_035462575.1 of Thermoanaerobaculia bacterium. Lineage (GTDB taxonomy): Bacteria > Acidobacteriota > Thermoanaerobaculia > Multivoradales > UBA5704 > DATARR01. The sequence goes on along the minus strand of DATHUD010000079.1, from coordinate 1,876 downwards.
CCCCGGAGCCCGGCTCTACAAGACCGGCGACCTCGCCCGCCGCACGCCCGACGGCGACCTCGAGTACATGGGCCGGGCGGACGACCAGGTGAAGATCCGCGGCTTCCGCATCGAGCCCGGCGAGATCGAGGCCGCGCTCACCGCCCACCCGGCCGTGCGCGAAGCCGCCGTCATCGCCCGCGAAGACACCCCCGGGGACAAGCGCCTCGTGGCCTACCTGGTGCCCGACCGCGAGCGCGCCCTGCCCATCCGCAACCTCCTTCGCCTGGAGCGGGAGGGGACGCTCGCCAGCCACGCCACCTTCGAGCTGCCGAACGGCATGGTCGTCGTCCACCAGCACGAAGGGGTGACCACCTCCATCTACAAGGAGATCTTCGCAGGCGAGGTCTACCGCCGCCACGGCGTCACGCTGCCCGAGGGTGCCGTGGTGCTGGACGTCGGCGCCAACATGGGCCTCTTCACCCTCTGGGTGGGCCGGACCGTCAAGGACGCCCGCATCTTCTCCTTCGAGCCGATCCCGCCGACCGCCGAGGTCCTGCGCCTGAACGCCGAGCTCTACGCCTTGGCCGGCCAGACCTACGCCGCCGGCATCGCGGACGGCGAGCGGACCGAGACCTTCACCTATTACCCCTTCTTCCCCTCGACCTCCGGCCGCTTCGCCGACTTCACGAAGGACCGGGCGGACCTGAAAGCCCACATCATCAACGAGCAGAGAGGGGAGATGGACCGCGCCCTGGGCGACGAGGCCGGCACCGCCTTCGAAGCCTGGAAGGCCGAGCGCGAAGGCGCGATCGACGTCTGGCTGGACGACCACATGCGGAGCGAAAAGGTCGCCTGCCGCCTGACCACCATCTCCGCCGTGATCGCCGAGCAGGGCCTCGACCGCGTCGATCTCCTGAAGATCGACGCCGAGCGGAGCGAGCTCGACGCCCTGGCCGGCATCGAGGACGCCGACTGGCCCAAGATCCGCCAGATGGTCCTCGAAGTCCACGACTCCGCCACCCGCGACCGGGTCCTGGAGATCCTCGCCGCCCGCGGCTTCGAGGCCGCCGTCGAGCAGGACGCCTATATCGCGGACACCGACCTCTACAACGTCTACGCCCGCCGTCCCGGCCTCGACCTCGTCGCGTCCCCGGCGCCCGAGGAGCTCTGGGCCAGCCCCAACCGGCTGATCGAAGATGTCCGCCACACCGCCGCCGGCCGTCTCCCCGACCACATGGTCCCCGCGGCCTACGTGGTCCTGGGAGAGCTCCCGCTCACTCCCCACGGCAAGCTCGACCGTCGAGCCCTCCCGGCCCCCGAAAAGGCCGCGAGAGTCGTCGAGCGCCCCGTCGTCGAGCCCCGCACCCCCGTCGAGCGCGAGCTGGTGGACATCTGGAAAGAGCTGCTGGGCATCCCCCGCATCAGCATCTACGACAACTTCTTCGAGCTGGGAGGCCACTCCCTCCTCCTCACCCAACTCGCCTCCCGCATCCGCACCACCTTCCAGGTGGAGCTCCCCCTGCGCATCCTCTTCGACGTCAAAGACGTCGTCGAAATGACCGAAGCCATCGCCGAGCGCCAGGTCGCCCAGGTGGATGAAAGCGAGATGGCGGCGATGCTGTCGGAGCTCAAGGGGCTGACGCCCGAAGAGGTCCAGGCCCTCCTGGAACAGGAAGGGTAAGTCGCCCATCCTCCCGGTCCCGCGCATCGTCCGACGCGCGGGACCGGGGGAATCCAACCCAACAACCTCCGGCAGGATCAACCCTCCCCGCAACGCTCCGCCGTCCCGTAGAGAAGTTCCAGTCGGTCTACCCTGACGCTTCGGCGTCCGATACCGGCGGAACGTCTCCATGGGCAGGCCGGCAACGTTGCCCGTTGCCCATCGCGCGGCGTC
>DATHUD010000078.1:0-10587 GCA_035462575.1 Thermoanaerobaculia bacterium | reverse complement strand
CGGGCGTGGGCGAGGAGGTCGCGCCGCAGCTCCTCCCCCGGTAGGAAGCCGTGCTTCAGGGAGACGAACGCCTTCACGATCTCTCCGGCTACGGGGTCGGGCTTGCCGATGACTCCGGCCTCGGCCACGGCCGGATGCTCCATGAGGACGCTCTCGACCTCGAAGGGACCGATCAGGTGGCCGGAGGACTTGATGACGTCGTCCGAGCGGCCGACGAACCAGTAATAGCCCTCCTCGTCGCGCCGGGCGAGGTCGCCGGTGAGGTACCAGCCGCCGGCGAAACACTTAAGGTAGCGCTCCTCCTCCCCGAGATAATTGCGAAACATGGAGGGCCAGCCGGGCCGCAACGCCAGCTCGCCCGTCGTGGCGGCATCCCCCACCTCTTCCACCCCGCCTCCGGCGGTACGGCGGACGACCCCAGCCTCCACCCCCGGCACCGGCCGGCCCATGGAGCCCGGTTTGATGTCCATCCCCGGGAAATTGGCGATCATGATGGCCCCGGTCTCGGTCTGCCACCAGTTGTCGTGGATCGGCAGGCCGAGCGCCTCCACCCCCCATACCACCGCCTCGGGGTTGAGCGGCTCGCCCACGCTCGCCATATGGCGCAACGCGCGGAGGTCGAATCTCTTCGGCATCTCCGCGCCCACCTTCATGAGGACCCGGACCGCGGTGGGCGCCGTGTACCAGATCGTCACCTTCTGATCCTCAAGAATGCCGTACCAGCGCTCGGCGTCGAAGTCTCCTTCGTCCACGATGCTGGTGACGCCGTGGGTGAGGGGTGAGACGATGCCGTAGGAGGTGCCGGTGACCCAGCCGGGGTCTGCCGTGCACCAGAAGACGTCGTCCGGATGGAAATCGAGGACGAACCCGCCCGTGGCATGGTGGGCCACCACCGCGCCGTGGACGTGGACCGCCCCCTTGGGCCGGCCCGTGGTGCCGCTCGTGAAGTGGAGGAGGGCCATGTCCTCCGGGCTGGTGGGCGGGATGGCGAACCGGTCCGAAGCCGCTTCGAGGAGAGCGTGGAAATCCCGGGTACACGGGATGTCCTCGTCCCGGCCGATCAGCAGGACGGCCTCGAGGCCGGGGAGATCCCGGCGCAGCTCTGCGACCTTCTTCCGGTAGAGCGCCGCGGTGGTCACCAGCACCCGTCCGTCGCCCAGGGTCAGCCGCTGGCGGATGGGCTCGGGCCCGAAGGCGGGGAACAGGGGAGAGAAGACGGCGCGGGTCTTGAGCGTGCCCAGGGCGGCCACGTAGAGCTCGGGCACCCGCGGCAGGAGGGCGAAGACCCGTTCCCCGGGCTCGACCCCGAGGCCGGCCAGGACGTTGGCAAACCGATTCGTGAGCCCCTCCAGGCTGGCGAAGGTGACGTCCCGGACCTCGCCCTTTTTCCCGACGCAGCGCAGGGCCACGTGCCCTGCCCGGGGACCCGCGGCGTGGCGGGTGACCGCCTCGTGGGCGATGTTCAACCCGGCCCCGCCCGGCAGGCCGTCGAGCTCGCGGCGCGCCGCCTCCCAGGTGAAGCTCGCGCGTACCCGGTCGTAGTCGGCGAGGTTCGGAACGGCTCGCGAGGAGGCGGGGGGCTTGGTGATCCGCTGCTGCATGGGAGGACCTCCTGCTCCGGAGTCTCCGGCCGGCCGGGTCCCGGCGAAAGCTCCCGCGAGGTGGCCGGAGGCTTCCCGAGAGGCGGGCGGACGCCCGCCTCCGAGGGTGGTGCGGAGCTCCGAAATCCGTGGAACAGTCGGAGTATCAGGAGGACCACGCCATGAGCACAATCCATGCGCATCAACCTCCAACCCTTCCGGAGCCCCGGCTCCAGGAGGATCTGGTGGCGTTGCTTTCCGCCCCCGCGAGGCCGTGCGTCTCGATCTACCTGCCCACCCGGCCTCTCGGGGCCGGCGACGAGCCGGCGCGAATCCGGCTCAAGAACCTGTTGGTCCAGGCCGCGGAGCGGCTCGGGAGCGCCCGGGCCGACCTCCTCGCTCCCGCCCAGGCCCTGGTCTCCCCGGGAGACCTCGAGTTCTGGCGTCATCAGGAAGAGGGCCTGGGCCTGTTCCTCGCCCCGGGCGTCTTCCTCCGGGTCCCGATCCCCTTTGCCGTCGACGAGCGGGTCGAGATGGGGGACCGCTTCGTGATCCGGCCCCTTCTGCCGCTCTTGGGCGGCGGGCCTTTCCACGTTCTCGCCCTGAGCCGGAACGAGGTGCGTCTGCTCGAAGCCCGGGGCCGCGAGGTGCGGCGGGTGGACCTTGCCGGGGTCCCCAAGAGCCTGGTCGAGGCCCTCGGCGAGCAGGTGACGACCCGCATCCTCCAGTACCACACCGCTTCGCCCGCCGGCCCGGGCGCCCGGACCGCCGTCTACCACGGGCGCGGCGGTGGAGACGAGGATGACAAGGCCGAGCTCCTGCGCTATTTCCGGCGGGTGGATGCGGGGCTGGGAGAGGTTCTGCGGGACCGGAGCCTCCCTCTGGTGCTCGCCGGAGTCGACTATCTCCTGAACCTCTTCCGCTCCGCGAGCCGCCATCCCTGGGTGGCGGCCGAAGGGATCGCCGGCAATCCCGAGCACCTCGGAGACGCCGAGCTCGCCCGCCGCGCGCGCCCCCTGGTCGAGCCGTTCTTCACCGAAGACCGGCACCGGACGGCGGCGCGCTTCGAAGCGCTCGCGGGCAGCGGCCGGACCTCGTACCACATCACCGAGATCCTGCCGGCCGCCCGCGAGGGGAAGGTCGCCGCCCTGTTCCTCTCGACCGGAGCCGATCTGCGGGGGAGCTTCGGCGAGGACGGCCGCGTCCACCCGGGTGGCGAGGACCTCCTGGACCTCGCCGCCACCTGGACCTTGGACCGCGGAGGGACGGTCTACGCCGTGCCCCGGACCGAGGTGCCCGAAGAGGCGGACGTCGCCGCCCTCTTCCGCTACTGAGGCAGGCTAGTGCGCCGGCCGGGCCGCCGGAATCTGGCGGTCCACCTCGACGCCGGCCTTCCAGATCCGCCGGAGCTTGCGGGTGGCCTTGATGTCGGCGGTCGGGTCTCCCTGCACAAGGAGAAGGTCGGCGCGCAGGCCCGGGGCGATCCGGCCGCGGTCGGCGAGGCCGAAAGCGTCGGCCGCGGCGGAGGTGGCGGCGACCAGCGCGTCCACGGGCTCGAGCCCCGCGTCGACCAGCAGCTCCAGGTCGCGGTGGAGGCTTACGCCGTGGGTCGCCGAATCCGTTCCGGCGAGGATCGGCACCCCGGCCTCGTGCAGGCGGCGGACGCTCTCCTTGGCGAATTCGACGTTCTGGAGCGTCAGAAGCGAAGGCGGTCCCGGCGTGAGCAGGGACGCGATCTCTTCCTGGGTGAGATAGGGCGCGAGATCCGGGTCCGCGATCAGGGAGGCGCCGCCCGCGGTGGTCACGAACGCCTCCTCGACCGAGAGCGTCGGGACCACGAAGATCCCCTTCATCACCGCGAGCTGCACGAAGCCGGGCTCCGCGACCTCGTCGACGAAGATGTGGACGAGGCCGTCCACGCCGTCGTGGAGGGCGTCATAGGCGCGCCCCTGCTCGATCACGTGGGCCACGGCCAGCTTGCCGCGGTCGTGCATCGCCTGCGTCAACGCCTGCACGGTCTCGCGGGGGATCACCTGGAGGTCGAGGAAGACCTGCGAGCCGTCCTCGATCATGATCTTCAGATAGTCCGACCCCTCCGCGATGCGGTCCTCGACGAACGCCTCCGCCTCCTCCGGGCCGACCAGGGTGGGCCTTTCCGTCTGCCGCGGCGTGAAGTTGTACGGATACCCTTCCGGGAGGGTGGCCGGGCTGATGGCGCTGAAGAAGTCCGCCCGGTAGGGAGCGCCCGTGCGCTCCTGCTCCCGGCGCATGCTCGCGGCGAAGTGGGGCAGGGTCCACATATCCATCTCGGTCGTGACGCCGAACTGGATGGCCCGCTCGAGCTCCTGCCGGGTGCGGGCGTGCGCGTGGGAATCGATGAATCCGGGCAAGAGCGTCGCGCCCGTGCCGTCGATCACCGGAACGCCCGCGGGGATTGCGGCGTTCGCGCCGACCGCGCTGATCTGGCCGTTCAAAACCACGACCGTCGCCGCCTGAACCACCTGCGAGCCGTCGAACACCTGGACGTTCGTGATGGCAAAAGAATCGGAAACCGTGGACGGGGGAGCCGCCACCGCGGCCCCGGCCGTTGCGAGTGAGAGGAGTATCGTCAATCCAATCCCGCCGAGAATCGATCGCATGAGAAAAATCCTTTCTTTGATGAAGACGCCCTCGCTGGGACGCCGTTTCTGGAAAAGCCCTCGTGCGATAGAGACGTTCGGCGTGGGGAAAACCCCTCAGGATCTTTTCATTGGGCCCGGACCTCCGCGGCGAGCTCCGCCAGAACCTTCCGGTGCTCGGCCTCGATCCGGTCGATCTGGCACCGGCACTCTTCCGGGGTCCCTTCCGCGGCGAGGATCTCGAGCTGGGCGCAGAGCCGGGGGAGGCGGACCGCGCCCACGAAGGAGCTGCTCCCCTTGAGGCCGTGAGCGCGGGCCTTGAGAGCGGCGCGGTCTTCGCGCTCGAGCGCCCCGCGCAGCTCGTCGAGGTAGGGCTGGCTCTCGAACCGTTCCACGAGCCGGGCCATGAACTGCGGACCCGCGTCCGACTCCCGGCCGATGGCGCGCAGGGATTCGAGCTGCCGCTCGTCGAGCGTCTCCTCCCCGGGTGGAGGCTCCGGGGGCTCGCCGGCAGCCTCCGCCGCCGCTTCCGGATCGCTCCCCAGCCAGCGCTCGAGCTTGCTCTCCAGGACCTCTCCCCGGAACGGCTTGGTGATGTAGTCGTTCATCCCCACGGCCAGGCACTTGTCGAGCTCTTCCCGGATGACGTGTGCCGTGAGCGCGATGATCGGAATGCGGCCCGCCCCGCCGCCGAGCTGGCGGATGCGCAGCGTCGCCTCGTAGCCGTCCAGGTGCGGCATCTGGCAATCCATCAGCACGAGGTCGAACGTCCCTGCTTTGAGCGCCTCCAGGGCCTCGAGGCCGTTGCTGACCGCGGTGACCTCATGGCCTAGAGCCTTCAAGTGCTCGGTGATCACGAGCTGGTTGATCGGGTTGTCCTCCGCCGTCAGAATGCGGCGCGGGCGGACGGGGCGGTCCGCGGGGCTCTCCGAGCCGGCCGGCGGCGCGGCGCGTTCCAGGGCCAGCGTGATCCAGAACGTCGAGCCCTCCCCCGGCACGCTCTTGAAGCCGAGCTCCCCTCCCATGGCTTCCACGATCCGCTTGCTGATGGCGAGCCCGAGCCCGGTGCCGCCGAAGCGCCGGGACGTCGAGCCGTCCCCCTGCGAGAAGAGCTCGAAAAGCCGCCCCTGGAACTCGACGGGGATGCCGATCCCGGTGTCCTCGACGCGGATGTGGACCCGTCCGTCCAAGGTCATCCCCCCGCGGACGTCGACCGATCCCCCTTCGGTGAACTTGACGGCGTTGCCCAGCAGGTTCATGAGCACCTGCCGCAGCCGGCCCGGGTCGCCCCGCACCCAGCCGGGCAGGCTTTCCGAGAGGTGGAGCTCGATCGAGGTCCCCTTTTCCATCGCCCCCAGCCGCAGGAGATCGACCCCTTCGCGGAGCGTCGCCCGGAGATCGAAGGGGAGATCCTCGAACGTGAGCTTGCCGGCCTCGATCTTCGAGAAGTCCAGGATGTCGTCGATCACCCGGAGGAGCGACACTCCCGAGGATTGGATCAGCCGGGCATACTGGCTCTGCCGCTCGGAGAGGTCGGTCGTCAGGAGCAGGTCCGACAGGCCGATGACCCCTGCCATGGGCGTGCGGATCTCGTGGCTCATGTTGGCGAGGAACTGGGTCTTGGCCCGGGCGGTGCGCTCGGCGGCCTCCTTGGCGAGGCGCAGCTCCTCGGCCCGGCGGCGCTCGGTCACGTCGCGATTGATGCTGATGATGGCCGGCTGCCCTTCATACTCGATCATTGAAGCGTTGATCTCTAAGAACATCGGGCTGCCGTCCTTGCGGAACTGGACGGACTCGAAGTTGTTGTAGACCCCGCGTTCCAGGGTCTCGCGGACCTGCTCCTGGCCGCGCGACGGGTTCTCCGATATCGAAATCAGAGACATCCCGAGGAGCTCCTCGCGGGAAAAGCCGTAGACCTCGCAGGCCCGGCGGTTGACGTTCAAGACCCTCTCGTCCTCCGGCCGGAAGATGAGGATGGGGTCGTGGGCGTTCTCGAAGATCTGCCGGTAGTCCTGGGCGAGCGCGTGGCGCGCGACGAGGCTCGCCCAGCGCTCCTGGTGCTGCTGCCAGGCGGCCCAGAGAAGATAGAGGACGGCGGCCGCGACGGCCCAGGAGATCCAGGGTCCCGGGTACCGCCCGGCCGACCGCGACAGTGCCACGATCTGGGGAGCCGCCAGCAGGAGGATGTAGATCCGGACGACCGTCAGGGCGTAGGAGTAGACGACGATCGCCATGGCTGCGAGCCCCACGCTCACAGCCATGGCGATCGCCGCCAGTCCTTGCCCGGAGACGAGGACGTAGAGGATTCCGCCGAGCACGGCGCAGGTCGCCAGGAGCCCGCCGAAAAAGCCGGCCTTCCAGAGCCGTGGAGAGCGGTCGTAGAGGTCGTCGAAGCGCCAGACGAGGATCAGCCGGCCGACCCCCAGGAGCGCGGTGAACGCCACGATTCCGGCGAAGAGGGCGGAGGCCGTCCGGTGCAGGTCCGCCCCCAGCCCGAGGACGGCGGCCAGCACCGGATAGAGGATGGCGCCGCCCTGCGCCCGCCGGGCGATTTCCTGACAGGCGGTGCGCCAGACCTCAGGCGACCGCTCGAGCGGTGATAGCCGCACCCGAGGCTCTCCGCCCTACCGGAGAAGCGAAGCGAGCGTCGCCTCGGCCTCTCCGTGCAAGCTCGGGGGCGCACCGAAGAAAGTCGCGGCGGTCTTGCCCTCGCGGTCGAACACGAGGAGAGTCGGCACCGCGCTCACGTCTCCGAAGGCTCGGACCTGGTCCGGAGTGGCCATCACCCAGACAAAGGGCAGCTTCATCTCCTGGACCAGCTTTTTGACGTCCGCCTCGTCGGATTCGATCGTGAGGGCGATCACCGCCAGGTCGTCTCCGTACTTCTTCTTGAGCTCGCCCAGCCAGCTTAAGGTGGGCCGGCAGGGAGGGCACCAGGTCGCCCAGATCTCGACCAGCACGACCCGCCCGGCGAGATCCTCGCGCGTCACGGTCTTGCCGTCCAGATCGGTGAGCGCGACCGCGGGATACGCGGGGATGTGCTCCTCCGTCTGCGAGCCGGCCTCCTGGCGCACGACATCCTTCTTGCCCTGGAGAATCAGCCCGATCGCGCGCTCGATGTCGGCGCGGAAGCGCTCGTAGCTCGCCGCGTTCTTGACGAACGGTGCATAGCGCCCGTTCTTCTCCCCTTCGCCCTTGCCGTAGAAGCCGAAATCCTTAGGCGTCGCGACCAGCACGTCATCCACGAAGAACGCGGGGTAGCGTTTCACCCCGAAGCGCTTCGCGAGCTCCGACTCCCCATAGTTTTCCACCACGAACTTCGCCTTGCCGCCGAACTCCTGAACCGCGCTCTGTGCCAGCAGACCTGCTGGATCCGAGAGGTTTCACGTGTAGGGCCAGCGGACGAGCGTGACCTTGACCTGGGGGTCGGGCTTCGGCGCCGCGGGCCGGGCCGGCTCGAGCGCGGCGAAATAGCGGGGGAGCACGTCGGAGGCGATCCACACCGAGCTGGGGGGATTCTTGCCCGGCTCGGCGCTCGCGAGGTCGGCCTCTGCCGTTTCGAGGAACAGGCGGCCGAGGCTGTGGTCGACGTCGCCCGCGGCCAGGCGCCGGTCGAATCCGGCGAGCTGCTCCGCGAGGGCGTCCGCGCCTGAAGCCGGCAGGTCCGAGCGCAACGGCGCGATCCGTTGCGCCGCCTGCAGGTATTTGAGCAGGGCGCCGTGGCGCAGGCCCGCCGCGTCGAGCTCGCGCGCCTCCTTGAGCGTGGCGCTGGCGTTGATGAACTCGCCATGCCGGTCGATCGACGCCGGCGGCCGGTACGCCTTGAGGATGTCCGCCTGCAGCCCGTCGAGCTCGGCCTCCAGAGTGCGCAGCGGCGGCGGGCGGCGCTCCGCCCGCGTGGAGAGCCCCCGGTACCAGGCCACGGTCTCCCGCTGCGCCTGAGCGACGCCCAGGTAGGCGAGACCATTCTCCGGCATGGAGTTGAGCCCGTACTCGCGGCTGGCGTCGTAGAGGATGCGCACCTGGGAAAGGGTCGCCTCGCCCAGGGCCCGCGCGGCCGCGGGCTCAACCCCTTCGAGAGCGGAGGAGGAGGGAGGAGCGAGCTGCGCCCGCAGGACGCCTCCCATGCGCTCCCACTCGGTCTCGAAGCCGGGGATGTCCTTCGCCTGGGCGGCGCGTTCGCCCACGTAGGTGGCGGCCGAAACGTCCGACCGGACGTCGCCGATTCGCTGCAGCGCCACCAGGCGCCGTCCGGCGCGCAAATCCTCTTCGGCCCGCGCGAGGACCGGGGGGCTGCCCTGTTTGACGTCGGGCCAGAGCCCGCCGGTCGCGGTCGGGTTCCGCAGGACCTCCGACAAGCGCGCGATCTCTTGAGCGAGCGGATCTTTCGATGCCTCCTCCCCGGCCCGGGAGACGAGCGTCCCGAGGCCCAGGGCGAGGAGCGCCATGACGGCGACGAGGAAGACGGTTTGAGCTTTGCGCATGATGCTCTTAGGATGCCATCTCGGCCTGCTTGTAACAAGAGGAGGCCGGAACGCCCCTGTCCTGTCGCGGGGACCACAAAGGAGGATCTCTTGGGCATGAGTCTCGATCGCCGGGTGTTGACCCGTCTCCTGATCTGCGCGGCCGCCGCCGTTCTGCTCGGCCTCTCGCAGCCTGTGCAAGCGGAGCAGCGGTACTGGGGTGTCTGGGAAGCGGGTACGGACGGCTACTACCTGTGGTCTGGCGCCGACTGGAACAACTTCGACGCCAAGTGGAAGGAGCTGGCCAAGCAGAACCTGCGCCTGATCGACGTCGAGACCTACGTGGAGGGAGGGCAGCGCAAGTACACCGGCGTCTGGCGGTCCGGCAGCGACGGCTACTACCTCTGGGCGGGCGTCGACTGGAACAACTTCGACGCCAAGTGGAAAGAGCTGGCCAAGCAGAACCTGCGCCTGATCGACGTCGAGACCTACGTGGAGGGAGGGCAGCGCAAGTACATCGGCGTCTGGCGCGCCGGCAGCGACGGGTATTACCTCTGGGCGGGCGTCGACTGGAACAGCTTCAACGCCAAGTGGAAAGAGCTTGCGCCGAAAAACCTGCGGTTGATCGACGTCGAGACCTACGTGGAGGGAGGGCAACGCAAGCACATCGGCGTCTGGCGCGCCGGCAGCGGCGGCTATTACCTCTGGGCCAACGTCGACTGGGAGAGCTTCAACGGCAAATGGCACGAGCTGGCCGCACAGGGCCTGCGGCTGATCGACGTCGACATCGACGCGGGGAGCTGCAACGACGCGTGCCCCAACCAGGTCGTGGCCCAGGACGCCTACAACTACGGCATCACCCGCACCGCGACCCACTGCCCCGGCCAGCCGGGGACCTGCGGCACGCCGGGGTCCGGCGCAACGGTGGTCTACCGCTGGCCGGTCGACCTGGATGGCGCCAACCGCTACGTCCGCCACTCGGCGTTGAGCTTTTCGGACGCCCCGTTCACCCTCCCCTTCACCGACACCGCGGTCGAGCGGCGGGGTATCTGGCTCTACGAACCGGGCAAATGGCACCACGCCGGCGACTACTCGCGGGACGACGAGAAGACCTTCGAGATCAAGGCCGCGGCCCCCGGCCGGGTGGTCCACATCGGCTGGGACAACTGGTCGGGCAACACGGTGATCGTCAGCCACAACGCGGGCGGGGTAGAGGACGCCTACCGCACGATCTACATGCACTTGAGAAACGGCGCCGCGAACGATTGCGAGAGAGCCTGGAAAAACACCATCCCCACCCTGGCGGCAGGCTCGACGGAGCTCGCGGAATACACGCAGCACCTGGAGGACACCGGGTGCAAGAAGGATCCCGCGAATCGTAGCCTCGACGAGAGCCACTGGGGGAAGAATTCCGAGACGATCCCCAACCTGCTGGGAAAGACCGTGACCGCCGGCCAGTTCCTCGCCTGGGCCGGCAACACCGGCCCCGGCGGCAAGCGCGGTGAAGGGGGGCCGAACACCCACCTCCACATCTTCTTCGCCCGCCGGGACCCTGCCAACAACGAGTGGTACTTCTTCGACCCCTACGGCATCTACGGCCCGCCGGACTGCTACCCCGGGGACGTGACCGGCGACCTGGGCGGCTTCTGCGTCCGCTACCCCGTGGCGTGGAAGGGAGGAAGGCCGCAGTATCCGTGAGGCGGCGGTCCAGGAACGGCCGCCCTCCTGTGCCGGCTGGAGGGCGGCAACGCGGCGGACATCAGCTTCTCCAGGGGGAAGCCGTGGTGTACGATACCTGCGTGCTGAAACGTATCCTCGCCGACAACTTCCACGCCCTGGTGAATTTCGAGCTGCGGCCGGAACGGCTGAGCCTCTTGCTCGGTGAGAACGGCAGCGGCAAGACCAGCGTACTGAACGTCTTGGGAG
>DATHUD010000077.1:0-2381 GCA_035462575.1 Thermoanaerobaculia bacterium | reverse complement strand
CCCACGGGGCGTCTATACATTGGGGAGATCGAAGGGAAGCGGTCATCAAATCGTGCTCGTCCCCAGAAGCTCCGCCTGTTTCTGCCGGGCGACGTTTCTTTCGAGCTGCTCCTTGCCCGTCAGATATTGCACCGGCCAGGGCTGGGCGGTGTAGCCGAGCTGGGCCGCGGCGTGGAGGGTCCAGTTGGGGTCCGCGAGGTGGGGCCGGGCGAGGGCGCAGAGGTCGGCGCGGCCGGCGGCGATGATCGAATTCACCTGATCGGGATCGGTGATGTTTCCGACGGCGATCGTGGGGATGCCCGTCTCGTTGCGGATGCGGTCGGAAAACGGCGTCTGGAACATCCGCCCGTAGACGGGCCGGGCGTCGGGCGACGTCTGCCCCGCCGAAACGTGAATGATGTCCGCCCCGGCCAGGTGGAAAGCTTTTGCGATCTCCACGGAGTGGCCGCAGTCGAGCCCGTCCTCCACCCAGTCCGTGGCCGAGACGCGGACGGACATGGGCCGGTCCCGCGGCCAGACCTCGCGCATGGCGCGGAAGACCTCCAGCGGGAAGCGCAGACGGTTTTCTAGCGATCCGCCATATTCGTCGGTCCGCCGGTTCGAAAGCGGCGTGATGAAGCCCGAGAGGAGATAGCCGTGGGCGCAGTGGAGCTCCACCATGTCGAACCCGGCGTCGATCGCCATCTTCGTGGCGCGCACGAACTCGTCCCGCACCCGGTCCATGTCGGCGCGGGTCATCTCCCGGGGAGTCTGCATGCCGGGCTTGTAGGGCAGGGCCGACGCGGCCATCACGTCCCAGCCCCCCGTCTCCAGCGGCACGTCGTTGCCTTCCCACATGAGGCGGGTCGAGCCCTTGGCGCCGGAGTGCCCGAGCTGCAGGCAGATCTTCGCGCGGCTCCACTGGTGGACGAAGGTTGTCACGCGGCGCCACGCCTCTGCGTGCTGGGGCGCGTACATTCCGGTGCAGCCGAGCGTGATACGCGCCTCGGGCGACACGCAGGTCATCTCGGTGACGATCAGCCCCGCTCCACCCAGCGCGCGGGCGCCCAGGTGGACGAGGTGGAAGTCGTTGGGCGTCCCGTCCATGGCGCTGTACATGTCCATGGGCGAGACCACGACGCGGTTTTCGACCGTCATCCCCCGCAGAGTGAACGGCGTGAACATGGGCGGCGGCGCCTTGGGCAGGGCCTCGCGGCTCTCGCGGCTGGCGCGGCTCGCGAACCAGCGCTCGACGTTCTCCAGGTAGGCGCTGTCCCGCAGGCGGAGGTTCTCGTGGCTCACGCGCTGGCTTCGGGTGAGCAGGCTGTAGGCGAACTGCTCCGGGTCGAGCCGGGCGTAGCGGCGGACGTTCTCGAACCACTCCATCGAGTTCCGGGCCGCGTTCTGAAGCCTGAGCGCCTCGGTCCGCCGCTCCTCCTCGTAGGCCGGCAGGGCCTCGCGAAGATCCGGCCGCTCCTGGACGATGCGCGCGAGCGCGATCGCATCCTCCATGGCGAGCTTGGTGCCGGAGCCGATCGAAAAGTGAGCGGTATGGGCCGCGTCGCCGATCAGCACGAGGTTCTCGTGCCACCAGCGGGCGCAGTGGACGCGGTTGAACCGGAGCCACGGCGCCGCGCGCTGGTGCGGCGGGATGTTGGCCAGGAGGCGATGGCCCTCAAGCCACGGGCCGAACATCTCCTCGCAGGCGGCGATCGTGGCGTCGATGTCCATCCGGTCGAAGCCCGCGTTCCGAAAGGACAGCTCGTCGCTCTCCACGATGAAGGCGGACTGCCGGTCGCTGAACCGGTAGGCATGGGCCTGAAAGATCCCGTGCTCGTTTTCGATGAAGATGAACGTGAACGCGTCGAAGAGCCGCGTAGTGCCGAGCCAGACGAACGGGGCCTTGCCGAGGACGAGGTCGGGCCGGAACACGTCCGCGTGCCGCCGCCGGACCGCGCTGTTCACCCCGTCGGCCGCCACGATGAGATCCGCGTCGCCCAGCCCCAGGCCGGGGAGAGAGGAGTCGTCCTCGACCTCGACGCCGAAGCGGAGGTCGACGCCCAGCCCGGCCGCGCGGCGCTGGAGGATCTCGAGGAGCTTCATCCGGGCGATCCCGGCGAAGCCGTGGCCGCCGGAGGTGATCGTCCGCCCCTTGTAGTGGATGTCGATGTCGTCCCAGCGGGCGAAGTTGTCCAGGATCTCCCGGAACGTCTCCGGATCGGCGGTCTGGAAGTTCCCGAGCGTCTGGTCCGAGAAGACCACGCCCCACCCGAACGTGGCGTCCGGCGGGTTGCGCTCCAGGACCGTGATCTCGTGGCGGGGGTCCGCCTTCTTCAAGAGCAGGGAGAAGTACAGGCCCGCGGGCCCACCGCCTAAAACCGCGACTTTCATGGGAGCCTCTT
>DATHUD010000076.1:0-13489 GCA_035462575.1 Thermoanaerobaculia bacterium | reverse complement strand
CAGGCGGGGATGATCCGCGCCGCCGAGGCTGAGCTGGAGATGGCCCGGCGCGAGCTCGACGACGCTCTCGCCCAAGCCCAAGCGGAGGCGACCCGCCTCACCGTCCGCTTCCGTCTCGCGGAGCGCCAGATCGTCCGCTTCCGCGAGGGCATCCTCCTTCAGACCAGCGCGACCCTCGACGCCGCCCGCGCCTCCTACCTCGCGGGGCGGGGCGACTTCTCCACGATCATCGAGGACTTCGACCTCTGGCTCGAGGCCCGCGTCCAGCTCACCCGCCGCGAGGCCGACCGCTTCGCGGCCTGGGCCGAGATGGAGCAGCTTTCTCCGGCAGGAGGACGGCCATGAAACCCCGCACCCTGATCCTCGTCCTGCTCCCCCTGCTCCTCGTGGGCACGCTCGTCTACTCCTGCGGCGACGGCGACACCACGGCCGCCGCCGGGCGCTGGCACTGCCCGATGCACCCGGAGTACGTCTCCGACAAGCCGGGCGACTGCCCGATCTGCGGCATGCGCCTGGTGCCCATGGAAGAGAGGAACGGCGCGCCCGCCGTGGCAGAGGCCCCGGCACAGGCCCCGGAGCTCCACAACCATTCCGTCCCGGGCGTCTCCGCCTCCGGCCTCGCCCCGGTCGAGCTGACCGGCGAGAAGCGCGAGCTGGCCGGCCTGCGCACCGCGGTCGCCGTGCGCGAGACGCTCACCCGCTCCACCCGCGCCGTGGGCCTCGTGGTGGCCGACGAGAGCCGCGTCCGCCACGTCCACACCAAGATCTCGGGCTGGATCGAAAAGCTCTACGTCAACACCACGGGGCAGGCCGTGCGGGCGGGCCAGCCGCTCCTCGCCATCTACTCCCCCGAGCTCCTGGCCACCCAGGAGGAGCTGGTGCGCGCGCGGGAAGCCGCCCAGCGCTTCTCGGCCTCCTCGCTTCCCGAGGTGCGCCGCGGCGGGGAAGACCTGCTCACCGCCGCCCGCCGCCGCCTGGAGCTCTTCGACGTGCCCCGGAGCCTGATCGAGCGCCTCGAAAAAGGCGGCGCCGTAGAGCGTACCGTCACCCTCACCTCCCCGGCCTCGGGCTTCGTCACCGGCAAGCAGGTGTTCGAAGGCATGGAGGTCCAGCCCGGCATGGACCTCTTCACCGTGACCGACCTCTCCCGGGTCTGGGTGGAGGCCGACTTCTATGAGTACGAGAGCAGCGCTCTGGCGCTCGGGAAAAAAGCCGTCGTCACCCTTCCCTACGATTCCGGAGCCCCCTTGAGCGGCCGGGTGAGCTTCATCTACCCGACGCTCGACCCCCAGAGCCGCACGCTCAAGGTGCGCATCGAGCTTCCCAACCGGGGGTTCGCACTGAAGCCCGGGATGTACGTGGACGTCACCCCCGAGCTCGGATCTCAGGAAGGGGTCGTCATCCCCGACTCCGCCGTGCTCGACACCGGCGTGCGCCAGGTGGTCTTCGTCGAAAAAGACGGCGCCCTCGTCCCCCGCGAGGTGCGGGTGGGGAGCCGGAGCGACGGCAAGGCCCTCATCCTCTCCGGAATCGCAGAAGGCGAGACCGTGGCCACCCGCGCCAACTTCCTGCTCGACTCCGAGTCCCGCCTGCGGGCCGCCATCGCCGCCCTGCCGCCCTCTAAGGCGGAGGAAGGAGGGGTCCGGTGATCCGCCGCATCATCGCCTTCTCGGCGGGGAACCGCTTCCTCGTCCTCGCGGGCGTCGCCGCCCTGATCGTCCTCGCGGTCTGGACGCTCCGCGAGATCCGGCTGGACGCTCTGCCCGACCTCTCGGACACGCAGGTCATCGTCTATTCGAAGTGGGACCGCTCGCCCGACGTCGTCGAAGACCAGGTCACCTATCCCGTCGTCACCGCCCTCCTGGGCGCTCCCGGCGTCAAGGCCGTGCGGGGCTACTCGGACTTCGGCTTCTCCTACGTCTACGTCGTCTTCAAGGACGGCACCGACATCTACTGGGCCCGCTCGCGGGTCCTCGAATACCTTTCGAAGATCCAGCCGAGCCTCCCCGAAGGCGTGCGCACCGAGCTGGGGCCGGACGCGACCGGCGTCGGCTGGATCTTCCAGTACGCCCTGGTCGACCGCTCGGGAAAGCACTCGCTCGACGAGCTGCGCTCCTATCAGGGCTGGACTCTGCGCTACGCCCTTCAGTCCGTTCCCGGCGTGGCCGAGGTCGCGGCGACCGGCGGCTTCGTCAAGCAGTACCAGGTCACAGTCGATCCCAACCGGCTGGCCGCCTACGGCATCGCGCTCGACCAAGTCGTCGCCGCCATCCGCGCCTCGAACGACGAGGTGGGCGGCCGGCTCCTGGAGGCGAGCGGCGCCGAGTACATGATCCGCGGCCGGGGCTACGCCCGAAGCACCACGGACTTCGAGCAGATCGTCCTCACCGTGAGCCCGGCGGGCGTGCCCGTGCTCCTGCGCGACGTAGCCCGGGTCGAGCTCGGCCCCGAGATCCGCCGCGGCGTCTCGGACCTGGACGGCCTGGGCGACCACGTGGGCGGCATCGTCGTCATGCGCCACGGCGAAAACGCTCTCAACGTCATCCGCCGCGTCAAGGCCAAGATCGAGGATCTCGAGCCCGGCATGCCCGAGGGGGTCGAGATCGTCACCACCTACGACCGCTCGGACCTGATCACCCGCGCGCTCGATACGTTGAAACACGAGCTGGTGCTCGAAATGATCATCGTCTCGCTCGTCATCCTGATCTTCCTCTGGCACATCCCCTCGGCGCTGGTGCCGATCGTCACCATCCCCGTCTCCGTGCTGCTGGCCTTCATCCCCCTCTACTTCTTCGGGATCACGGTCAGCATCATGTCCCTCGCGGGGATCGCCATCTCGATCGGCGTCCTCGTGGACGGCGCGATCGTCGAGGTCGAAAACGCCTACAACAAGCTCCACCGCTGGCAGGCCGAGGGCAGGAAGGGGGACTTCCACCAGGTGCGCCTCGAAGCGCTCCAGGAGGTCGGGCCGTCCGTCTTCTTCTCCCTCCTGGTGATCGCGGTCGCCTTCCTCCCCGTCTTCGTCCTGGTGGACCAGGAAGGGCGCCTGTTCAAACCGCTCGCCTTTTCGAAAAACCTCGCCATGGGGATCGCCGCGATCCTCGCCATCACGCTCGACCCGGCCCTGCGCATGCTCTTCACCCGCATGGACCCCTTCACCTTCCGGCCGCGCTGGCTCGCCCGGCTCGCCTCCGGCGTGACCGTGGGCACCTACCACCCCGAGGAGAGGCACCCGGTGAGCCGCGCCATCTTCCGCGTCTACGAGCCGGCCTGCCGGTTCGTCCTCTACCGGCCGTGGCTCGTCCTGGGCTCCGCGCTCGCCCTCGTGGCCGTGAGCCTGCCGATGTACTTCCGGCTCGGCTCCGAGTTCATGCCACCCTTGGCCGAAGGCACGATCCTCTACATGCCCACGACGCTCCCGGGCGTCTCCGTGGGCCAGGCCGCCGAGCTTCTGAAAGCCCAGGATGTCGTTCTCAAGAGCTTCCCCGAGGTCGAGCGCGTCTTCGGCAAAGCCGGCCGCGCCGACACCTCGACCGATCCGGCCCCGTTCTCCATGTTCGAGACCACGATCGTCCTGAAACCCGAGAGCGAGTGGAGGACGAAAGACCGCTGGTACACGGGCTGGGCCCCCGACTGGATGAAGCCCGCCTTCCGCCCGTTCTGGTCCGACCGCATCTCCTACGACGAGCTGATCGACCAGATGGACCACGCCGTGCGCGCCCCCGGCGTCACCAACGCCTGGACCATGCCCATCAAGGGGCGGATCGACATGCTGACGACCGGCGTCCGCACCCCCGTGGGCGTCAAGGTCTTCGGCAGCGACCTCGAAGAGATCGAGCGCGTGGGCGAGAGCCTCGAAAACCTCCTGCGCGGCATCCCCGGCACCCGCAGCGTCTACGCCGAGCGGGTGGCCGGCGGCTACTTCCTGGACATCGTGCCGCGCCGCGACCAGCTCGCCCGCTACGGGCTCACCATCCGCGAGATGCAGATGGTGATCGCGACCGCGATCGGCGGCGAGAACGTCTCGACCACGATCGAAGGGCGCGAGCGCTATCCCGTGAACGTCCGCTACCCCCGGGAGCTGCGGGACGAGCCCTCGCGGCTCGCCCGAGTCCTCGTCGCGACCCCCACCGGCGTCCAGGTGCCCCTCGCCCAGATCGCGGACGTCGTGGTCTCCCGCGGCCCCGCGATGATCCGGGACGAGAACGGCTTCCTCGCCGGCTACGTCTACGTGGACGTGGCCGGGCGCGACATCGGCAGCTACGTCGAAGAGGCCAAGCGGATCGTGCGCGAAAAGCTCCCCCTCCCGCGCGGCTACTCCCTCCAGTGGAGCGGCCAGTACGAGAACATGGTGCGGGTGCGGGAGCGCCTGAAGGTGATCGTGCCGGTCACCCTCGTCCTCATCTTCATCCTCCTCTACGCCAACACCCGCTCCGCCTTCAAGGCGACCGTCGTGATGCTCGCCGTGCCGTTCTCGGCCATCGGCGCCATCTGGCTCTTCCACCTCCTGGATTACAACGTCTCGATCGCCGCCTGGGTGGGGATGATTGCGCTCCTGGGGCTGGACGCCGAGACCGGCGTCTTCATGCTCCTCTTCCTCGACCTCTCCTGGGACGAGGCGAAGCGCGAAGGGCGTCTGAACACTCTCGAAGAGGCGGACGAGGCCATCATCCACGGCGCGGTCAAGCGCGCCCGGCCCAAGATGATGACCGTCGCCGCCACCTTCATGGGCCTCCTGCCCATCCTCTGGTCCACCGCCGCCGGGGCGGACGTGATGAAGCGCATCGCCGCGCCCATGATCGGCGGCCTCGTCACCTCGTTCCTCCTCGAGCTTCTGGTCTACCCGGCCATCTACAAGATCTGGAAACGCCGCACCGAGCTGCGCCATCTGGCCGCCGGTCCGGAAAGGACACCTGCCATGAAATCGAAAGCCGCTCTGTTCCTCGCCTTGACCTTCGCCGCCCTCTCCGCCCTGGGCCTCACCGCCTGCGCCCAGCCGGAACCCGCCCACGAGGCCGCCGCCGTCCGCACGCCCGCCGCCGTGCCCGTGGCCAACCCGGCCCAGCCCGCCCGGGACATGAAGACCGAGGCGGTCCGCTACATCGAGTACTACAACTCGATCCGGCTCACCCCCGAGCAGGAGAAGGTCAAGAACGACGCCCTGACCAAGATCCCGGCCCCCTGCTGCAGCGAGAACTCGATCGCCACCTGCTGCTGCCCCTGCAACATGGCCAAGGCCGTCTGGGGCTACTCCGCCTACCTGATCACCGAGAAGGGGTACAACGCGCCGCAGCTCGAAAAAGCCGTCCGCGACTGGCTCGGCGCCGCCAACCCGAGCGGCTTCACCGGCGACGCCTGCCACAACGGAGGCTGCGCCCGCTCCTTCGAGCACAACGGCTGCGGCGGGATGATCGAGGGCGTGGTGCTGTGAGGCCCCGCGCAACCCGGCGCCCTCCCACGCGTATACCTCTCGATCCAAGCGGCAAACGCCGGACGAGGTACGCCCGTGAGACGACACGCTCCTGTTTCCTTCCTCCTGATCCTCCTGGCGGCCCTCCCCTGCCTGGCCGGCGACTGGCCGCGGTTCCTGGGGGCGAAGCAGGACGGGATCTCCCCGGAGACCGGTCTCCCGCGGAGCTGGCCCGAGGGCGGGCCGCGGGTGGTGTGGAAACGGGCGATCGGCGAAGGGTATTCAGGCGTGAGCGTTGCCTCCGGGCGGCTCTACACCCAGGACTCGGATGAGAAGACCGAATTCGTGCTCTGCCTCGACGCGGCCACCGGGAAGGAGATCTGGCGGGTCCCGATCGGGGAGAAGCTCGTGGACAACATGGGAAGCGGCCCCCGGGGGACTCCGACGGTCGACGGCGGGACGATCTACGCCCTGGGCTCCATGGGCCGCCTCGTCGCCTTGAAGGCGGTGGACGGTGGAACGGTCTGGACGGTGGAGCTCGTCCAGGCATTCGGCGCCAAGCGGCCCACCTGGGGATACTCGGGCTCGCCGCTCATCGACGGCGACCTCCTCGTCCTGGAGGTGGGCGGGACCGAGAAGCGGGGGGTCGTGGCCTTCGAGAAAGAGACGGGCAAGGTCCGCTGGGCGGCGCGGGAGGGGGACCCGGCGTACAGCACGCCGGTCCTGATGACGATCGGCGGAATCAAGCAGTACGTCACCACCCGCCGGGCCGGCCCCGAGATCGTCTCCCTCCGGTCGGACGGCACGCTCCACTGGACCTACCCCGGGCCGCCCACGGTCGTCACGAGCCCGCTCTTCATTCCGCCGGACAAGGTCTACGTCTCGGCCGGGGACGACGCGGGCGCTCTCCTCCTCCGCATCAAGACCGAGGGGGGCCAAGCCACGGCCGAAAAGGTGTGGGAGACCCGCGGGATGAAGAACCATTTCAACCACGCGGTCCTCGTGGGCGAGCACCTCTACGGCTTCGACAACGCCACCTTCAAGTGCATCTCCGTGGCGACCGGGGAACCGGCCTGGGCCCAGCGCGGCCTGGGCAAGGGCTCGCTCCTCGCCACGGCGGACGGGTTGCTGATCGTCCTTTCAGACCGCGGCAAGCTCCTGCTGGTCGAGGCGGCACCGGAGAGCTACAAGGAGCTCGCGAGCTTCCAGGCGATGGAGGGGAAGTCCTGGACCTCCCCCACCCTCGCCAACGGCAAGGTCTATCTGCGGGACGAGGACGAGATGATCGCGCTCGACCTCGGGGTTCCCGGGGCTCCGGCAGCCGGCCGGGTCGCAGAGGCCCCCGCCCGGGCGGGGACGAGCCCCGCCCCTACAAAAAAACAGGTGGAGTCCGTGGACGACGTCATCGCGAAGCACGTGGCCGCCCGGGGCGGCGCGGAGCGCTGGCGGGCGGTTCAGTCCATGGATCTCGCCGGAACCTACAGGAGCTTCAGCGAAGACCGCCCGTTCACCCTGCGGCGCAAGCGGCCGGGCAGCTACCGCTTCGAGACGAACACCATGCGCTCTCCGGTCACCGTGGCCCACAACGGCGTCACCGCCTGGTGGATCTTCCCGCCCTACGGCATCAACGAGGCGGCGAAGGCCCCGGATCCCGACGCCCTCCTGATCGCCCGGGAAGCCGAGATCGAGCCGGTCCTCCTCGACTCCAAGGCCAAGGGGCACAAGGTGGAGCTGGCCGGCAAGGGGGACGTCAACGGCCAGGAGACGGTCGTGCTCAAGGTCACGCTCGCGAACGGCTCGGTGGAGACTTGGCACCTCGATCCCAAGACCTGGCTCGAGGTCGCCGTCGACTCGAAGACGAGGGACTACACCCAGTCCTCCGAGGAGATGCAGCAGCGGGCCTACTTCTCGGATTTCCGGACCGTGAACGGCCTGGTGATCCCCCACCGCATCGAGAAGGAGTACGGCGCCCGGGCGACCCTCATGGTGATCGAGAAGGTGCGGATCGACGCGCCGCTCGACGACGCGCTCTTCGCGCTGCCGGTCAAGATGAACTAGGTCACCAGGTCATCTGGTACAGCATCCAGTACACCACCACCCCGGTCACCGAGACGTAGAGCCAGATCGGCAGCGTCCAGCGGGCGATCCGGGCGTGGCGGGCGTACTGCTTGCGCCAGGCACGCCACACCGTGATCACGGCCAGGAAAGGGACCAGGGCGGCGAGCACGGTGTGGGTGAGGAGGACGGTGAAGTAGACCGTCCGTGCCGTCCCCTGCCCCTGGAACTTCACCGACCCCACCTGGGCGTGGTAGATCAGGTACGAGGTGAGGAAAAGGACGGAGCAGACGAGGGCGGCGATCATCACGTTCCGGTGCGCGATGAGCTTGCGCTGCCGGACGAGGACGTAGCCGGTGACGAGGAGAACGGTCGAAAGGGCGTTCAAGCTCGCGTTGAGCGCGGGCAGATCTCGGACGTCGAACATGGTGGCGGGATTGTATCCCGTCTAGCCGAAGCGGCTGATGGCGGCCTACGCGGAAGACTCCAGCGCGGCGGGAGCCCGAGCTGTCGCGAGGAGCACCTTGTCGACCCGCAATCCGTCCATGTCCAGCACCTCGAAGCGCCACTCCCGCCAGTCGAAGCACTCGCCCGCGACGGGGATGCGGCCGATCCGGCCCATCACGAACCCGCCGAGGGTCTGGTACTCGTCCAGGTCGCCGGCCTCCGCAGCCGAAAGGCGGAGCAGCCCTTCGAGCTCCCCCACCGGCAGCATGCCGTCGAGCAGCCAGGAGCCGTCTTCCCGCTCGACCATCATGGGATCGGGATCCTCGGCGGCCGGGAGCTCGCCGACGATCGCCTGCAGCACGTCGTTGAGCGTCACGATCCCCTCGATTCCCCCGTACTCGTCCAGCACCAGCGCCACCTGCGTCCCCTCCGAGCGGAACCTCTCCAGGGCCCTGAGCGCCGGGAGGCTCTCGGGCAGGAAGAGAGGCTCCCGGAGAGCCGTCCGCAGGTCCGGAGCCTTGCCCGCGACCGTCATCGCCCAGAGGTCCCCGACCGAAACCAGGCCCAACGCACGGTCCGGCCTCTCCTGGTAGACCGGAAAGTAGGTGTAACCGCTCTCGGCGATTTTGCGCCAGTTGGCCTCCGGCGGATCGTCGACGTCCAGGGCCACCATCTGCGAGCGGTGGGTGACGAGCTCGCCCACCCGCATGTCCCCCAGCCGCAGGACCCGCTCCACGATCTCCTGCTCGGCCGGATCGAAGACCCCCGCCCGGCGCCCCTGGTCCAGCAGGTGCCTGAATTCCTCCTCCGTGATCGGAGGGTCCGACGACGGGCGGGTGCCGAGGAGCCGCAGCACCAGCCGGGTCGAGGCGTCGAGCAGGGACACCGCCGGAGCGGTGACCTTCGAAAGGAGCTTCAACGGCCGGGCCAGGCGGGAGGCGATCGTCTCCGGGGCGTTCAGGCCGAGCTGCTTGGGGACGAGCTCCCCGATGATGAGGGAGAGATAGGTGATGGCGACGACCACGACGGCGATTCCGATTGCGTCGCCGTAAGGCGCGAGCGCCGGCACCCGCGCAACCCGCTCGCCGATCTGCTCCGCGAGCGTGGCGCCGCCGAACGCGCCCGCCAGGATGCCGACCAGCGTGATCCCGATCTGCACCGTCGACAGGAACCGGGTCGGAGCCGCCGCCAGCTCCAGGGCCGCCCGGGCCCCCTTGTCCCCGGCCTCCGCCCGCTGCCGCAGACGCACCTTCTTCGCCGAGACCAGGGCGATCTCGGACATCGCCAGGACTCCATTGACCACGAGCAGCAGCAGGATGAGAGCGATTTCCAGGGTAACGGTCACGCCGGCACGACCTCCGGGCGCATTCTAGCAACGCGCCCTGGCACGTTTCCTGCTCTTTAAGTACGTCGAAGGCCCGGTCTCGGCGTATCGTCGAGGGGATCTTCCTCCCAGCCCCTCGAGCCGGGTGATCAAACATCAAACGCAGGAACTGACTCGGAGGAATTACACATGTCACGAACCATGATTCGCAGTCTCGCAACCGTTCTCATCCTGGCCTTCGGCCTTCTGGCCCTGGGTGCCTGCTCCTCGACCCAGACCACCGGCGAGCAGGTGGACGACGGGATGATCGTCTCCAAGATCAAGGCCAAGCTCACGGCCGACGTGGAGATCAACCCCTTCAACATCGACGTGGACAGCAACAATGGCGAGGTCACTCTCCAGGGCACGGTCGCCAAGGATCTGGCCCGCACCCGCGCCGAGCAGCTCGCCCGTGAGACCGAAGGGGTCCGGCGGGTGATCAACCTGGTCAAGGTCGAGCCCCAGGGCTAAGGCCAAACCGGATTGTCCGATCTGTAGGGGCGGCCCTGTGTGGCCGCCCTGCTTGCTTCAAGCCTTCCCCCCCACCCAGGGCCGCCACACAGGGCCGCCCCTACAGGATGCCGGCCTACAGCAGGTACCCGGACTTGAGCAGCATCCGGGCGGCCGCTGCATAACCCTCCTCGCTGGACCGGTCGAAGCCCAGCGAGTCGGCCACGCGGTTGATGAGGTTGAACATCGAGCAGACGTGGATGGCGTCCTCGATCTCCTCGTCCGAGAGGCCCGCGGCCCGCAGGGGAGCCATGTCGCCCGGGCCAGCCTCCGCAGGCCGGAGGGTCAGCTTTTCGAGGAAGGCGAGCATCGCCCGGAGCTTTTCGGGGATGGGCGCCGTCTTGTAATCCGCGAGCACCGCCCGCACCAGGGAACCGTCACCGCCGGGAGCCATCGACGCGACCGCGCCGTGCTGCTCCCGTCAGAACACGCATTCGTTGAGGCGGGACGTGAACGACGCGAACAGCTCCCGCTCCGACACGCTCCACGGCGACGGACCCCGGAGGACCGCCTGGATCCACCGGTTGTACGCTTTGCCGAAGAGCTTCGGCCGGTAGAGCAGCGTGCGGACGACGTCCGGCACGGGCGCGCCCAGCTTCCAGCCGAGGATGGGGTACAGCACCCGCTTGATCCCCTCCCCTTTACGGACCTTCTCCAGTCTCATGGCTCACCCCGCAGAGCGGAAAGGCCGCGCTCGAGCCGGGCGAGGCCCGCGCCCAGCGCGGCGGCGATCGAGATCTCGAAGATCGCGTCCTCCGACCAGCCGGCCGCCTTCAGGGCGGCGACGTCCTCGTCGGTGACCGTGTAGGCGTGGAGGGCGATCTTGTCCACGTGTTCCTGAAGGTCCGGCGGGAGAGCCCCGGCGGGAGCCCCGGGCCGCCCCCCGAGCTCTGCCGACCGGGCCTCCACCGCTCGCCGGAGGCCGGGGTCCGTAGCCCCCCGGCCGGAGAGGACGCTGTCCTTCAGGCACTCCACGAGCTCCGTGGGATGTTTCATGGGATCTTCCTTTGAAAGGACGAGATTACACGATCATCCCGTGCTCTTGCTCGGCCTTCCGCAGGACGTCCGGATTCCCGGTGATCTCGACGACGGCCCGCAGCTTGTCCCTCACCTCCCCGCTCGCGAGCCGCCGGAGCGCCTCCCGGACCCCCTCCTCGATCGAGGCGGTGCTCCCGGAGATCCACAGGGCGAGGCCGCTGTTCAGCGCCACCAGGTCCCGCTTGGGGCCCGTCTCGAGGCCGTAAGCGACGCACAGGAAGTCGCGGAGGTTCGATTCGGCATCGGCCGGCGCGACCGCTTCGAGGGGCGCGCTCTTCAAGCCGGCCTGCTCGGGCAGCAGGACGAAGTCGAAGTCCTCGCCCCCCCGGTAACCCCGCACCCGGCTCGGGCCGCAGATCGTGGCCTCGTCGAGCCCATCGAAGCCGCGGACGACGAGGCCGTTCTCGAACCCGAGCCCCTTGAACAGGTCGGTCAGCAATTCGAACTGGCGGGGGTTGTTCAGGCCGAACATCCGGTACCGGATCGGGACCGGGGTGAAGAGGGGGACGAGCAGGTTGAACGGCGTGGTCACCCCGACCTCGTGCTCCAGGAGCGCCTGTCCGAAGTGGACGAGGTTGCCCAGCTCGGGGCTCACGAAGATCGGCGAATAGAAGGCGACGCCCACCTGCTCGATCGCCCGCCGGACCTGGGGGATCGTCACGGCCGGGACGGCGATTCCCACGCCCGCCAGGACGTCGGCGCTCCCCGCGACGCTCGTGATCCGGAAGAAGGAGTGCTTGATGACCGGCACCTCGGGCTCGCCCACGACGAGGGCTATCAGGGTGGAGACGTTGATCTTGCGGACTCCGCTGCTGCCCGCGCTCGACACTTCGAGGGGCCGGCGGCCGGCCAAGTCCAGGTCGTAGCCGCCGGTCAGGGCCCGCATGGCATCGCACATCCCCAGGAGCTCGTCGACCGTCTCCCCCTTGGTCTGGGAGGCCACGGACCAGGCGAGCAGCTTCCATCCCGTGGAGTCTTGCCGGAGCAGGGTTTCGAGCAGCTCGGCGCTCTCGGCCCGGGAGAGGTCCTGCCGTGTCATCAGCTTGCGGAGAGAGCGAGCGTGCGGGGTCATGGCCGCTATCTTAGCCGGTTTGCCAACCTCCCCCCGGCGCGATAGCATCGCCACCCGGCCCGAACCCCGCCCGGCCGTCCGGCATTCATGGAGCCCTGGAGGAGGAAGAAAGTGGATTTTTCCCTGACCGACGAGCAGCGCGCCATCCAAGAGACCGCCCGGGAGTTTGCCCGCCGCGAGGTCGACCCAATCGTCGACGAGATCGACGAGTCCCAGAAGTTCCCCATGGACGTGATCAGGAAGGCCGGAGAGCTGGGCTTTCTCGGCATCCTCTTTCCCGAGGAGTACGGCGGCGCCGGGCTCGGATACGTCGAATACGTGATCGTGATCACCGAGCTGTCCAAGGTGGACCCTTCGGTCGGCATCAGCATCGCCGCCCACAACTCGCTCGGCACGAACCACATCTACAAGTTCGGCAGCGAGGAGCAGAAGCGGCGCTGGGTGGTGCCGCTCGCGAGCGGCGAGAAGATCGCCGCCTGGAGCCTGACCGAGCCCGGAGCCGGCTCGGACGCCGCCGGCACCCGCACCCGGGCCGAGAAGGTGGACGGCGGCTGGATCCTGAACGGCTCCAAGACCTTCACCACCCACGGCAGCGTGGGCGACATCTGCGTGGTCTTCGCCGTGACCGACCCCGCGGGGCCGCGCCACCACAACATCTCGGCCTTCGTGCTGGAGAAGGGGATGGAGGGCTTCCGGCCGGGCAAGAAGGAGAACAAGCTCGGCATCCGCGCCTCGGACACGGCGGAAGTCGTCATGGAGAACTGCTTCGTCTCCGAAGACCGGCTCCTGGGCGACGTGGGCGAGGGCTTCATCCAGGCCCTCCGGATTCTGGACGGCGGCCGCATCTCGATCGCCGCCCTGGGGCTGGGCACGGCGATCGGGGCCTACGAGACGTCGCTCGCCTACGCCAAGGAGCGCGAGCAGTTCGGCCAGCCCATCGCCAAATTCCAGGCCATCCAGTTCCACCTGGCCGAGATGGCGACGCGCATCGCGGCGGCGGAGATCCTCACCTATGCCGCGGCCGAGGCCATGGACCGCGGCGTGAACGTGTCGCGCCTGGCCTCCGAGGCCAAGCTCTACACCGGCGAGGCGGCGGTGTTCTGCTCCGAGCGCGGGGTCCAGATCCACGGCGGCTACGGGTTCATCAAGGACTACCGGGCCGAGAAGTACTACCGGGACGCCAAGATCTGCACCATCGGTGAGGGCACGAGCGAGGTCCAGCGCCTGGTGATCGCCCGGCAGCTCCTCAAAGGACGTTGATGAAGCCCAGGCACGCCGGTGACTTGGCGGCAGGGCTCGACGAGCTCGTCCCGCGCATCCTCTCCCGCAATCCCCGGGCGGTGGGCCGGGGGGTGTCGATCCTGGAGGACGGGGGCGAGGGGCAGCGCGAGCTGGTCCGGCGGATCTACCCGCAGACGGGCCGGGCCCGGGTGGTGGGGATCACCGGTCCGCCGGGCGCCGGCAAGAGCACGCTCGTCGACCGCCTGGCCCGCCTCTGCCGGAAGCGGGAGGAGACGGTCGGCATCCTGGCCGTCGACCCCACGAGCCCCTACACCGGCGGCGCCATCCTGGGCGACCGCATCCGCATGCAGAC
>DATHUD010000075.1:0-4583 GCA_035462575.1 Thermoanaerobaculia bacterium | reverse complement strand
GTTCCTGATGGATTTTCCTGGCGACACCTGCGAGAAGCCGCCGCTTCAAGGGCGCGTCCAGATAACCGATAGCCGCTCCTTCTTCGAACTTGGCTCGATCCCATTCGTAGAGGAGAGCATCCGTACACTTTTCGTAAAGGGTGACGCGGTGCTCGGGAATCGTTCGGCCAAGGAAGCGGTGGACCACGCACAGAATGGTGACGAGCAGAGGATTGACGGCGATCTTCTGGACAGAGTGGCTCTGCGAAAGCCGCCACTTCAGATCCTTCGCTGCCTTTTCAGCCTCTTTGCCAGCCTCGGCAAGATCCCTGCGAATGGATCTCTCTGCCGCAAGGCACCACTTATCAATGTACTCGTCGACCTCGCTTCCGGTGAGATCGACCAATCGGAAAGCGTTAAGCTCCTGGAGTCGCCCTTCGATTTCTCCAGGCGGTCCCGCAGGACGACTCGTCACGATCAGCCGAGATCCGGGGTGACGCTCAGCAAAACGTTGCAGCGATTCGACGAGACGCGTGCGTGCTTCCTCCGGAGCCTCATCCAGTCCGTCCACGAGGAGGAGCATTGACCGCTGTTCGAGCGCGCGACTGACAAGAGCGATCTCGCATCCCACATGCTCCGCGATCGCCTTTGGAGTCAGGGCCATTTTCCTAAGCGCCCGGACTGTGAGGACGAACGGAAGCGGGCTCTCTTTCCACCCAAGGTCTTCCGCCAGTTGTCCAGTCGCTGCCCGGGTAGCCAAGTAGGAGACCAGGGTGGACTTCCCACTGCCTGGCGCTCCAACGAGCAGGACGTGGTTCTTCGTCAGGATGTCGGTAAGCCCAAGCCGGTGGCGGGCGAGGAGGGTGATGACCTCACCGTCTATTCCTTCGAACTTCTCCTCTATGACTGGTTCGAAGTGGAGGGGAACATACACCTCGTCAAGCTTCTGCCAGACCCGGTGAGTCGTCTGGATTCCGCGCAACTCGAGCTCGCCGAACTGCTTCTTCACCCGGTTCCGGTGCTCTTTTTCAAGCGCCTCCAGGATGCGATCCGGATCGCCGGACTCCCGGGCCACGACCAGGTCGTGCTCCTCGGCACAGCGAATCTCGAACGTCTCTACGGCCTGGAGGCCGTCCATAAAGGAGGCTTCCGCCCAGTCGCGGACCAGGTTGCGGATCTCCCGCTGAAGCTCGGGCGGCACGGTGGCGGAGCCGCGGGAGGCCAGGGCGTCCAGGAGACGGTTGTAGGCCCGCTCGCGGCGGTGCCGGAGGACGACTTCGGGAAGAGCGTCGTCGCGGGAACCAGCGCCGGAGAGCTCGTCAAAGAGGGGGGCAACGACCGTCTCTTCCAGAGAAGCTCGCAACTTTTTCGCGGAAGCGGGATTAACGGCCATGGCGCCAGGACAGCATACCTAAGGAAGCCCCGGGCTGCCAGAGTGGGAGAGAAAGGGCCGGGCGCCGTCCGCCGCCAAGACGGAGCCCGGCCGGGCGGAGGCTTTCCGGGCCAGGGAAAGCCTCCGCGGCCCCTCTAGGGGGCGTTGCATCAGTTGTCAAAGAGCAATCGCCCCCGGAAGTGCTCCCCGGAGAGCGGGTAAAACCCTGTTCGGTCCACCAAAAGACTTTTTGGACGCGGAAAAAGTCAGTTGCTCGCGGTAAAAGACTTTCTGCGTCGAGCAAAAGACTTTTTGGGTGAAGGATTAGACTTTTCCCGGCCCCAAAAGGTCTATTGGGGATAATCTACGACTCCGTGAACCGACTTGGCAAGAGGAATCTTGCCCAAAAGACCAGAAAGTCCGAGCAAAAAGTCTTTCGGCTTCGCCAAATGACTTTTACGGCGAGCAAAAAGTCTTTTGGCCCGACCAAATGACTTTTATCGCGCGAAAAAGGTCTTTTGGTGGGACGGACAGACTTTTGGGTGAGAATCTTTGGGAAAAGTCCGGATTTTCCTTGACGATATCCGGCCGGATCTCTATATTGGCTCCCGTTTCCGGGCCGTATACAGCAGGAATGAGAATCAGGCCCGAGGGCTCTTTGACAATTGACGTAAATTCAAGCCGGGGGGCGGAAGCCGGGGCCGCCCCCCGGCTCCTGCTACGGCGTGGCCAGACGCTCCAGCATTCCTTGAAGCTCCGCCTCCGGCAGCCACCGGCCGCGCACCATCACCCCGGTGCGGCGCGCGAGGTTGCCCACGTCTTCCAGCGGGTTCGCCTCCAGAAGGAGGAGGTCCGCTCTTTTGCCGGGCTCCACGGTCCCGAAATCGCTCGTCCCGAGAAAGCGCGCCGGTTCGCGGGTCGCGGCGGCCAGGGCTTCGGCCGAGGTGAGGCCGGCGTCCACGAAGGCGCGCAACTCTTCGTGGATGGCGAAGCCCGGGAAGACGAAGGGGTTCGGGGTGTCCGTGCCGACGAGGAGCCCGGCTCCGGCCTGGTGGAGGGCTCGGACGAGAGCGAGGCGGTTCCCTCGGCCTCGCACCAGAGTCTCCCGGTCCTCGGCGTCGAAGTTGTTGATGAGCCGGGCTCGCTGCGGGTCCCAGGTGCGGGGGTCCCAGGCGGCCCGGGCCTGGGGGAGGTAGCGCATCTCCGGGAGGTCGAGCCAGCGGACCATCTCGTCCAGGGGGGCGACCTTGTCTTTGACGACGAGGGTGGGGACGTTCCACACACCGGAGGCGGCGGTCCGTTGGGCGGCTTGCCGGATCTTCTCCGGGTCGGCCGGCATCGCCATGTAGAGCTTGGACCAGTGCCAGCGGTTGCGGACGGGCGAGTCGTCCGCCTCGATCGCGTCGTCGTAGCCGTCCAGGTGCTCGAGGGAGGTCTGGCCGGAGGCAAGGACGCGCTCGAGGTCCATGGTTCGGGGGATGTGGCCGGCGACGGGGAGACCCCGCTCTTTCGCGGCGGCGAGGACCGCCTCGTAAGCCTCGGCCGAGAGGTTCGTGTACACCTTGACGAAGTCGTAGCCCGCGTCGGCTTGCCCGGCCACGGCGGACGCGGCCTCGGCGGCGGTGCGGACTACGGTGTTGTCGTCCAAGAGGGGCGGGTCGCCATCCAGGATAGGGCCGGCGGTGACGATCGTAGGGCCGAGGAGGTCTCCTGCGGCGATCCGGTTCCTCCACTCGAGGATGCCGGGGCGGCCGTCCATGTTGCGCACGGTGGTCACCCCGTTGGCGAGGAAAAGGGCGAGGATGTCCGGATTCTCGAAGTATTCGAGGTGGACGTGCAGGTCGGCCAACCCTGGCAGGAGATACCGGCCGGCGCCGTCGATCGTGAGCGCGCCCGCGGGGATCTCGACCTCACCCTTCGGGCCGATCGCGGCGATCCGGCCGTTGCGCACGAGGACGGTCCGGTCGGGCAGGACAGCCCCCTCTTCGGTCATCGGCACCACGTGGACGCCGATGAAGGCGACGGCGTCGGACGCCTCTCCCGTTCGGTTCGCCGCGTCCCGCGTCGCGGCGCAGGCGATCCCCAAAGGCAGGAGCAGCGCTGCGCAAAGCGCGGCTCCTCTCCAGCGTCGTCTCGCTGTCTCGCCGGAATGCGTGTCCATCTCCACCCCCTCCTTCCGACCTTCGGCAAGACGAGCCGAGAGGGATGGATGTTTCAATCGGCCCCTCGCCTCCGGAGGCGAATCGCTCGCGTCAGCCGATCCGCAGCACCTTGGCGCCGCGGATCTTCCCGGCCTTCATCTCCGCGAGGGCGCGGTTGGCCTCTTCCAGCGGGTACTCCTGCGTCTCCGGTTTGAGGGGGATCTCGGCGGCCAGGTCCAGGAACTCTCGGACGTCCCGGCGGGTGACGTTCGCCACGCTCTTGATCTCCTTTTCCATCCAGAGGTGGGCGGGATAGTCGAGGCGCAGGAGGGCGTTCTTGTCCCCCTCTTCCTTGCGGATGGCGTTGATCACCAGGCGGCCTCCGGGGGCGAGGCAGCGGAGGGCTTCGACGACGGGGGTCCAGGCGGGAGTGGTGTCGATGATGGCGTCCAGCGGCTCGGGGGGCGTGTCGTGGGCCTCGCCGGCCCAGGCGGCGCCGAGCTCGCGGGCGAAGTCGCGCTCCCTGTCGCTCCGGGCAAAGACGGCCACGGAGACGTTCGGGAAGCGGTGGCGGACCATCTTGAGGACCAGATGGGCGGAGGCTCCGAAGCCGGTCAAGCCCAGGCGGGCGCCGTCCCGGAGGCTGGTGAGACGGAGCGAGCGGTAGCCCACGGCTCCGGCGCAGAGGAGGGGGGCGGCTTCGACGTCCGAGAAGACGTCCGGGATCCGGTGCGCGAAGGCGGCGGGCACGACCATCTTCTCGGCGTAGCCGCCGTTCCGGTCCCGGCCCGTGGCGGTGTACTCGGGGCAGAGGTTCTCGTCCCCGGCGAGGCAGTGCCGACAGTGGCCGCAGGCGGAGAAGATCCAGGGGACTCCCACCCGGTCGCCGGGTTGGAGGGAGAGGACGCCCGGGCCGGTCGCTTCGACGCGGCCGATGACCTGGTGGCCCGGGATCACGGGGAGGCGGGGCGGCGGCGTGCGCCCTTCGATCTCGTCGAGCTCGGTGTGGCAGACGCCGCAGGCGGTGACGCGGAGGAGGACCTCCCCCTCCCCGGGCGCGGGGTCCGGCAGGTCGGTGAGACGGAGAGGGG
>DATHUD010000074.1:0-6522 GCA_035462575.1 Thermoanaerobaculia bacterium | reverse complement strand
TCCGTGTAACACGGAGAGTGTATCACGCAGGGCCGGCAGGGATGCCGGCGCTCCGTGCGGTGATCTCGGCCAATCCTTGAAACCTACTGGGGTAGTCGTGCGTACTGTTCTACATTGTAGAACTGCCGCTCTGCCGAAGAGGACTCAACCGACCATGCCCCCCACCGCCCGCCCCGCACCCACCTCCCCTCCGCCGCTGCGTCTTGCCGCCGCGGTGCTCTGCGCTCTCCTGCCTGCCGCCGAGCGGGAGGAGGTGCTCGGCGATCTGCGGGACGAGTACGCGCACCGGCGGGACGCAGAGGGGCGGGCGGCGGCCTTTGTCTGGCTCTGGCGGCAGGTGCTGGGCTCCGCGCCCGCGCTTCTGCGGCGGAGCTGGTGGCGCGGCTGGACCGGCTTCGAGCCGGCGGCGAATCGATTTCTCCCTGGAGGATTTGGGATGGAAAGCAGGATCATGGATCTGCGGTATACCGTCCGGCGCCTGCTCGCGCGCCCGACGTATGTGCTCCTCGCGGTGCTGACCTTGGCACTCGGTGTAGGCGGGACGGCCGCCATCCTGAGCATCGTGCGCGGGCTGCTGTTCGAGCCGCTCCCTTACGCTCGCGAAGCGGAGGTCGCCATCTTCTGGAACGTTTTCGACTGGTCCGAGGCGGAGGTCCTCCACCTGCGGCCGGATTGGCCCGGGTTCCAGCGCGTGGCCGCGTACCGGAACGCGAACGTGACCTTGGAATCGAGCGACGGGCCGGCGCGGGTGCTTCCGGGGATCTCCGCGTCCGCGGAGCTGTTCGAGGTGCTGGGGGTCCGCGCGGCGCTCGGCCGCGTCTTCAAGCCCGGGGAGGATCAGATGGGCGTCGAGCGGACCGCCGTGCTCAGCCACGAGCTGTGGCAGGAGCTGGGCGGTGATCCCTCCATCCTCGGCCGGCGCGTCGAGCTCGACGGCATCCCGCGGACGGTGGTCGGCGTGATGCCGCGCGGCTTCTGGTTCCCTGATCCCACGGTGCGCGTCTGGCTCCCCGAGCCGCTCGATCCGACCAACCAGAGCGGAAATTACGCGCTCCTCGGGCGCTTGGCGCCGGGGCAGGACATCGACGGGATGACCCCCGCGCTCGCCCGCATCACCAAGGCGCTCGGCGAGCGGTTCGACTATCCCGAGCAGTGGGACAAGACCAAGAACGCCACGCTCACCCCCATCCGCGAGTTCCTGGTCGGCTCTCTCAAGCCGGCGCTCCTCGCGACGCTCGCCGCCATGGCCGTCATCCTGCTCATCGCCTGCGCCAACGTCGCCGCGCTGATGCTCGGCCAGGTGAACCGCCGCACCGGCGAGCTGGCGGTGCGCTCCGCGCTGGGTGCCGACCGGCGCCGGATCACGCAGCAGCTCTTGATCGAGGCGCTCGTGATCGGCCTCCTGTCCGGTGGCGCCGGCGCGCTCCTCGCCGCGGCGGGCTTCCGGATGTTGGCCGGTGCGCTGCCGCTCGGGGTGTGGGCGGAAAACGCGGTGCTCGACTGGACGCTCTTTGGCGCCGCGATCGGGCTCGCCCTTCTGGCGGCGTTGGGCATCGCGCTCATCCCGGCGATCTCGCTCGGGCGCGGCGACCTGCGCGACGCCTTGACGCGCGTGCGGACGGCGGTGGGCGGCGGCCGGGGCAGCCGCGTCGAGAGCGGGCTCGTGGTCGCGGAGGTCGCGCTCGCGGTAGTCCTGGCCGCCGGCGCCGGGCTGCTCGTGCGCAGCGTCGTCAACCTGTACGCCATCGATCCGGGGGTGGACACCCGCGGCGTCGCGGTGCTCGACGTCGCGGCCGGCGCGGCGATGAAGGAGGCCGAGATCCAGCAGACGATGCGCGCCCTGCTGGGCGAATTGGAGCAGCTCCCCGGCGTCCGTTCCGCGGCCCTCACCAGCAAGCTGCCGCTGCGCGGCCCCGGGGACAGTTGGGGGATCACCGTCGAGGGACGGCCGGACCTCCCCGATTCCACCACCTACTTCCGCCTCGTCTCCCACGACTACTTCGAGACGCTCGGCATCGCGATCCGCCAGGGGCGCGTCTTCACCGAGGCCGACCGGCCGGGCGGCGAGCTCGTGGTGGTGATCAACGAGGCGCTGGCGAAGAAGTACTTCCCGGGCGTGGACCCGGTCGGCCGGCGGCTGCAGACCGGGTTCGACGACCGTTGGGAGCGCATCGTGGGCGTGGTGGAAAACGTGGCCGAGGCGAACTTGACCGACGGGCCGGAGCCCGCACGATACATGCTCTCCGACCAGGTCCCGTACGCGCCGCAGCTCCAGACCCTGGTGCTGCGCACGGAGCGGCCGGCGGACGCGGCGGCGATCCTGGACACGGCGCGCAAGACGGTGCAGCGCGTGGCCTCCGGTGTGGCCGTGCAGGAGGCGACGACGATCGAGCAGGTCCTGACCAAGGCGGTCGGGCCCGCGCGGCAGATCATGACGCTGCTGATGCTCCTGACCGTGCTCGCCCTGGTGCTCGGAGCGATCGGGGTGTACGGCGTGATCGCGCACCACGTGAGCCGCCGCAAGCGCGACTACGGCATCCGCATCGCGCTGGGGCTTACGCCGGCTCGCGTCGTGCGGCACGTCGTGGGCCGCGGGACCGCGCTCGTCGGCTTAGGGATCCTGATCGGCGCCGCCGCCGCGGTCGTGCTCGCGCGGTCGCTGGCCTCGCTGCTCTACGGCGTCGGCGCGGCGGACCCCATGGCGCTCCTGGCCGCGACCCTGGCGCTCTTGACGGCGGGCGTGCTCGCCGCCTTCGTGCCCGCCTACCGCGCGAGCCGCGTGGATCCGGCGAGAGTCCTTTACGAGCCTTGAGGAGAGCAGACATGAACGACAGCACCCCGCTCGGAACGTTCGAGGAGCAGGTGATGCTCGCGGTGCTCCGCACCGGAGAGGAGGCGTACGGGATGAACGTGCGGCGCGAGCTCGAAAGCGTCACCGGCCGCGACGTCGCGATCGGCGCCGTCTACGCGACGCTCGACCGGCTGGAGGCCAAGGGGCTCGTGTCCTCCGGCCGGTCGGGCGCCGGCACCGCCTCGCGGCGTTTTTTCGCCGTGACGGCGCCCGGAGCCCGCGCGCTGGATGAATCGCGGATCATGCGCGAGCGGCTGTGGGAGGGAGTGGACCTGCGCCGGCTGCTGGCTTTACCGGGGGTATCGTGAGAAACGGACTGAAGCTCGCGATTCTGGCCTGGATCTGCATCTCCGGGCTGGCCCTGGCGGCGGAGACCGCCATACCAACCCCGAAGCTGGAGCTCACGCCCTGCACCGGCATCCCCGGCCTGCCGCCGGAGGCGCGGTGCGGAATCTATGAAGTCTGGGAAAATCGCGCGGCGAAGTCCGGCCGGAAGATTCCACTCCGCGTCCTCGTCATCCCGGCCCAGGGACCCGACCGGCAGCCCGATCCGTTCGTCTTCTTCAACGGCGGCCCGGGAGAATCCAACGTGGACGCCGCTTCCTGGCTCGTCGAGGGGTTCGGAGCCCTCCTCGAGCGGCGGGACCTCCTGCTGGTGGACTTCCGGGGCACCGGCGGGACGGCCGCCCTCGTCTGTCCCGAGATGCAGGAGAGCGCGGGGCTTCAGGGCTTCCTGGACCACTACCTCCCGCCCGAGGGGGCGAGGGCCTGCGCCGAGCGCCTGGCGAAGACCGCCGACCTCACCCAGTACAACAACGACACCAGCGTCGACGACATCGACGAGGTGCGGGCCGCCCTCGGCTACGAAAAGATCAACATCTATGGCGGCTCCGGCGGCAGCCGGTCGGGGCTGATCTACCTGCGGCGGCACCCGGACCGGGTGCGCACGGCGGTCCTCTCGGGGTTGGTGCCCCCGGACGAACGCGGACCGTTCTCAATGGCCCGGAACGCCCAGCGGGCCCTCGACGGACTGATCGCCGAGTGCGACGGAGACGCGGCCTGCCACGGCGCCTTCCCCAGGCTGCGCGAGGAGGTGGCCTCCGTGCTCCGGCAGAGCGAGAAGGAGCCCGTGACCCTCACCGTGACGGACGGCGAGACCGGCAAGCCCGTGGAGGTGCGGCTGACGCGGAGCGCCGTGGCGCAGACCCTGCGCTACATGCTCTACAGTCCCGCAAAGGCCGCCCGTCTCCCCTGGAGCGTCCATCAGGCCGCTTTAGGGGATTGGAAACCGATGGCCGAGGAGGCCCTCTCCTCCGTCGCCGGCCTGGGCGCGATGAACCGCGGCTACTATCTCTCCCTCACCTGCTCGGAGGATCTCCCCTTCATCCGCGAAGACGAGATCCCGGCCGCCATAGAGGGCACGTTTCTGGGGGACTTCCGCATCCGCACGCAGCAGGCGGCCTGCGCGGTCTGGCCGGTGCCCCCGGTGGGCCGCGAGTTCCTGGAGCCGGTCACGTCCGGCGTGCCGGTGCTCCTGATCTCGGGCGAGCGCGATCCCGTGACCCCGCCCGGGAACGCCGAGCGGGCCGCCCGCACGCTCAAAAACAGCGTCCATGTGGTGTTGCCGGACGCCGGCCACGGCTACGACGGCATCGAGGGCGCAGAGTGCACCGACGAATTGGCCATCAAAGTCGTGGAAACCGGGACGGTCCAGGGGCTCGACGCCTCCTGCATGGCGCGGACGAAACGGCCGGAGTTCGTGCTGAAGGATTCTGGCGTGTCGAAATAGGGAGCCGCCCTGGACAGGCGGCCCCTCGGAGTCGGAAGCGTTAGCCGCCCGTGGGCAGGCAGAGCGCTACGGAGAGGAAATATCCACAGGTCGTGGTCGTGCCGTCGATGGTGCAGCTCTTGTTGTGGCCGGCGCGCGAGCAGTACTCGCAACCGCAGGGCTCCGGGGGCGGCGGATCGGCGAAGGTCATCAGAGCTGGGGTGGAGACGATCAGGCAGAGACCTGCGATCCGGGCGAGCTTGGACAACTTCTTCATGCGTCTACGTCCTCCTTCATGGTGAATGTATAGCTTAGTGCAAATAAAACTTGGTGTATAGGGCCGGCTTCAGAGAATGGCTCCGGATATCGGAGGGACCTGAATTTCGCCTAGAATCTTTCAACCATGAAAAGCGAGCCTCCGGGAGATCATCCCGGGCCCGAGAGGGTCGGCCCTTATCGGCTGGAGCGTGCGATCGGAGCCGGCGGGATGGGGACCGTCTGGTGCGCCTGGGACGAGCGGCTCCGGCGCCACGTCGCCATCAAGCAGGTGGTCACCGGGCACGTCGCGCATGCGCGGGAGCGCTTGCGCCGCGAAGCCTCCGTCGTGGCCCGCCTCAATCATCCGGCCATCGTCCAGATCTACGACCTCGTCGAGCAGGACGACGGCGACTGGATCGTGATGGAGTTCATCGGCGGCCGCAACCTGCGGCGGCTGCTCGATGAAGAGGGCCCCCTGCCGGTCTTCCGGGCGGTCGAGATCGGGATCGAGATCGCGCAGGGGCTCGCGGAGGCGCATGCCCAGGGGGTCCTCCATCGCGACCTCAAGGCCGCGAATCTCATGGTGACGCCGGCAGGGCGGGCCAAGATCCTCGATTTTGGTCTGGCCAAGGAGCTGCGGGAGGATGGAGACGCTCCGTCGCTCTCTCTGCCCGGAACCATTCTGGGGACGTGCTATGCCATGTCTCCCGAGCAGGTCCAGGGGCTCGACCTCGATGCCAGATCCGATCTCTTCTCTCTGGGCTCTCTCCTCTATGAAGCCCTTGCGGGAAAGCCTCCCTTTCGGGGGAACGACGCCCGGGAGTCCCTCACGAGGGTCCTCTCCTTGCAATTGCCTCCTCTGGACCGGGTCCGGCCGGAGGTGCCGAGAGAGCTCGCGACCCTGATCGGCGCGCTGCTCGAAAGGGAGCGCGAGTTGCGGCCCCGGAGCGCGGCGGAAGTCGCCGCAACTCTCGCTTCGCTCCGTGCCGCGCTCCCACAGGAGAGTGGAGACCGCGGGGACGCGAGCTTCGACACGTTCGTCGAGCCTGTGCGGTTGCCGAGCACGCCACCCCCCGGGAGCAGCGGGTTGGCGCAGAACGCTCGCGGCCGGCAGGAAGGGGAACGCCGCCGGATCACGGTGACCTGCTGCGGCCTGGTCGGGGTCGACGAAAGCTCCGGCGAGGCCCGGTTCCTCGATGTCGAAATCCTTTCCGAGGTCATGGCCCTTTTCGAGGAGAGGGCCCGCGAGATCCTCGAAGAGTTGGGCGGCCGTGTCGGCGCGGTGCTCGGCAACATCCTCTGGTTTTATCTCGGCTTTCCCCAGGCTCAGGAGGATGACGCGGAGCGGGCAGTCCGCGCGGCGCGCGCTCTCATTGCGCAGACGGAAGAGCTCGGACGCCGTGCCGGGCTGGCCGGCCGGCAGAAGACCGCCCTCCGCGCCGCCCTCTCCACCGGTACGGCGGTCGTCGCCGGCCGGCCCGGAAGGGAACCTCAATTGCAGCTAGGCTCGACGCTCGACCTGGCCATGAGCCTCCAGGCGGTCGCTCCGCCGAACAGCCTCGTGGTGAGCGGGGAAGACCACCGGCTGCTCTCCCGCAGCTTCAAGCTGGAGGCTCTGGACGCCGTCCCTCTGCGGGGTTTCGAG
>DATHUD010000073.1:0-1741 GCA_035462575.1 Thermoanaerobaculia bacterium | reverse complement strand
TGTACTTGGTTTCTGCTCGGCAAGCGGCGACCTGTGCCGGTGGGCTTGACCACTCCCAAGCCCGCTGGAGATCCTGATGAGAAGTTTTCTTCTCTTCGCCCTCGCCGGTTCTCTTCTTGCCATGGGGCAAAATGCCCCGGCTCCGTCTCTCCGTATCTCCGTCGAGGTGGTTGGCGGGACTGCTGAGGGGAAGCCGGTTCCGGGGATACTCCGTTTCATTCACCAGCCGGGAGGAAGCTCCGGGCCCTCCCCTTCGGATCCTCTCGAGTTCCCCTTTGAGGCTCCCGGGCAGAAAGAGCTTTCCGTGCCATCGGACAGGGCGTGGCAGGTCGAGCTTCAGTCCGAAGGGTATTGGAGCGAGCCCCAAGCTGTCCCGGCCGGAAAACGCATGGAGGAGGTCCAGCTGCGTCTCTTCCCCATGGGCCGCATCCGGGGCAAGCTGATTCGGCCGGATGCCGGAGCGCTGCCGGCCTCCGTGACGGTTGGGGTCCAATCCACGGCGAGCCAGCCTGGCAAAGGGGACGCTCTCGATGCCACGATCCCCTGCCCGGTTCACGAGGAGAGGCTCGACTGCGCCGTTCCGGCAGGACGCGTCGATCTCCGTCTCCGAGCCGAAGGGTTCACTCCGCTCTATCTGTGGGACCTCACTCTCCCGGCTCGCGAAAGCAAGGATCTGGGAACGCTGCGCCTCCAGCGGGGCGCCTCCGTCGTGGGGTGGGTCCAGGAAGAGGACGGAAGACCGGCCTCCGGGGTCCGCGTCGAGTTGGCTCCGCATCACGTAGGGAGCTCTCTGAGCATCGTCGTGAGCCGCGAGCTTGAGCGCATGAAGCTGGAAGGGAAATCGAATGAGAAGGGCTTCTTTCAGCTCACCGGCGTCTCGCCCGGGCGGTACGTGCTGACGGCCTCCAAGGAAGGCTTTGCTCCGGTGCGGGTGCAGCCGGTGGACGTGCGGCCGGACCTCGAAGCGCAAGTGATCGAAAAGCTCCGACTGGCCCGCCCGGTCGTTTTCGAGGTCGTCGTGGATCCACCGATCGAGCCCTACGGCAAGCCCTGGGAGATCGAGCTGCTGCGCCGGACCTCGCCCTCCGAGCGGCCGACGGACAGGATCGCTGGAAAGATTTCTTTGGAGGGAACCTGGAAGTCGCCTGGAATCCCTCCGGGGACCTACGAGTTGGGCATCCTGGGCGACCTGGGCACGCGCTGGCACAGCGAGAGCCTGGAGATCGAGCCGGGAGAGCCGCCGCTCCATGTCGAGATCCCCGTCCTCAGGATCAAGGGGACCGTCTCGATCGGAGACGAGCCGTTGCCCGCCACGGTCTGGCTCGGCCGTGAAGGACGAAGCCTGCGCTTCGACACCGACGTGGACGGCAGCTTCGAAGGCCTCCTCCCGGAAGAAGGAACCTGGAGGGTCGAGCTCAAGTCCAGCGACGAGGGTTGGCGGATTTTCCTGGAACCGGTCGAGATCAAAATGCCGCCCGGCAAGAACCTCGCCGAGGTGAAGCTCGAAGTGCCCGACACCCGTCTGGCGGGAGAGGTCGTGGACCCGTCGGGCCGGCCGGTCCCCGGAGCCTCTGTCCGTTTCTACAGCGGTCCGAGGAAGTCGAGCGACGACCGCACCAATAAGAACGGAGAGTTCGAGACTCTGGGGCTAACTCCGGGGCCGCTCGTCGTTTCAGCCAGGTCAGAAATGCTGGAAAGCGAATCGATCTTGGTGCAGCTTGCCGATGGCGTGGAAAGCCCC
>DATHUD010000072.1:0-2967 GCA_035462575.1 Thermoanaerobaculia bacterium | reverse complement strand
GTTCCATGCTCCCCTTGGGGCAGCAGCGTCCGTACTGTCTCTATGAGAAAGCGGGAGGCAGCCGGCAGCGCCGGGGGGGCGATGCCGCAAGCCTCTCCCAGAAGAGACTCGTTGCTCTTGACATCGCCACGGCGGTGGAGAAGACCCTCGCTTCCCTGGGTGGCCGCCTGCCGGCCGAGGAGCTGGAGCGCTCCCGCGAGCGCCTCGCCCGCCAGGCCCTCAGGAGGCGCCTGGGATTGCCGGTTCTGTCCCTGTTTTCGCCGGAAGCGGAGACGCCCGCCCGCTGAGCCGCGAAAAAAAGTGAGCGATGGGAACCCCCTTTTCCGTCTAAAGGAGGGTATGAAATCCCAAACCTCGCCCATGCTCCTCCCGGCCGCGGCGTTCGCCTGCGGTACTTCGCTCGCCTTCCACCTCCCGTTCCTGCCTCTCGTCCCCCTGGTCGTCCTGGCCCTCCTGGGCTTCGCCCTGCGCCGTCCGCCGGGGACGTTCCTCGCCTTCCTCTCGCTGGGGCTCCTGGTCGCCGTGGTCCGGCTCGATCTTCCCGGGAGCCCGGTCGCGGGGATCGACCGCGACAACCCCGTCGAAGCCGTGGTCCGGGTCGCCGGACACTGGACGCCGGGCGACGACGGCTGGTCGGCTCCGGCCCGGGTACTGAGGCTCCGGCAGGGCTCGCGGATCGTGACCCCCGCCCTGGAAGCAGTCCTCCACGTACCTGATCCGGAGATGGCTCCCCCCGCCTTCGGGTCCGCCCTGCGGATCAAGGGCTATCTCACCCGCTCGTCCGGCTTCGCCAACCGCGCCGCGGTGCCGCCCGGCCCGTGGCGGCTGCGCGTCAAGA
Source organism: Thermoanaerobaculia bacterium (assembly GCA_035462575.1). Taxonomy (GTDB): domain Bacteria; phylum Acidobacteriota; class Thermoanaerobaculia; order Multivoradales; family UBA5704; genus DATARR01. The sequence goes on along the minus strand of DATHUD010000072.1, from coordinate 2,129 downwards.
GCCGGCGGCTGATGGAGCTTGAGGAGGGGCCGGGGTGGATCGCCCGCCTCTCGGGAGCGCTCCGCCGCCGGGTCGAGGAGGCTTACGCGGCCTCCGGGCCGGAGAGCGCGGGATCCCGGCAAGGCAAGGCCCTGGCGCGGGCTCTTGTTCTGGGAGACGCCTCGGGACTCCCCCTCGAATGGAAGCGAGGGCTCCGCATCACCGGGGTCTATCACCTGATGTCCGTCTCGGGCGTCCACGTGGCGCTGGTCGCCGGAGCAGTGTGGCTCCTGGGAGGCTGGCTGCCGCGCCGCCTGCGGCTTGTCCTCATGCTCGCGGCCATCGCGCTCTACCTGCTGCTGGTCGGCCCCCTTCCCGCCCTCGTGCGCGCCGCGGTCATGGGCCTTCTCGCGGGCACGGCGCTCCTCGTGGAGCGGCCTCCCGCCGCGGCCAACGCCCTGGGTTGGGCCGTGATCCTGCTGATCCTGGACTGGCCGGACGTCGTCCGGTCGCCCGCCTTCCAGCTCACCGTGGCGGCCACGGCCGGCCTCCTCCTGCTCGCGCCCCCGCTCGCCGCGCGCTGGCGGCGCCGTCTCCCGGCGTGGCTCGCCGAGTCGTTCGCGGCGAGCGCCGGTGCGCAGCTCGCGACCCTCCCCTGGGCCTTGCCCCGGTTCTACACGCTCTCGCCTCTCGCGCCCCTCTTGAACCTCCCGGCCGTGCCGTGGACCGGCCTCGTGCTCGGAGCCTCCCTGCTGTGGACGGTTCTCGCTCTGGTCGCGCCCGGGCTCGCCGCGTCCGTCCTTCCCGGGCTCGACCTTCTCGCCGCACCGTTCTCCTGGCCCTCCCGCACGCCGCCGGAGGTCTGGCTCTCCCTGCCTCTCGTGGTCCCGCCGCTCGCCGCCTGGCTCCTGGCGGGTGCGGTCGCGGGCGCCCTGTACCTGCGCCGCCGCGCCCTGGCTCTCCTGGCCGCGGGCGTGGCCGGCCTCGCCGTGCTCGCCTCCGCGGGTTGCGGCCGGGCGCCGCGCGGCCCCGAGCTGGTGATGATCGACGTGGGCCAGGGAGACTCGATCCTGGTGCGGGACGGCGGCCGGGCCGTGCTCGTCGACGGCGGCGGCTGGGACGGCGGAGATCTGGGAGGCCGCGTGCTCCTGCCCGCGCTTTTGGCCGAAGGAGTGCGGCGCCTGGACGCCCTCGTGATGACGCACCCGGACCGGGACCACTGCGGCGGCCTCGTCGACATCGCGGCCTACCTGCCGGTCGAAGAGGTGTGGATGGGCCCCGGCTGGGGCTCCGAGGGCTGCGCCGGCCGCCTGGCAAGCCTCCCGGGCACCCGGACGCGCCTCCTCGCGGCGGGAGAGAAAGCCGCGCTCGGCCGCTGGAGCTTCACCGTGCTCCACCCCGAGCCCGACGAAAGCCGCGGCACCAACGAGCGCTCGCTCGTGCTCCTGGCCGAGGCGGCGGAACAACGGGCGCTCCTCACGGGCGACATCGAGAGCTGGGCCGAGCAGCGCCTCGTCTCCTGCTGCGCAAATGACCTCCGGGTGGATGTCTTGAAAGTCGCCCACCACGGCAGCCGGACGTCGTCGACGACCGCGTTCCTCGAAGCGGCCAGGCCCCGCCTCGCCCTCGTCTCGGCGGGGCCCAACAACATCTACCACCACCCCGCGCCGGACGTGGTCGAGCGGATCGAAGAGCACGGCGCCCGGGTGCTCAGGACCGACCGGAGCGGGATGATCCGCGTCGCGTTCGGGGAGGACGGCAGGCTCCGGATCGAGACCCCGGGGGCGCCGCGATGAGTGGAGGGAAACCGGCCGCCCGGGAAGAAGACCGGATGTACGTCCTCAATGCCCGAAGGGAAAGGGTTCGACTCGCCCGCGTCAACACCGAGGGTCTGGTTTCGCGTGGGGCCCGCGCCTTTTTCAGGATTGGAAGGCAACAACCCGGGCCACCTCCGGTCGCCTTCCGCGAGACCACGAGCGGTCTCCTCCACGTGGTGTATCGGGAGATCGTGATCCGGTTCACGCCTGCGACCGCGCAGAAGCGGAGGCGGGACATCCTTGAGGACAGGGGGTTCAAAGTTCGCCGGGTCAACCCCTTTGTCCCGGACCAGGTGGTGGTCTTCGACCCTCGGCGAAAGCACTCGGGGGAGG
>DATHUD010000071.1:0-3754 GCA_035462575.1 Thermoanaerobaculia bacterium | reverse complement strand
CGTGCCCCAGGCGCAGTCTTCGTCGGGGCAGAGGAGCTTCGTGGTGCGCACGGCGGGCGATCCGAGGCGCCTGATCCCCGACGCCCGCGCGGCCGTGTTCGCCGTGGACCGGAACCAGCCGATCGACCGCATGCGGACCATGGAAGAGATGGTCTCCGCCTCCGTCGCGGGCCGGCGCTTCAACATGGTGCTCCTGGTGATCTTCGCCGGCCTCGCCCTGGTGCTCGCGGCGGTGGGCATCTACGGCATCACCTCCTACTCGGTCGCCCAGCGCACGCGGGAGATGGGTCTCCGCATGGCGTTGGGCGCCCAGCCCGGCACGGTGCTCGGCCTCGTCTTGAAAGAAGCCGGAACTCTCGCTCTTCTGGGCCTTGGAGCCGGCCTGCTCCTCGCCTTTGTCGCGACCCGGGTGATGTCGAGCCTGCTTTTCGGGGTCGGCTCGACCGACCCGGCCACCTTCGCGGCGGTTTCGCTGGGGTTGGCGGCGGTCTCGCTCTTCGCGGCCTACCTGCCGGGGAGGCGGGCGACGCAGGTGGATCCGATGGTGGCGCTGCGGGCGGACTGATCCTCGCAGAGTTGCGCAACGGCGTGGCCGAGCGCGTGGCCCCATCGCTGATAGCCCAGCGGGGATGGATGAAAGCGATCCTCGCAGAAAAAGATAGCGACGGCATCGCCGAACATGGAGGGGATGGCGACGTGGTGCACCGCCTCCTGCTGAGCGGCCCATCGTTGGGCCGTGCGGTCCAGCAGCCGCGCACGCAGGCCGAGCAGGTCGCGCAACGGGCGGGGCAGAGCGGGAAAGCTCCCCATCGGCGGGACCGCGGTCAAGATGACGGGAATCGCTCCGCAGCGCTTCCGTAGCGCCGCAACCAGGAGCGTGAGATCTGTCACCCAGCGACGGCGGCTGTGCAGGCGCAGTGTGTCGTTGACCCCGAACGCGAGAACGGCGATGTCGGCGCGAAGCTCTGCCGCGGGCTCCAGCAGCTCGACCCGAGCGGCCTGTGCAGTCAATCCGTTCCGGCCCAGCGTGCTCCAGAGCACAGATCGGCCCGTGGCTGCCGCCAAGGCCTGTGCCGTCTGCCCCGTCAGGCCCTCCATGTGATTGGCAGCCCCCACGCCTGCGGCGGTGGACTCGCCCAGCACGAGGAGGCGAAGCGCCGGTCCTGCACCTGGGATCTCACCTTCGCGAGGACCCTGGGCCTCGGGCAGACGGGGTATGGCCCGGCGAGCGCGCCACCCCTGAAGCAGCACGATCGGCAGCAAAGTGAAGCTCAAAGCAGAAGCGATGCGCAGAGAGAGATCGGCCATTTGTTGAAGCGAGATTCTGTGGAGCGGTCTGTCCCGGACGAACAGCCTCGCGATGCTAGCATGACCTTGCCCTATTGAATATTTCAGTGCTTGTATTTCAATCCCCCTCAATGTAGTACACTAATCCAACGAATCGAGATCGATTTCTGGGTTTCAGACGCGGACGCTTTCGAGTGGCTCCCAGGAGACAGCAGCACCCCGACCCGGCGGTTCTGGAACGACTCGCCCTGGGGGAGCGCCTGAGTGGTCGATATAGGATGATAGAGGCGTTCAATCAAGCACTCGATTGACGCAGGGTGATTTTCTCCGAGCATTTAGGTCTCGATTTTCGGCACTGCTCTCACCATGTTTTCTTGGGGCAGGCTTGGCTGGCCATGGCGGCTGCCGTGACCTGTCGTCTGGAGGGATCTGTTATGGAGAGACGGAAGTTCCGTTCCGGTTCAATGCTTTTGGTCGTCCTCTGCCTCCTCTTCCCCGCAGTGTCTCAGGCCCGGGGGCTGTCCGGTCTCGCCGAGGCGGGGGGGATCGAGTCGTCCGTGTCTTCCGCTTCCCTGTTCGCGGGGACGGGGAGCGCTTTCTCGGAGGTCTGGAAATCCCTCCTCGATCTCATCGGCGGGGTGGTCGGGGACGGCACTCCTCCGCCTCCGGAGGGAGAGAACCGCGGGACGATCGATCCGAACGGGATCTGTGGCAGCAATCCTTGAGGCTGCCGCAACCCGGCGCAGGCTAGAACGGGCACTTCCGGATCGCGGGAGAGGGGGCTGTGCCCGGGAAGCCCCCCTTTCCTTGTTCCTCGTTGTCCCATTTTTGGCCTTTGCGGCAACTTGGTCTCTGGAGAGGTGCCAACAGGAGCCCCGCGCCCGGAGGGTGAATGGGGGGGAGACTGGCGATGCCGTCCTCAGACCGTCCAACGGACCAGGACCTCGCCCGACTCCTCGACAGGCTCCGTCCGAAGATCATTCGGCGCCTCCGTCTCGACGGGGTGCCCCTGGCCGAGGCGGAACGGATGATCGGCGAGGCTTTGATCGGCGTCGCGTATCGGTGGGATCGGGTGCGCGATCGCGAGCGGTGGGTTCTCGAGTTTTTCGAGAAAGAGATTCAGCGATACCTCAAGAAGCCTGAAAAGGAGCCCGAGGATGGTTGAGCGCCATCGCTCCGAGTACGACAGAGCGTTCGAGTGCGCCGCCGAGCGCGCGAGCCGAAGGCTGGCCAGTATCCTCAAGGAGGCTGACGAGGCGGGAGAGCTGTTGGTGGAGCTTCTCCGCGCGCCAGCCGCAGAGCGGGAGGAGCTGGTCCGGACGGACGAGAGATTCCAGCGGCTGAAGATCTGTGAGCTTCTGGAGAGCGAGTTGCGCGATCTGTGGTCGGACGATCCGGCCTCGGTGGTGGAGCTGGCGGAGCTCGCGGTCCGGATCGCCGAGCGGCTGGATCCCGACCGGTATGGAGAGAAGCTGGTCGAGGACGCCCGGGCCCTGGCCTGGGCCCACCTCGGCAACTCCCACCGGGTCGCCTCCGACCTCCGGGCGGCCGAGGAGGCTCTGCGGACGGCTGTGGAGCATCACAAGCGCGCCGGAGAGGATGCTTACACGGAGGCCGAGATCCTGAGCTTCTCGGCGTCTCTGCGGAACTCCCAGGGACGGTTCGATGAGGCCGCTCAGCTCCTCGATCGGGTCATCGAGGTCTACCGGTTGGGATGGGACCCGCACCTGGAGGGGCGGGCGCTCATCCAGAAAGGCATGGTCCTCGGGCATGCCGGCCGACGGAAGGAGGCGATCCGCCTGATCCGGAGCGGCCTGTCCAAAATCGATTTCCTGGAAGAGCCGCGGCTCATGGTGGCGGCCCAGCACAACCTCATCTGGTACCTGAACGAGAGCGGCGGGCACAAGGAGGCTCAGAAGGCGCTCCGCAAGTGCCGGCGGCTGTATCTCGAGCTGGGCGACCGGATGCACCTCGTGCGGCTGCGCTGGCTGGAGGGGAAGATCGCGCGGGAGCTCGGCCGGCTGGCGGAGGCGGAGGGGGCGCTCCGCGAGGCGCGGGACGCGTTCGTGGAGCGCGGGATCGGGTTCGACGCGGCGCTCGTCTCGCTCGACCTCGCGACGGTCTACGCCCTGCGCGGGGAGAGCGGGGAGGTGAAGCGGCTCGCGGCGGAGATGGTGCCCATCTTCAAGTCGCGGGACGTTCACCAGGAGGCGATCGCGGCGCTCCTCATCTTCAAGGAGGCCGCCGAGGCGGAGAGGATCAGCCTCGGCCTCCTCGGCCGGATCGCGGCCTATCTGGAGCGCGCGCGGAGAAATCCCGAGATGCGTTTCGAGCCGGAGAGCTAGCCCACGACCCAGGTGCCCGGGCCCGAGCCCTCCCAGTCGCCCGTAGTCAGGTACTCGTGGATCGAGCTCGCGGCCTTGCGGCCCGCGCCCATGGCGAGGATCACGGTGGCGGCGCCGGTGAC
>DATHUD010000070.1:0-38788 GCA_035462575.1 Thermoanaerobaculia bacterium | reverse complement strand
CGGGCCGTGGGCAAGAATCAGCTCCGCAGCCACGAGCGCCGAGATTCCCGCCACCGCCAGCCGGCCCGCCCCCTTGCGCCGCCACGTGCCCGCGGCCAGGAGCAGGAGGACGGCGAGGACGAGGAACCTCCCCTGCCAGTGAAGCCAGCCGATGCGCAGGGGGGCGAGCCGTCCCGGGTCCTCGGGGTGCGGATGGCCGAGATAACCCCAGGCGATCACCGCGCCGAGCCCCGCCGCCACCAGGAGCACCGGCCACCGCCGGGCCTCGCCCCGCCGGAAGCGCTCCAGCGTGCAGACGGCGAGGTAGACCAGGCAGAATCCCAGGAGGAGCAGGAGACGCCGGGAGACACCGGGAATCCCAAGAAGAAGGAAGGAGGCAGCGGCAATCCCCAGAAAAAGCCACTCCTGCGGGAGCTTCCGCCGCGCGCCCACGCCCAGGAGAGCGGCGAGAAGTGTGGCCGTTCCCACGAATCCGCTCGCGTCCTCGTTCGAGTTCTCGATCCCCCAGTAGTGGATGTAGCGGCTGTTGCCGAAGGCGTTGGGCGCCGCGATCTGTAACCAGCGGAGGGCGAGCGAGCCCGCCTTGCCGGGGACCTCCTCCAACCGGGACGCCCGCAAGGTGTGCGGCAGGAGGTCCAGGAAGGGAAGAAGCACCGGCGCGGCCACAGCCCCCGCGAGGAGGACGGCGAGACCCGTGTCTCGAAGGAGACGGAGCCGCGTCCCCGGCACCCGGCGGCGGACCCGGTCCAGAAGGAAGGCGAACGTCAGGGCGAGGACGTAGGCGGCGGTTTCCGGGTGCCCGCCGAGGAGCAGGGCGAGCGCTCCCAGGGCCAGGAGGAGCTTGTCCCGACGCCCCCCTACCTCGTCGCACCGCGCCGCCGCGTAGAGGAGGAGCGGGAGGAAGACCGCCGAATTGGCGATCGGCCAGCCCAGCCAGAGCAGGAGGAATCCGCCGAGCCCCCACGCGAAGGCGCCCGCCGCGGCCGGTCCCTCCCCCATCCCCTGTCGGCGAAAGAAGAGGAAGGTGAAGATCAACGCCAGGAACACCCGGAGCGCCGCCGTCACGGCCGCGGCCCGCGCCCAGGGCAGCGCGTAACCCAGGAGGACGAGCGGCTGGAGCGCCTGCGTCTGGGGATCGGCAAGGAGCGGCATCCCCGCTCCCACCCGCGGGTTCCACAAAGGCCACCGCCCCGCCTCCCATGCCTCCCGCACCGCCGCGGAGGATGGCCCCACGAGCTCGATCAGATCCCCCTGGAGGACGTTGCCGTGGGGCTCCGTCGGCGGCAGGCTCTGGAAGGGGTACTGCCCGCGAAGGGTGTCCAGAGGAAGGAGGAGCTGGCCCCCGAAAAGGACCGGACCGAACAGGATCAGGAGGACGGCGGCAAAAGCGAGGAGGACCCGCGCCGGCACCGGATCGTACCCTCGCCGGAGCGCGGCGGCGAGGAACCCCGCGAGCAGCCCCACCCACAAGCCGGGCAGCAGATCCACCGGACTCCAAGCGGTCACAGGCGGGCAGTCTAGCAGGGGAGTGATAGATTCTCTCCGCATGTTCCGGGCCGCCCTCCAGATCCTCCGCTTCCGCGGACTGCTGCTGACCCTCACCTCCCGGGAGCTCAAGGCCCGGTACCGGGGCTCGGTCCTGGGATTCCTCTGGTCGCTCGCGAACCCGCTGCTGCTCCTCGCGGTCTACACCTTTGTCTTCTCGGTCGTGTTCCAGCCGCGGACGGCCGGGGCCGATCCGTACGCCCTCTTCATCGTGACCGGCCTCTTCCCCTGGATCTGGACCTCGGCGTCGATCCTCGAAGGGTCCATGTCGCTCCTCGCCAACTCGGGGCTCATCCGGAAGGCGGTCTTCCCGGCCGAGCTGCTGCCCATGGTGGCGGTGCTCTCGAACCTGGTCCACTTCCTGTTCGCCATCCCCATCGTGGCTGTGGCGATCGTCGCGGGCCGGCTGCTCCACTATCCCGTGGGCGGCCCGGGGGCGCTCCTGCTCCCCGCGGTCATCCTCCTCCACCTGCTGATGCTCTCCGGGATCGCCCTGGGCGCCGCGGCGCTCACCGTCCACTTCAAGGACGTGCGCGACCTGCTGGCCAACCTGCTCACGTTCCTCTTCTTCCTCACCCCGGTCCTCTACCCCCTGGACTCGATCCGGCACCTCCCGCTCGTCTGGTGGGTCGTGCGGCTCAACCCGTTCACCCCGTTCCTCCTGGCGTACCAGCAGACGCTCTTCTACGGGATCGTCCCCGACCCGATCCTCTGGATTCAGATGGCCCTCGTGGCGCTCGCGTTCTGGGCCCTCGGGGCCGGCCTGTTCGAGCGCCTGCGGGAGACCCTGGTGGAGGCCGCATGAGCGAGCCGGATCTTCAGCCCCCGGCGGAAGCTGCCGGCGAGGCCATCCGCGTCGAGGGGCTCACGAAGCTCTACCGGCGGACGATGCCCGGGGACCGGCTGCGGACGCTCAAGAGCGCCATCGTGAGCGGGAGCCTCGTGCAGGACTTGAAAAAAGAGGAGGCGATCGCGGCTCTCGAAGGGGTCGACTTCACCGTGGGCCGGGGCGAGGCCTTCGGGCTGATCGGCGGCAACGGCTCGGGCAAGTCGACGCTTCTGAAGCTGGTCGCCGGAATGCTCAAGCCGACCACGGGGCGGATCGTGGTGAACGGCCGGGTGGCGGCGCTCATCGAGCTGGGGGCGGGGTTCCACCCCGAGATCTCGGGGCGGGAGAACGTCTACATCAACGGCGCCGTGCTCGGCCTGACGAAAAAGCAGATCGACCGCCGCTACGACGAGATCGTCGAGTTCTCCGGGCTCGGCGACTTCATGGAGGAGCCGGTCAAGAACTACTCCTCGGGGATGTACGTGCGGCTGGGGTTCGCCGTGGCGATCCACACGGACCCGGACGTCCTCCTGGTCGACGAGGTCCTCGCCGTGGGGGACGAAGCGTTCGCCCACCGCTGCGTGCGGCGGATCGAGGAGCTTCTCGCCGCGGAAAAGACGATCCTCCTCGTCTCCCATTCGCTCGACCTCGTGGCCAGCCTGTGCGACCGGGTGCTCTGGCTCGACAACGGCGTCCAGCGCCTCGTGGGCGAGCCGCGCCGGGTGATCGACGCCTACCGCCAGGAGGTGGCCGAGCGGGAGGGGGAGGCCCACCGGACGGAAAAAGAGCAGCGCGAGCGCTCGGCCGAACGCTCTTCCGGCGAGATGGCCGAGGAGCTGCGCTGGGGATCGCGCGAGGCGGAGATCACGGGCGTCCGGCTGCTCGCGGGCGGCGAGGAGCGCTACCACCTGGAGACGGGCGAGGAAGCCGTCTTCGAGATCCGCGTGCGGGCCGCCCAGCCGCTCGACGACTTCGTCTTCGGCGTCGCCGTCGCGACCCCCCGCGGCTTCGACGTGTGGGGGACGAACACCGACCTCGAAGGGTTCGTCTCCGAAAGCCTGGAGGGCGAAGCCGTGGTCCGCCTGGCCTGCCCCTCCTTCCGCCTGGCCCCGGGCGAGTACGTGGCGGACATCGCCGTCCACAGCCGCGAGGGCGCGCCCTACGATTACCAGAAGCGGGCCTTGACCTTCACCGTCACCTCCAAGGACGGCGGTGTCGGCGTCTACTCCCCCGAGCACCGCTGGACCTTCGAAGGCGGCGTCCGGTGGAGATAGAATAGGCTCCCGCCAACGGGGAACCCACTCCGGCGACCTCACATCCCCTCTGGGAGGAGAACTGCTTGAACGTCGAGAATCGGAAGATCCTTGTGCTCGGAGGATACGGCCTGGTCGGCATGGCCGTCTGCCGCGAGCTTCTGGTGCGCAACCCGCGCGAGATCCAGATCCATAGCCTGCGCCTCAAGGAGTCGCAGGACGCCGCCGACGAGCTCCGCCCCGAGGCGGGCAACACCGTGCTCTCGGTCTCCGAGGGGAACATCTTCGGCCTGGTCGAGGAGCGCTCGGTCCGCGACCGCATCCGGGCCGAGATCCGCCGGCTGGACGACGAGGCCCTCTCCTCCTTCGTCCTCTACGACGTGCTGGAGAAGTCCCGGCCGGACATCGTGATCGACTGCGTCAACACGGCCACGGGCATCGCCTACGGCGACATCTTCCGCTCGGCCGAGGAGCTCCTGAACCAGCTCGACCTGGGCCAGATCGAGGAAGGGGCGACCGAGAAGCTCCTGGACGCCCTCTACACGCCGCGGCTCATCCGCCACATCCAGGTGATGTACCGCGGGATGAAGGACGCCGGCACCAGAGTCTACGTGAAGGTGGGGACGACCGGCACCGGCGGCATGGGGTTGAACATCCCCTACACCCACTCCGAGGAGCGGCCGAGCCGGGTTCTCCTGTCCAAAAGCGCTCTGGCCGGCGCGCAGTCCATGCTCCTCTTCCTGATGGCCCGCACCCCGGATGCGCCGATCACCAAGGAGATCAAGCCGGCGGCGGTCATCGGCTGGAAGCGGATGGGCTATGGCCCGATCCGCCGGGGCGGCCGGACCCTTCAGAGGGTGGACGCGCGGCCGATCCCCCTGGGGAAGACTTTCTCGACGGAGGACGCCCAGGCGGCCCGGGAGCTGGGCCAGGACTATGAGAACGTCTTCATCGACACCGGCGAGAACGGCGTGTTCAGCCTGGAGGAGTTCTCGACCGTCACCAGCCACGAGCAGATGGAGTTCGTCACCCCGGAGGAGATCGCCCGCTATCTCGTGTTCGAGATCGAGGGGGGCAACACCGGGCACGACATCGTGAATGCTTTAGATGGCGCGGTGCTCGGCCCCACCTACCGGGCCGGCATCCTCCGCCACTGGGCGCTCGAGCGGCTGAACGAGCTCGAAAAAGAGCACGGCACCCACAGCGTGGCCTTCGAGATGCTGGGGCCGCCGCGCAATTCGAAGCTCCTCTTCGAGGCCCACCTCCTGCGCCTCGTCTACCCGAACATGGCCGCGGTCCGGGACGCCACCCCCGAAGCCGTCTGCCGGGCGCTCGACCGCCTCGTCCGCGAGGACCCCGAGGTCGCCAACCGGGTCGTCTCGGTGGGCATCCCCATCCTCCTCAACTCGGGAGAGGTCATCCGCGGCACCCGGGTGATCGTCCCGGGCGACGCCGCCAACGAGACCGTCACCCCCGAGAAGCTCGAAGTCTGGGTGCGGGACGGCTGGGTGGACCTCCGCCTCGCCAACTGCGCGAAGTGGGTCGAGCGCTTCCGGAAGATCTACGAGGAGCTCGAAGCCCTCCCCGAGGACGACAGCTCCAGCCGCTATCTCAGGAACCGCCGCTTCTGGCACAAGGTCGACGTCATCCAGCCCGGCAAGGTCGTGGGCTGGATCCTGTCGAGCGAAGAGGGCGGCCGGCGCTGGAAGCGGTAGGACGCACCTCGACGTTCCCGGCCTGAGACCTCACCCCAACCCCTCTCCTAAAGGAGAGGGGCTCTGGTTTGTCGAGTTTGCTTTTCTCGCCCTCTCCTTTAGGAGAGGGAGCCGGAGGGTGAGGTCGCAGGCCACGGCGGCCCCATTTTCATAGCAAGGGTCGGGGTGAGGTCCGGGAACCTTTCCCCCGCTTCCGCGTTATGTTGGGCTGGAGAGACGAAACACGAGCGAGCCTATGAGCGAGCCGATGGTTCTGGAACAGCCGAGCGACGCCGAGTTGATGGCGCGGGTGCGAGAGGGGGATCGGGACTCTTTCGCCGACCTGGTCGACCGTCACAAGGACGCGGTGGTGAGCTATCTCACCCGTCTGACGGGGAACCGGGACCGCGCCGAGGATCTGGCGCAGGAGACCTTCCTCCGCCTCTTCCGGGCCGCCCGGGGCTACAACGAGCAAGGATACCTGCGGGCCTACCTCTACCGGATCGCCACCAACCTGGTGCGCTCGGAAGAGCGGCGGGAGAAGCGGTTGCGGCTGCTGCTCCCCTTCCTTCCCCGGAACGGCCACCAGGCCGAGTCGGCCACGCCCGGGCTCCTGCGCCAGGAGCTGCACCGCGAGGTTACGGCGGCCGTGGCGGCGCTGCCGCTCGATTACCGCGTCCCGCTCGTCCTCCACGAGATCGAAGGGTGGTCCTACGTGGACATCGCCCAGGAGCTGGGGTGCCGGGAAGGGACGATCAAGTCCCGGATCTTCCGCGGACGCCAGCGATTGAAGGAGAAGCTCGAGCCCTACTGGAGGGGAGGTACTACATGGAAGACCACCGGATAGGAGAGCTTTTGCGCGAGCTGCCCCGCGAGCGCGCCCGGACCGGGTTCACCGCTCGCGTTGTTCGAAATCTGGACGCCCCGGAGGCCGGCCGGCCGGTCGTCAGGTGGCGCCCGGTCGCGGCGCTCACCGCCGCGCTCCTGGTCGCGGTGGCCCTGTCCGCCGGTCTCCTCCACGCGAGGAGGGCCGAGACGGTCCGGACCGCCGAGGCAAGGCAGCTCCTCGCAGAGATCCGCGCCGAGCACGGCCGTCTGGCGCGGGAGGTCGAGGAGATGTCGGAGCCGCCGGTGATCTATCTCGGAGGCACCGAGGACGTCGACTTCGTCGTCGACCTCTCCCAGGTCCCCGAGACGGACGGCGGAGTTCAACCCGCCGCCTATCAAAACCAGACATTCTGACGAATCAGAGACGGATAGGAGGATTGCAGAGATGCGCAGAACGACGAACCTTCGGGCCACCTGGGCCGTCGCCCTCGGCCTTCTGACCCTGGCCGGCAGCGTCCAGGCCGCGCCCCCGGGGCAGGACAAAGAAAAGGACAAGGACAAGCAGGTCCGGCAGGAACGGCGGCGGGTCGTCGTCGTCAACGAGAACGGCAAGGAGAAGGTCATCGAGCTCGACGGCCTCGGGATGCGCCGCGGCTACCTCGGCGTGGGCCTGACCGATCTGACGCCCGAGCTGCGCACCCACTTCGGCGTGCCGGAGGACGCCGGGGTCATGATCTCCAAGGTCGAGCCCGGCAGCCCCGCCGAGACGGCCGGCGTCCGGGTGGGGGACATCCTCACCGCGGTCGACGGCAAGGAGATCAAGTCGTCCTGGGATGTCCAGTGGAAGATCCGCGCCCAGGAAGAAGGCCAGCCGATGCCGGTCGAGATCTGGCGCAACGGCAAGGTGCAGACCCTCTCGGCCACGATCGAGAAGCGCGAGCGGTCGGAGGTCGACATGACCCCGTTCTTCTTCAAGGACGAGGACGGCGACCGGATCCTGTTCCGGCTGGACCGGGACAAGCTCTTGGGAGACCGGCCGGGAAGCCGCATCCCTGGTCCCCGTCCGGACGGCCACCTCCCGGGCGAAGGGCCGCGGGTGCGCTTCGAGCGCCTCGGCCCCTCCCCGCGCGAGGCCGAGCTCGAAAAGCACTTGAAGGCGCTCGAGAAGCGGATCGCCGAGCTCGAAAAGCAGCTCCAGAAGAACAAGTAGGCCCTCCCCCCCAGCCCGGTCCCGGGATCTTCCGGGGCCGGGCCCCCTTCCTTTGTTCTTTTGGATCAAGACGCGACGCAGGGGCGGGACGCGTTCCATCGCCGAGCCCCCACCCGGGCTGTACAGCTTGTCCCCTCCCCTCCAGCTCTACCGGTCCGCCGGCCTGAGCAGCTCCACGGGCGGACACTCTGTGCTCCGTCCGGCGGCTTTGGCGAGCTCGCAATCGAAGGTGGCGAACCGGGTCGCGCCCGTGGTGGAGGCGAGGTGCAGGGCATCGGCAAAATCCATCCCCCCCAGGTACCAGGCGAGCGCCTGGAGGACCGCGCCTCGGTCTTCGACCTGGATCTTGCGGTAACCCAGGAGCTTCCGGAACGCCTCTCCGATCGTCTCCCGCCCGAGCTTGTAGCGCCCACGAAGCACCCACTCGGTCTCCAGCAGGACGGTCTTGCACAGCAGAAGGGGACCGGTGCGAAAAACCGCGATCGCCGCCTCGGCCTGCACCGGGTCGTCCCCGATGACGACCCGGACGATCACATTGGTGTCAAGGGCGATCACCGGCTCTCCCGGGCCAGCTCCATGATCGCCTGCTCCATCTCCTCGAGGCTCCGCCGCGGTCCCCGGTACCCCGCGCAACCGACGAGGTCTTCGAGGCGCGTCTCCGGCAGGCTTTCCACCCGCCGGACCACCACATGGTCTCCCTGGTCCTCGATCTCCAGCTCGACTCCGGGCTCCCAGCCGTACCGGTCCCGAATCTCCTTGGGGATGATGAGCTGTCCTTTGGTGCTTAACCGGGTCGTCATCGTGCCCTCCCTTCCTGGTAAGACCACGGTAAGATCTTACCGGAATCCTCTCTGGGTGTCTACCCCACCTGTCGCGTCTTCTCGCTCTCAAGGGATCTCCTCCGGGAAAAGGTTCTTTCCCTTGGAAAGACGGAAATGCCCTCTTTCATCGCTCTACTTTCGTTCTTGCTCCACGGCGGCAAGAGCAGACCGCGGGTATGATGGACACCGAGCGGCCTCCGAATGAACGCCGCACTCCAGAAGGGATCGACGCGATGATTCCGAGCTCCGCCTCTTCCCCGTCAGAAGCCCGCCGCGCCGCGCTCGCCGAGCCGCGCCTGGCCGCATACCTGCCGCTCGTGTACGTGGCCTGGGCCGACGGCGACCTCGAGCCGGCCGAGATCGCGGACATCCGCGTCCGGCTGGCGGACGGTCCCGAGCTCCCGGCGCCGAGCCGCGCTCTGCTCTGCGCCTGGCTCGATCCGGCGGCGGCCCCGTCGGCCGGCGAGCTGGCCACCCTCCTGGCGAGCCTCCAAGGGGCCGGCCAGGAGCTTCCGGTGGCCAGGGGGCGCTCGCTCGCCGCTCTCGGCGAGGAGCTTGCCGAGCGGCGCGGGGCGGCGATCCACCCCGGCGAGCGCGAGGCCCTGGCGGCGGCCGAAGCCGCCCTCGGCGTGGATGGCACCGAGGCGGCGCGGGGGCTCGTCGGCACGGCCCGCAAGCCGCCGGAGGCGGCGCCTAGGGCGGCGCCCTTGGACGTCGCCGGCCTCGCCGTTTTCCTCGACGGGGCACAGCGCGGCACCCGCGAGCGGGTCCGCCGGCTCCTCGCCGCCCCCGAATTCGCCTATCGCTCCGAGCTCGGCCGCGAGGCCTACCGCGCGCAGGTGCTCGCCTGGTGCCGCCGGCTGGCGGCGGAGGGGATCGGTCCGCTGGGGCTGCCCCGCGAGCACGGCGGCGGCGGAGACCCGGCAGCGTTCGTCGCCGCTTTCGAGACCCTCGCGCACCACGACCTCTCCCTGCTCGTCAAGCTCGGCGTCCAGTTCGGGCTCTTCGCCGGCAGCCTCCACCAGCTCGGGACCGAGCGCCATCACGCCGCCTGGCTGCCGGCCGCGGCGCGCCTCGACCTCGCCGGCGCCTTCGCCATGACCGAGACCGGGCACGGCTCGAACGTCGCCGACCTCGAAACGACCGCCCGCTACGAGCCCGAAGACGGCACCTTCGAGATCCACACCCCCCACGCGGAAGCGCGCAAGGACTACATCGGCGGCGCGGCCCGCGACGCCCGGCTCGCCGTCGTCTTCGCCCAGTTGGAGACCGGCGGCGCGCGCCACGGCGTGCACGCCTTCGTGGTCCCGCTCCGCGATCCCCATGGAAGCGTCCTGCCCGGCGTCCACATCGAGGACTGCGGCGAGAAGCTCGGCTTGAACGGCGTGGACAACGGCCGGATCGCCTTCGACCATGTGCGCGTGCCGCGGGAAGCCCTCCTCGACCGCTTCGCCACCGTGGCCACGGACGGCTCCTACACGAGCCCGATCGCCAGCCCCGGCAAGCGCTTCTTCACCATGCTGGGGACTCTGGTCGGGGGCCGGGTGAGCGTCGCCCTGGCCTCCCTGTCGGCCGCGAAATCGGCGCTGTGCATCGCCGTCCGCTACGCCGAGCGCCGGCGCCAGTTCGGCACGCCGGGAGCCGCCGAGACTCTGCTCCTGGACTACCCGGCGCACCAGCGGCGGCTGCTGCCCCGCCTCGCCACGACATACGCCCTCCACTTCGCCCTGCGCGACCTGGCGGCCCGGTACGTCGAGGCCATCTCCAGGCAGGGGGACGACGAGGACCGCCGGAGCGTCGAGGGCCTGGCCGCCGGCCTCAAGGCCGTGGCCACCTGGCATGCGACGGACACGATCCAAGCCTGCCGCGAAGCCTGCGGCGGACAGGGGTATCTCTCCGTCAACCGCTTCGCGGCGCTCAAGGCGGACAGCGACGTCTTCACCACCTTCGAGGGCGACAACACCGTCCTCCTCCAACTCGTGGCGAAGGGGCTCCTCTCCGAGTACCGCAAGCAGTTCGGAGACATGGGGTTCGTCGACCTGATGCGCTTCGTCGCGGCCCGGGCCGGCACGGCGGTGCGCGAGCTCAACCCGATCGTCTCGCGGATGACCGCGCCGGAGCACCTGCGCGACCCCGAGTTTCACCTCGGGGCGCTGCGCTGGCGCGAGGAGCACCTGCTCGAAACCGTCGCCCGCCGCTTGAGGAAGCGCCTCGGGGCCGGCCAGGAGCCCACGCAGGCGATGCTCGAGTGCCAGACCCATCTCCTGGCCGCCGCCCGCGCCCACGTCGAACGGACCGTGGTCGAGCGCGCCGCCGCGGCCGTCGCCGCCGCCCCGGCCGATCTCGCCGCGATCCTGCGCCCCCTCCTCGCCCTCCACGCGCTCGCCCGCCTCGAAGCCGACGCGGGGTGGCTGCTCGAGCACGGCGTCCTCGAAGCGGCAAAAGCCCGCGCGATCCGCAAACAGATCGACGCCCTCTGCCTGGAGCTGCGCCCGGCGGCCCGCGGCCTCGTCGATGCCTTCGCAATCCCCGACGAGCTCCTCGCCGCACCCATCGCGATCTGAGCCCGCGTCATGGCAGTCTCTACACCAGCGCAGGATCAGGCGCCGCCTTACCGGAAACCCGTCGAGGAGGTCGCGGCGGCGCTCGGCACCGACACGCAGCGCGGCCTGAGCGACGGCGAGGCGGCGGCGCGGCTCGAGCGGTACGGACCGAACGAGCTGGCGGCGGAGGAGCCGGTGCCCGCGTGGCGGCGGTTCCTCGCCCAATTTCAGGACGTGCTCGTCATCCTGCTGCTCATCGCCACCGCGATCTCGGCGTTGCTGTGGGCCTTCGAGCGCGACACGGCCCTGCCGTACGAGGCGCTCGCCATCTTCGCCGTGGTGCTGCTCAACGCGGCCCTGGGCTACATCCAGGAGTCGCGCGCCGAGGCGGCGGTCGCGGCCCTCCGGGCGATGTCTGCGGCCGAGGCCACGGTGATCCGCGGGGGCGAGCGCCGGAGCGTCCCCGCGGCGGAGCTGGTGCCCGGCGACGTGGTGCTGCTCGAGGAAGGGGACACCATCCCCGCCGACGCGCGCCTCACCGAATCGACAGCGCTCAAGACGGCGGAAGCGGCGCTGACCGGCGAGAGTCTGCCGGTGTCCAAGCATACGGCGCCGATCGACGGCGAGGCCGGGCTCGGCGACCGGCACAACATGGTCTGGAGCGGCACGGCCGCGACGTACGGGCACGGCAGGGCCCTCGTGACGGCGACGGGGATGCAGACCGAGATGGGCCGCATCGCCGGCCTGCTCGGGGAGACGCGCGACGAGGAGACGCCGCTGCAGAAAGAGCTCGACCGCACCGGCAAGGCGCTGGGGCTGGCCGTCCTCGTCATCGCCGCCGTGATCATCG
The DNA here is from genome assembly GCA_035462575.1 of Thermoanaerobaculia bacterium. GTDB lineage: Bacteria > Acidobacteriota > Thermoanaerobaculia > Multivoradales > UBA5704 > DATARR01. The sequence continues at coordinate 27,215 of DATHUD010000070.1, read as the reverse complement.
CGACGATCGTCATCGTCGAGAACGTGCGCAGCCCCTCCGCGCTCGTGGACGTGCTGATCCTGGGCGTGGCGCTCGCCGTCGCCGCGGTGCCGGAGGGCCTGCCGGCGGTGGTCACGGCCGTGCTCGCGATCGGCGTGCAACGCCTGGCGCGGAGAAACGCGATCGTGCGGCACCTGGCCGCCGTCGAGACGCTCGGCTCGGCGAGCGTGATCGCGTCCGACAAGACGGGCACGCTCACGAAAAACGAGATGACCGTGCGGGTGGTCGTCACCGCCAGCGGGCGCGTCTCGCTCGGCGGGTCCGGGTACGCGCCCGAGGGCGAGGTGAGCCGGGAGGGCGGCGGGCCGGTCGACGGTCCGCTCCGAATGGAGCTCGAGCGCGCGCTCGCCGCGGCCGACCGCGCGAACAACGCCGAGGTGATGGAGCGCGAAGGCCGTTGGATCGTCCAGGGCGATCCCACCGAGGCGGCGCTGCTCGTGGCTGCGCGCAAGGCCGGTCTCGGGGCCGAGGCGCTCGCCGAGCGGCTGCCCCGCGTGGGGGAGGTGCCCTTCTCCTCCGAGCGCAAGCTGATGAGCACGGTCCACCGCGATCACGAGTCGCAGGAGCGCCTGATCGTATTCACCAAGGGGGCGCCCGACGTGCTGCTCACGCGATGCACGCACGAGCTCGTCGGCGCGGAGGAGCGGCCGCTGACGCCTGAGCGCCGCGAAGAGATCCTGCGGACCAACGAAAAGCTCGCGGGCGAGGCCCTCCGCACGCTCGGGGTGGCCGTCCACTGGCTCCCGGAGGATGCTGGAGAGATCGACGCGCGGGTGGAGCGGGACCTCGTCTTCGCGGGCCTGATCGGCATGATCGACCCGCCGCGGAGCGAGGCGAAGGAGGCCGTCACACGCGCCCGGAGCGCGGGCATCCGCCCGTTGATGATCACGGGCGACCACCCGCGGACCGCCTCCGTCATCGCCCGCGAGCTGGGCATCGCCGCCGACGAGCGCGTCGTCACCGGCGCCGAGCTCGAGCGGATGACCGACGGCGCGCTCGCGCTTGCCGTCGCCGAAACCTCGGTGTACGCCCGCGTCAACCCCGAGCACAAGCTGCGGATCGTGAACGCGCTGCAGCAGGGGGGCGCGATCGTCGCCATGACCGGCGACGGAGTCAACGACGCCCCCGCGCTCAAAACGGCCGACATCGGCGTGGCGATGGGCATCACGGGGACCGATGTCTCCAAGCAGGCGGCCGACATCGTGCTCGCCGACGACAATTTCGCCACCATTGTCGCGGCGGTCGAAGAGGGGCGGGGGATCTTCGCGAATATCCGGAAGTTCCTCCGTTTCCTGCTCTCGTCGAACATCGGCGAGGTGTTGACAATGTTTTTCGGCGTGCTGCTGGCCGACCGCCTCGGACTGCCGGCAGAGGATGGTGTCATCGTGCTGCCGCTCCTTGCGACACAGATCCTGTGGATCAACCTGGTGACCGACGGCGCGCCGGCGCTCGCGCTCGGCGTCGATCCGATGGACGAGGGCCTGATGCGCCGGCCGCCGCGCCCGCCCGGCGAGGGGGCGATCACGCCCCGCATGTGGCGCGGCATCGTCTTCGTGGGAGTCATCATGGCCGTGGGCACGCTCTTCGTGCTCGACGCTGCGCTCCCGGGCGGGTTCGTGGAAGGCACCGGCGACCTGCGCTACGCGCAGACGATGGCGTTCACCACGCTCATGCTGTTCCAGCTCTTCAACGTCGTCAACGCACGCTCGGACGAGCAGAGCGCGTTCGTCCACCTGTTCACCAACCGCTGGGTGTGGGCCGCTCTCGGGATGTCCCTCGTGCTGCAGGCGCTGGTGCTCTACGTACCGGCCCTGCAGCGGGCCTTCGGGACCGTGGCCTTGAGCGCCGGAGACTGGCTGCGTTGCGCCGCGGTGGCGAGCACGGTGCTCTGGCTCCGCGAGGCCGGGAAGCTCGTCTCGCGCCTCCGCGACCGGGGGAAGACGTGATGCACGATCACGAGTCGCACGCTCACGAGGAGAACCGCTCGCACCGGCCCCAGGGACACGACGGCCACGACAAGCACGCGGGCCACTCCGTCGAGATGTTCCGCCGGAAGCTCGTGGGCACGCTGCTGCTGTCGATCCCGACGATCGTCTGGTCGCCCATGATCCAGCACTGGTTCGGCTACACGGCGCCGGGCGGCCCGGCCGCCTCGCGCTTCATCCCGGCTCTCTTCGGGACTCTCGTCTTCGCCTACGGCGGCTGGGTCTTCCTCCGCGGCGCCGTGGCGGAGCTCGCGGATCGCCGGCCCGGGATGATGACGCTCATCGCGCTCGCGATCAGCGTCGCCTTCCTCTTCAGCCTGGCCGTCACCTTCGGCTTCCCCGGGACGGACCTCTGGTGGGAGCTGGCGACGCTCGTGGCCATCATGGTCCTCGGCCACTGGATCGAAATGCGCTCGATCTCCCAGGCCCAGGGGGCGCTGAAAGAGCTCGCCAAGCTCCTTCCGGACACCGCGGTGCGCGTCGTGGGGGAGCGCACGGAGGAGGTGCCCGCCTCGCAACTTCGCGCCGGAGACCTCGTGCTCGTGCGGCCGGGGGCGAGCTTCCCCGCCGACGGCGTGGTGCGCGAAGGGACGAGCGAGGTGAACGAGGCGATGATCACCGGCGAGTCGCGGCCGGTCCGCAAGGAGCCGGGTGACGCCGTGATCGCGGGGACCGTGAACGGCGCGGGCTCGCTCCGCGCCGAGGTCACCGGCACGGGCGAGCAGACCGCGCTCGCCGGCATCATGCGCCTGGTGGCGGAGGCGCAGAGCTCGCGCTCCCGCGCGCAGGCGCTCGCCGACCGCGCCGCCTTCTACCTCACCCTCATCGCCGTCGTCGCGGCGGTCCTCACCCTCGGGGGCTGGCTCCTGGCCGGCGAGGAGGCGTCGTTCGTGATCGAGCGCGTGGTCACGGTGCTGGTGATCGCCTGCCCGCACGCCCTGGGGCTCGCCATTCCGCTCGTAGTCGCGATCTCCACCACGCTCGGCGCGCGCGGCGGGCTGCTGGTGCGCGACCGCCGCGGGCTCGAGGAGGCGCGCAACGTAAACGCCGTCTTCTTCGACAAGACCGGCACGCTCACGCGCGGTGAGTTCCGGGTGGTGGAGATCACCACGGGCGAAGGCCTCTCGCAGGACGACGCGCTCGCGCTCGCCGCGGCGGTCGAGCGCGACTCGGAGCACACCATCGCGCAGGGCATCGTCCGGAGCGCCGAGGAGCGCGGCCTGGCCGTCCCCCGGGCGGAGGGCTTCCAGGCCCTCCCCGGACAGGGCGTGCAGGCCATGGCCGGCGGCCGGCAGCTCCTGCTCGGCGGCCCCGCGCTCCTGCGCCGGCTGAGCGTGGAGCCGGCGCCCGCGCTGCGCGCCGCCATCGACCGCGCGGCGGCGCGCGGGCAGGCGGCGATCACGATGCTCGAGGGGCCAACCGAGGGAACAACTCCGCTCGCCGTCTTCGCGATCGCGGACGCCGTGCGCGAGGAGTCGCGGGAGGCGGTGCGGCGGCTTCACGAGCAGGGGATCGAGGTAATCATGATGACGGGCGACGCCACGGCCGTGGCGCAGGCCGTCGCCCAAGACCTCGGCATCGACACCGTGTTCGCCGAAGTCCTGCCCGAGCAGAAGGCGTCGAAGATCAAGGAGGTGCAGCAGCGAGGCAAGCGTGTCGCCATGGTCGGCGACGGCGTCAACGACGCGCCGGCGCTCTTGACCGCCGACGTCGGCATCGCGATCGGCGCCGGGACCGACGTCGCGGTCGAGGCCGGGGACGTCGTCCTCGTGCGGAGCGACCCGCGCGACGTGCCGCGGATCATCGCGTTGAGCAAGGCGACCTGGCGCAAGATGATCCAGAACCTCTGGTGGGCCGCCGGCTACAACATCGTCGCCATCCCCCTGGCGGCCGGCGTTCTGGCGCCCTGGGGGATCGTGCTGCCCCCGGCGGTCGGAGCCGTGCTGATGTCGGCGAGCACGATCATCGTCGCGCTGAACGCCCAGTTGCTTCGCCGCGCGGAGCTGTGAAGGCCTCCTGGAATTGGAGCCGATCGGAGGGCGTCCCGCTCACGCGGCGTGCTTCTTCACCCACGCGACATACCGGTCCATCCAGGTTTGCAGGAACGCCTTGGTCTCCGCGTTGGCGAGGTTGCCGCCCTCGTCGAAGAGGCCGTCCTTCACGTGAATGAACACTTCCGGCTGCCCGAGCGTCGGCATGTCGAGGTACGCCAGAATGTTGCGGAGGTGCTGCTGGGCCATGGAGGTGCCGGGGGCGCCGACCGACGCGCCGACCACACCCGCGGGCTTGCCCGCCCAGGCGCTCTGGCCATATGGGCGCGAGGCGTGATCGATCGCGTTTTTCAGCACGCCCGGGATCGAACGGTTGTACTCGGGGGTGACGAACAGAATGCCCTGGGCAGCCCGGACCTCGGCCTTCAGCCGCTTGACCGGCTCGGCCGGGCTCGCGTCGTCGTCCTGGTTGTAGAGCGGCAGGTCGTCGATCCGCGCCCACTTGAAAGAGAGCTCCGGAGGCGCCAGGGCGACCAGCCCTTTGGCGAGCTGGCGGTTGAACGAATCACGGCGGAGGCTGCCGACCACGACGAGGATCTGGTGTTGGCTCATGTCAATCTCCTGTGGGAAAATTGCGGCTTCGGTCACCCCGCCGCCAAGGACGGCGTACAGGGCGACGAGATTGTACGGCACGCGGCCCGAAATCAACGCCCCGCACTTCGTGCTCGTGACGCGCAACGAGGACGACTTCTTGAACGCAGGCGTAAAGCTGCTCAACCCTTGGAGGAAGTAGCCAGTCCCGGGAACGTCTCCGGCTACCCCTCGGGCTCCGCGTCTTGCGGGGTGGCTCGCAGCAGCTCCTGGGTCTTGTAGCCGAGCCACAGGACGGCGACGCGTCCCGAGGCTCCCTGGAAGGGCGCTGCAATCTCGATCGTTCCCGGCAGGTCGCCGGGCCGGGTCTGCAGATCGCTCGCCTGGAGAGCCCAGGAGGCGCGAGCGTCGGCGCTGCCGGCGACCGCATACTTCTCATTGCTGGTCGTCAGCACCTTGCCGTCCGGCGTGAGGACATGGACGAAGGCCACATGGGGCAGCCTGAGAAGGCCCCCTTTCGCCATGTCCAGCATCCCTTTCTGCTGCCCCAGCACGCTCCCCTGAATGCCCGCCGCAAAAGCGCGGAACACCGCCTGGGCCTCGCTCGTGGCGAGCTCTTCGGCGCGCGCCTCGCACTCCTGCCGGATCTGTTCGACGGCGCTTTCGTGCCGGGTTTCCAGTTGCGCGAGCCGCTGCTCGCCGCTGCGCCGCGACGAGGTCCAGACCGCGGCACAGATCAGCAGCAGGAGCACGGCCACGGCGATTTCAAGCATCAGACGCTTGCGATTTGACATCGCTCCTCCTTTCGCGCAGGGCTTTGACTTCTGCGATCCTTGAGCACAGATTGTCTATGCAATCCAAATACCTGAGATGATGAAGCTGACTCCACCCTGGCTTTTCCTTCCATTGGTAGAGGCGTCCGGCCTCGCGGCAGGTTCGAGCTTACGTAGCACATGAAGCTGATAGCTGTTGGGCATCCTGGACCGAAACCAAAGATGGAAATGGGTTGGAGAGAAATCCTCAACGCACAGAAACCCTAATCGCCCCGTCATTTTGGCATGGATGGTGCACAAGCTTCTTATGACCGATGAGCCTGCCCCATACAGCGACCGAAAGCTCCCCTCGACGGGGCAAGAATCTCTTTTCATCGGCCCGCCTTCTGTTTATCGTTCTTCTCCTTCTTCTCGCCTGGCAGGCTCGCGAGATCCTTCTCCTGCTGTTCGCCGGTGTGCTCCTGGCTCTTCTTCTGAGCCGTCTCACCGAGGCTGTGGAAAAGCACACTCCGCTCCCCCGGGGCGCCGCCTATGCCGCCGTCCTGCTGCTCCTGACCGGCGTGATCGTGGGGGTGGGCTGGCTCCTGGCTCCGAACGTCAGCCAGCAGGTGGACGAGCTGACCGAGAGGCTCCCCCAAGCCATCGACAAGCTTTCCGAACGCATCCAGGAGCACCGCTGGGCCCGCGAGCTCCTCGATCAGGTCCCCGATCGAGAGCAGCTTCACGATGCCGGTCCACAGGTGCTCCAGCAGGCAGGCTCGGTCCTTTCCTCGGCCGTTGGTATGATCGGCGCAGCGGTCGTCGTGCTGGCGACCGGCCTCTATCTGGCGGCCCAGTTGGACCTCTACCGCCGTGGGCTTCTTCGCCTGGTTCCAAAGAGCCGGCGTCCGCGGGCGAACGAGATCCTCCAAGAAGTCATGCAGACTCTCCAGAACTGGCTGGGGGCTCAATTCGTCTCCATGGCGGTCATCGGAGTGCTGACGGCTCTGGGGCTCTGGTTGCTGGGGGTGCCGCTCGCCCTCACCTTGGGCATCTTGGCCGCCCTTCTACAGTTCATTCCGAACTTCGGACCGATCCTCTCCGCCCTCCCGGCCGTCCTCCTGGCCCTCATGGAGAGCCCACGGCTGGCACTCTGGGTGATCCTCCTCTACCTTGGAATTCAGGCGGTCGAGTCCTATCTGATCACGCCTCTGGTGCAACGCCGTCTCGCGTCTCTGCCTCCCGTTCTGGTCATCGTGTCCCAGATCCTGGGCGGAGTTCTCTTCGGGTTCCTGGGGTTCGCCCTCGCGACCCCTCTCCTCGCCCTCGCCCTGGTCCTCGTCAAGCGGCTCTATGTCGAGGACCGGATCGGCGATTCGTTCGAGAAGCCCATCGAGGCGTGACGCAGGGCCGATCTATTCGTTCCGTCGCCGGGCTCGCAGGAAGAGCCCACACCATCAACGCCAACTCCAGGAGGTCTCTCCTCATGAAAGCTCTGCTCTGGATCGCCGGTGTTCTCGTCGCCCTCTGGGCTCTCCTCTGGCTCGGGCTCGAAATCGTAAGCTTCGCCGTCCACCTTCTCCTCTTCGCCGCGGTCGTGCTGGTGATCTGGTGGGCCGTCAAAAGGACGGTCTGAGCCGGAGGTGAGCCTTCGGCCTCCTTTTCGTGTCGCGGTGGTGATGCCTCCCCGGGCCGGACTCCTGATCACCGTCCTGGCGCTCGTCCTGATCGCCTCCTCGACCGCAATCGCTCAGCAAGAGCGTGTGACGGTCCGGGTGGACGGCCGCTCGGTTTTCCGGGTCGGGGCCTCAGACCTTCCAACCGCGGAGGAGCGTGCCCGGCGGATCGAGCGCCGCCTCGGTATTCTGCTGGAGAACCCGCGCGCCATCGGCCCTGTGCAGGTGGGACGTACCGCGGGCAATGATCGCGTCATTGCCGTCTCGGGCATTTCGGTGGTCACGGTCACCAGGGGGGACGCCGAGGACAACCTGACTTCCGTCGACGCTCTGGCCGTGCAGTGGGCTCGCGCCATCGATGCCGCCCTCACCAGGGCCCGGGAACAGCGCTACTCTCCCGCCTCCCGCTTCGGCGCCGAAGTGCGAGGGGCGGTGGCCGCCGCGTTTTCCCGGCTGGCTGAATCCTCCCTCCTCATCGTCCCCCGTGCCCTGGCTGCCCTGCTGGTCATCGCGCTTTTCTGGCTGCTTGCCTCGGGTGCACGCCGCCTGATGCGGTTCGTCTTCCGCAAAGTGGTCGACGACCTCACCGTCGAGAATCTCATCCAGCAATCCACCTATTTTTTCATCTGGGCTCTCGGCCTTGTCGTCAGCGTCGATGCGCTCGGGTTCCGGCCCCAGGACGTGGCCACCGGCCTGGGCCTGACCGGTCTCGCACTTGGCTTCGCGCTCAAGGACATCATCTCGAACTTCGTCAGCGGCCTGCTGATCCTCAGTCTGCGACCGTTCGAAATCGGTGACCAGATCGTGGTCGGAGAGACTGAAGGCAGCGTGGAGAGGATCGAGTTGCGCGCCACCCATATCCGGACCTATGGCGGCCGGCTGGTGCTGGTTCCTAATGCGGAAGTCTTCACCTCCCGCGTGACCAACAACACCGCTTCCCCCGTCCGCCGCGCTACGATCCGGATCTTCCTCGGGTATGAGGAGGATCTGCGGCATGCGATGACCGTAGCCCAGGATGCTGCACAGAGGTCCGAAGGGGTCCTGCCAGAACCCTCCCCCTCCGTCCGTGTGCGAGAGCTCGGGCCGGCAGACCTTGTGCTCGAGGTTCGATTCTGGGCCGACTCGCGCCGCTCCGATCTCGTCGCCACACAATCGAACGTCCGGGCCGCTCTGATCGCCGCCTTCCAAGAGGCTGGCATCACACTGCCCACGCCCGATCTGCGCCGGGTACGGATCGAACCTTCGAGCCGGGAGGGCGGCTGATATGGAATTCATGGACGTCCTGAGCCTGCCCATGAGATCGGCCAATGGGGCATCCGCCTGATGATCATCCCGGTCCTGGCGAGGGAGAACCGCTCAGGAGGGAACATCGTGGGCTCGCTCTCGTGGGCTTCGCCATCTGCGCTGGTGCAACCTGCTCATCGGCCTGTGGCAGCAGCCTGGCGGTGGGAGCCCTTCTGCCCGTTTTTTCCTAGTGCGCGGGAAGATCGAGCAGAGCTACGGAGGGGGGTGGCGGGCCGTGTGGCGCGCAGGCGTCGAAGAGGACGCGGGCTCCGGAGGGTAGCCGGGGACGTGTTCGAGATTGCCGGCCCGCGATTCGCCGGTGTTGCGAATCACGCTGAAGGTGCCGTCCGTCTCCAGCACGACGGCTTGCGCCTCCTCGAGATCCGCGATCCCCTCGTTGCGGAGCGCGGCGTACACTTCCACCTCGGACACCCGCTCCCGCCGCAGCGCATCCTCCAGCAGACGTCCCTGATAGACGAGCAGGGCCGGCTCGCTCTTGATGATCTCCCGGAACTTTTCGGAAAACTTTCCGGAACGGCTGGCGAGCCACGCCAGGACGTACTGCAGGCCGGCGAGCACCAGAAAGGCGAGAATCCCTTCGGCGAGAGCGATGTCTTTCGAGAGCAGCACGGTGGCCAGGGTCGAGCCGAGCGCCACGGTGACGACGAGGTCGAAGGCGTTCATCTTCGACAGCGTGCGCTTGCCGGAGATCCGCAGCAGCAGGACCAGCGCGGCATAGGCCAGCACGCCGACCACGAGGGTGCGCCCGAGCCCCGCCCAGCCGTTGAAGAAGATTTGCCCGCTCACGCCCCCAGTCTACTCCGGCCCGATCCGCACGCGCCTTGCATACACCAGATTTTGAGAGGCCAGAGATGCAATTCGACCTGACCGGCGCCGTTCGACAGATCCAGGAGATGGGGAACGCTTTCCTGGAGAGGCTGCCCTATATCGCCGTGGCCCTGCTGGTGTTCGTGGCCTTCTACCTGGCCGCCAAGGTGCTGCGCGGCGCCACGCGAAGGATCTTTCAGAAGCGCACGCGGCACAGGAACGTCGGATTCGTGGTGGGGCGCCTGGCGCAGGGCACGCTGGTGATCCTGGGCCTCCTGGTGGCTCTGGTCATCGCCCTCCCCACGTTCCGGCCGGGGCAGCTCGTGCAGCTTCTTGGCATCAGCAGCGTCGCCATCGGCTTCGCGTTCCGCGACATCCTGCAGAACTTCCTGGCCGGCATCCTGCTGCTCCTGACCGAGCCGTTCAAGATCGGCGACCAGATCCGCTTCGGGGATTACGAGGGGATCGTCGAGGACATCCAGACCCGCGCCACCATGCTTCGCACCTACGACAGCCGCCGGATCGTCATCCCCAACGCGGAGCTGTTCACCCACTCCGTCACCGTCAACACGGCCTTTGAGCACCGCCGGCTGGAGTACGACGTGGGCATCGGCTACGGCGACGACGCCGAGCGCGCCAAGGAGCTGATGCTCGAGGCCGTGAAGGGCGTCCCCGGGGTGCTCGCCGACCCCGCGCCCGACGTCCTGCTCGTGGGGCTGGGGCCGAGCACCGTCAATCTCCGGGCGCGCTGGTGGATCGAGCCGCCGCGCCGCTCCGACGCTCTGGACTCGCAGGACGCGGTCCTCCTGGCGATCAAGAAGACGCTCAGCGCCCACGGGATCGACCTGCCGTTCGACACCCGGGTGGTGCTGCTCCACGACCAGACCGAGGAGACCGACGGCGACCGGCGGCGCCAGCGCGAGGGCTGGCCGGCGGGCCAGGGCGAAGTGCCGCGCCCGCGCGGTATCGCGGAGGCCCTGCGCGAGCTGCCGCGGGCCCTGGGCCACGACGGCGGGGCGCCGGGCGCGAAAGGCTCATGAGCCGGCAATACCGCCCGGGCAACGCCCGCCTGGCCCACTTCTGGGAGTCGCTGCGCACGAGCTACTGGTTCGTGCCCACGCTGATGACCGCCAGCGCCCTCGGGTTGTCGTTCGCGTCCGTGCACCTGGACGAGCGGTTGAAAGCCGAATGGGTGCGGACGGTCGGCTGGATCTGGGCGGGGAGCCCCGAGGGAGCGCGGCAGGTGCTCTCGACGATCGCCGGATCGATGATCACCGTGGCCGGCGTCGCCTTCTCCATCACCATCGTGGCGCTCACGCTGGCCTCGTCCCAATTCGGGCCGCGCCTCCTGCGCAATTTCGTGCGCGATCTCGGCAACCAGGTCGTGCTCGGCACGTTCGTCTCGACCTTCGTCTACTGCCTGCTGGTGCTGCGCACGGTGCGCGGAGGGGACGGCGCGGAGTTCGTGCCCTATCTTTCGGTGACGCTCGGGATCGCGTTCGCCCTGGCCAGCCTGGGCGTGCTGATCTATTTCATCCATCATGTCGCGAGCGCCATCCAGGCCGAGCCCCTGATCGCCTCCGTGGCCGGCGAGCTCGAGGCCGCGATCGAGGAGATGTTCCCCGAAAAGCTGGGCGAGCCCGGGCCCGAGTCCCCCGAAGAGACGCCGGCGGAGATCGAGGAGGAGGGAGCCCTGGTCGAGGCCGTCCGGAGCGGATACGTGGAGGCTGTCGACGACGGCAGGCTGATGTCGATCGCCATCGCGGAGGACCTCGTCCTCGAGCTCCTGCGGACCCCGGGAAGCTTCGTGACCGAGGGAGGAGCGCTCGTCCGGGCCTGGCCGTCCGGCCGCCTCGGGCCCGAGGTCGCGGACCACATCCGCGAATCCTTCATCCTCGGCCGGCACCGCACGCCGACGCAGGACCCCGAGCACGCCGTCCACCAGCTCGTCGAGATCGGGGTGCGCGCCCTCTCGCCCGGCATCAACGATCCGTTCACCGCCATGACCTGCCTGGACTGGCTGGGTGCGGCCCTGAGCGAGCTGGCGCGCCGCAAGATCCCCTCGCGCTACCGCTATGACGACCGGCGGCGCCTGCGCGTGATCGCGGAAGGCACCGGCTTCCCGAAGATGGCCGACGCCGCGTTCAACCAGATCCGCCAGTACGGGCGCACCAGCGTCTCCGTCCTCCTGCGCCTCCTGGACACGATCGCCGCCGTCGCCGGGCACGTCCGCCGCCCGGAGGACCGCGCCTGCCTGTTCCGGCACGCCGACCAGGCGGTTCGGGACGCACGCGACACCCTGGTCAACGAGCGCGACCTCCGCGAGGTCGAAGAACGCCACACCGCGACCTTGCGGGCTCTGGCTGAAGCCGCATCCCCCCCTATGGAAGGATGATCCATGGACGTTCTGCAAGGATGGTGGGACTGGGAGCGGTTCCTCGAACCTCTCCTCAAGCTGGTCGGCGCGCTTCTCCTCACTCTGCCGGTCGCCTGGGAGCGCGAGCGGTCGACCCGCATCATGGGGCTGCGCACCTTCTCCCTGATCGCGGTGGCCAGTTGCGGATACGTGCTGATCGCGTCCCGGGTGGTGGGGCTCGACGCCGAGCCCCAGGCCCGGATCATCCAGGGCCTGATGACGGGCATCGGCTTCGTCGGCGGCGGCGCCATCCTCAAGGAAGGTGCGAGCGTGCACGGGACCGCGACCGCCGTGAGCATCTGGATGACGGGCGCCCTCGGCGCGGCGGTCGCCTACTCCGAGCTCGAAATCGCGGTCCTGATGAGCGCCCTCAACTATCTGATCCTGCGGGTCCTGACGCTCGGAGGACGGCACGGCTCCGAGGAATGAGGCTTTGCCCCCAGAGGCCCAGAGCTTTTCTAAGAGCCTGGCACCCTTTCGCCTCCTCTGGGAGTGTGCCTACGCCGAGCTCGTCTTCACCGAGCGCATGTGGCCCGACTTCACCGCGGCCGACCTGGGCGAAGCGGTCCGCGAGTTCAGCCGAAGGGAGAGGCGGTTCGGAACGGTGCCGGTTCATCGCGGCGAGCCGGCCCGCGCCCTGGGGCGTGCCTGACGCGGTCTGACGCGGATTGCCGCGCAGGCACCGCCCCTCCCGGGCTACCCTACTGGCATCTCAGATTCGTGCTGATTCCGGAGACCTTGCAGCTTCCGGACCTGCAACGGTGCCCGACGTTGATGTCGCCGACTTTGCCGCAGATCTCGCCCCGGCTCAGCTTGCGCTTGCAGGAGTTGACGTTGAGGTCCAGGCCCTTGTCGCACCAGAATCCGGCGCCGCAATCCGAATCCTCTTTGCACACGCATCTCCCTCTCGTGCCGTCGATGCTGCTGCACTTGCCTTGCGCGCAGGCATCGTCTACGTAGCAGGTGCCTCCCATGGCCACCGCTCCCCGCGTATAGCAACGACCCCAGGCGCAGCGCCCTCCCCGGCAGGTGCGTCCGCCGTCGATCGCGGCGCAGCTTTCGCCGTCCGCCTTGAGCGGCTGGCAGGCGTTGACCTGGAGGTCGACGCCCATGTTGCAGAAGTTTCCCGCTCCGCAGTCGTCGTCCTCGTTGCAGACACAGACGCCCCGGGCTCCGACGATGCTGCTGCACCGTCCGGACCCGCACTGGTCGTCGTTGGTGCAGGCGAGGCCGAGAGCGAGAGAGCCGGGCGCCACCTCATCGAGCTGGACCGGCGGGGCGGCCGGTTGTGCATCGTGGGCGCGCTCCCACATGGCAACGTACGCCTCGGCCGACCGCGTGAGCTGTTGGGCCCCGGGTGTTCCGAGCGCGATCAGGTCTTGCGTGAGCTCGGGCAGCCAGCCGATGTTCGCCAATCCGTCCGTGTAGTAGTTGGTGCCGTCGATCGCTGCGACCTGGCGCGCGCGGGCGGGCAGCGCCCCTTCCCGGCTGACAGGCCGCCTCGGGCCGCACTTCTGCGTGTCGTGAACGAGGCTGGCCCAGCAGCGGCCCGGTCCGAACCGGGGACCGAGCTGCGAGACCCCGGTGTTGAAATCCGTCCCGTAGGCGAATTCGAGCCCGGAATCGTTGGCATACTGAACGAGTTGGGCGAACGAGCTCGCGGTGCCCGGGCAGTCGTTCGGCACCGCCGCGTTCGGAGCATCGTAGAAGTCTACCGACGAGGTCCGCAGGCCGACGAGAACCCTGTGGCGGACGTAGTCTGGAAGCAGGCTTTCCATGATGAGGAACTCCTGCTCCCGGTCGAGGACGCACGTGCCGAAGCTCCTGCCCCCAGGCGCGGGCTCCAGCAGGCGCTTGAACTTGGTGTGCGAGTCATAGAGGCCGTAGCTTTCCGGTACGCGGCTCAGGATGGCCTTGCGGCAGCGCTGGCTGCCGTGCGCGAGGTCGATCGGCATGCTTCTCGCTACCAGTGCGTCGACAAGCTCCTCGCCTTCCTTCGTCAAGCCCAGCCCGTTGTAGCGGTTTCCGTCCAGGTTGAACGTCGAGCCGGACCTCACGAAGTTGGCCAGGGATTTCAGGGGCCAGTGAACGGCCTGCAGGGCCTGCATCATGTTCCGGTGAGGGGCCGCGCCGCAGAACCTGCTGTTCGATTCGTGGACGATCTGCAACGTGGTCAAACCCATGGCCCGGTAGAGATCCAGCTGATCGAGCCATTTCCCGTAGTTGCCCCCGTCGCCGGACAACGGTTTGTCCGTCTCCAGAGAAACGATCACCGCGAGGTCCCCGTCCGCGATGATCTGCCGTGCGTGCCAGGGGCTCATCGCAACCCGGTACCACGGATTCTCCTGCTCCAGCTTGTGGATGGCCTTCAATTGACGCAGGACGTTCTCGTGATCCGAGCACCCCCAGCTCGCGGATTCCCAGCCGGCGATCTCTCCGCGGGAGTCCCGGACCGGAACGTTCCCGTAGGGGTCCACGAGCTTGAGCGCCGAGCAGAGGACGTCGTTGTTGACGAGCGACGCCACCATCAGGTTGAGGTTCGTTCCATTCTCCCGGCCGCGCTCGTGCGCCTCCTGGAGCCAGGAGATGTGAGCCTGCTGGTGGGACCGGTCCGCGTGATGGGGCCACTGCCGGTAACCGGGAAAGCCCCGCCCGCCGAGTTGGAAGAACCCCTCGTCGTCCCGGCCCTGTTTGCTCACCCAGAGGAGGATGTTGGCGTCGAGTCCCGGCGACGTGATGCGGGCGAGCGTCTCTCCGGGCGTGAGGTTCTGGACGAGCGGCGACAAGGGGCCCGTGATCACCTCTTCCGCGAGGGCCGTCGGCTTGTCCCCGGTGTGGGAGCCCCAGTACATGCGCCCGCCGAACGCGAGGTCCACGATCTGGTGTACGTGAAGGTCGGCGACCCCTCTCACGGCGCCCAGATTGTTGCGGATCGCCTCGTTGGTGAGGCGCACCCGGTATTCGAAACGGTTGACGGACGCGGGGGTGTCGACGACGACGCCCAGGATGCGGTTGTCCGTGTTTGCGAGCCCGATCGTGCGCGGCTCGTTTTCGTTGCCCGGGCCGTTCGGGAAGCTCGCCCGCCGCGTGCTCACCACGTTGCCGTCGTAGTCGAGCTCGCATACCGTGACGAACGCCTCGGCCCGGCCTCCCTCCTTGACCGCTTCGACCGTCGACCGGTGAAAGGCGAGCCCGGGGCCGAAGAAGACCCTCCGGAACCCGCCGCGGATGGTGCCTTCCTCCCATTCTTCGCTGACCCCGCGGGCACCCCAGGTGGCCCACTCGCCCCCCGCCTGCTCGAAGAACCGGTTCCATTTGTTCTTGACCCGGTTACCGAATTTGTTGCCCAGGCTCGTCACCCCGCAGGCCGCGAGCTCATCCGGCCGCCGGCTCACCCAGGGCTTGCGGCAGAACAGGTCGTCGCCCGCCTCCCGCATGCCGTCCCACAGCGTCCGGTCCGCCTTCCGGGCCACCTCCCGGCAGACTTCCTGCGGTGAGGGTTGAGCCTGTACGGAAGACCCCGGAAACGCGAGGAGGGGCAGGGCGAGCAGCGCCCACTTCAGTCGTTTGGCTGAATCGAGGAAGGTTGAAGACATTTCCAGACTCCTTTCCCATGAGGGCTTGGGGAGCTTAGAGGATTCGCACGCGCACACGTGCGGCAGGCAAGCAGCGGCGAGAATGTCAGGGCGGCCTTGAACAGTCGACGAGTTGTCAGACTATATCCCGGCGGGTGTTCCGTCAATTTATGGAAGCATGCTCCTGCCTGCTGGAGCTGGAAATAACGCGCGACCGATTCCGCTCTGCCGGCGCGATCAACACCACGAGGATGCTCGGAGGCGTTCCGCTCGGCTTGAAGATCGCCGAGGACATCTACGTCAGCGGAATGAAGAAATCGCCGGTCGTCCCGCGGCCCTGACCTGATTGGATTTTGGAGATGCGCAGGGCGGCCCAACCGGGGCCTTTTCTAAGAGCCTGGCACCCTTTCGGATGGCACCCTTTCGGGCGAGACCGGCGTAACGCTGCGCCTTTTCACCAGCTTGCATTCGACGATCGAGGTCGTGAATTCTCGCGTCAGCCGATTGTGGGCCCATTTCAGCGGCCGGATCGGGACCGCCCGGCACGACTCGAATTGAAAAGGCCCCTCCTCGATCAGGCGCATGAAAGTCCTGATCGTCATCCGGTTCAGTCCCCCCGCCACCTCGGAGAAGCGGGTCGCTCCGTCCGTCTTGAACTCCGACCTCCAGCGGATCTGGGCCTTCTCGCTGAAAATCAGGTGCGACCAGGGGAAGATGGAGAAAAGGTGGCCGCCGTGCGGATGGAGCCATGTCGGTCCAAACGACAAGAGCACGAAGCCGTCATCCTTGAGCAGCCGGTCCATCGTTCTGAGGATGGCCGCCGGGTCGTCAAAGTGCTCGAAGGCATCGACCGACACGATCACGTCGACGGGTTCGTCGATCGAGCCGGAGAACTCGCAGGTCTCTGAAACGCCGGCCTCTTCCGCCGATCTCCTCGCGACCTCGAGCACCTCGGGACGAATGTCCAGGCCGATGACGCGCCTTGCCCCTTGCTGAGCCATCTCGATGCTGCCGACGCCGATCCCGCAGCCGAAGTCGAGGATCGTCTTGTCGCGCAGACTCTCCCATCCGTCAACACCGACGACTCTCTTGATCTTCGGAACATAGGAAATGTGAGACTCGTCTACGCTCGGGAACTCTCTGCCGGGTTTCAACCAGCGAAGCAGACGGTATCCAAGCTCGCCGCCGATCTTCATGCGTCCACCTTCTGGAGCCTGGCCGCGGTAAAAACGCCCTGTCGCTGCCGGATCACCTGCAGGCAATTATAGTGCACCCGAAGCCGAGCGTCAGGGCGTGGCGGGCCGCCTCCGCGCGGAGCGTGTCCCTCTCACACCGGGTCGTCCACCGCCGCCCGCAGATCCCGGAGGGCGGGCTCGATCGCGTCCGCCAGGATGCATTCGATGGCCGCGCGCATCCCTGCGCCGGGGCCTTCCGGCGAGAGGCTCGCGTGAGCTCCCAGCAACCGGAAGCGGATCGCCTCCAGCTCCGCGGTGATCGCCGGGATCTGCTCCCGGGCGGCGGCTTCGGGGCCCGTCGTCGTGGCGTGGCGTGATTTCGTCATGAGCGGGAGGGTAGGAGGCGGAGCCGGAGCCGCGCGCGGCGGGAGGACGTTTCAGCAACCGCATACCTGCCCTTGCACTCGGGAAGGGGAGTGCGCGAGAATACGCAACTCCGGGCCCGCCGGTGTCGTGCGTCCGTGTCCCGCATCCTCTCCGGCGAGCACTCTTTCTGGATCGACGCAGGTCTCCCGAGGAGGCTCATTCCCGAATGCCGCGACACGCCTCGCCCGATCACGGTCTCGTCCTCGCGTTCCTGCGCGCGGGGCAGGGTTGGAAACAGGCGGAGCTGGCCGAGGCCGCCGGCTTCGCCCCCCGCCTCGTCAACGACTACGAGCGCGGGAGGAAGCCCCTCTACCGGGACCGGCTCGCAACCCTCGTGACGGTCCTGGGGCTCCCTTCCGAGGCTATCGACGACACGCTCGACCTCCTCGAGAAGACCCGCGCCGCGAGCCGGATGCAGCGCGATCCGGCCGGCGCCTCCGAAAAGGTCCGCCGCCGCATCGACGCGCTGGCCGCCGAGGCGGGGCGGGCGATGAGCGACGGCTTCCGCTCGTTCCTCACGCTCCTCACCGCCGAAAGCCAGGCCCTCCAGGCGCGCCAGCAGGCCGAGGCGCTCTGGGCGCGGCTCGCGGCGCGGTCCGCCGAGGAACGGCGGGCCCTGGTGGATCACCCGAAGGCGGGGTTCCGGAGCTGGGCGCTCTGCGAGCGGGTGGCGGCCGAAAGCATCGCCGCCGCGCCGAACCACCCCCGGAAGGCGCGGGAGCTCGCCGAGCTGGCCCTCCGCATCGCCGAGGCCGCTCCGGGCCCCGGCCCCTGGCGCGACCGCCTTCAGGGCTACGCCTGGGCCTTCGTGGGCAACGCCCGCCGCGCCTGCAACGACCTGCCCGGAGCCGAGAAAGCCATGGCCAAGGCCCGGAAGCTCTGGGAGGCCGGCGCGCCGGGAGACCCGGGCCACCTTGGAAAGGCATGGGTGCCGTGGATGGACGCTGCCCTTCGCAGGGACCAACGGCTCTTTCCGGAGGCCTTGAAGCGGATCGACGAGGCCCTGACTCTCGATGGGGATGAGCTTCGCGCGAAGATCCTCATCACCAAATCCGGCATCCTCGAAGCGCTCGGCGATGCCGAAGGCTCGACGGCGGTGCTCCGGGAGGCGGCCCCGCTGATCGACGGCCGCCTGGATCCACGGCTGGCCTTGGTCGTGCGATTCAACCTCCTGGTGGACCTCTGCCGGCTGGGCCGGGCCGCCGAGGCCGAGCCCGGGCTGCCGATCGTGCGGAGGCTCGCAGAAAAACGGGGCGAGGAACTGGACCTCCTGCGCGTCGTGTGGCTCGAAGGCAACGTCCTGGCCGGGCTCGGGCGGACGACCGAGGCCGAGGCCGCCTTCCAGCAGGTGCGGCGGGCGTTCACCGCGCGCGGGCTGGCCGATGACTGCGCGCTGGTGAGCCTGGAGCTGGCCCTCCTTCTCCTGGAACAGGGACGCGCGGCGGAGGTGCGCGCCCTCGCGCAGGAGATGCTGTGGATCTTCCAAGCGCAGGGGGTCCACCGCGAAACCCTGGCGGCCCTCCGCCTCTTCTGCGACACCGCCCGGAGGAAAGAGGCCACCGCCGAGCTGATCCGGCGCGTCATCTCTTATCTCTACAGGGCTCAGCACGACCCCGAGCTCCCCTTCGAAGACGGGGCCGAAGCTCCGGGAGCTCCGGCCCGGTGAAAAACGGTCTACTGGTTGGGCTCGCAGAGGCCCAGGGGGTCAAGCCGGCACCCGGCGTCCGTGGCGGGCGCGACGGGCTCGCAGCGGCCCAGGGGATCGACCCGGCATCCCTCCTTGCTCCACAGGCCCGCGAGAAAACTCTCCAGGCGGACGAAGAGAGAGGGGACCCGGATGGAAGGCTCCGCTTCGGGGAGGCCCGCGGGACGGGGGGCTGGGGAAGCTGCGGCTCCGGAGGCTCCCAGGGCGAGGACGAGGAGGAGGACGGCGAACGGGCGGAGGACGCGCATGAACGGCTCCTTTCCGGGAGACGGCCGGGCGCCGGCCTCCATGGCCGTGAGGCACGCTCCCGAAGGCAATCGTCCCCTGAAAGGTGGAGAAATCCGCGGAATCCGCGACGTGGCATCGCTTTCGAGGAGGAGACGGTGGAAGACAAGGACGGGAAGGACCCGGGCTCGCAGCTCGCGATGGTGCTCTTCCGCTACACCCGGGGCTGGGACCAGCAGGAGCTGGCGCGGGCCGCGGGAATCGCGCCGAGCCAGGTGTCGGTGTACGACCGGGGGGAGAGGCCGGTCCCCCGCAAAACCCTGGAGCGGATGGCGGACGCGGCCGGAGTCCCCCGCCCTCTGCTCGATCCGATCCTGCGCGTCCTCCGCTCCTTCCGGATCGCCGCGCAGGGCCGCTTCCGGGAAGGCAAGGCGCTCGAAGAGATCCTCGCCTCCCGGTGGACCGCCATCGTCCGGATGACCGTGGACGTGGCGCTCGAAGCCGCCCTGGAGGACGAAACGCCCCCGGCGAGCCCCTGGCCGCCCTGCGCCGAAGACCGGGAGGACGCGGAGGGACTCTGGCGGTCGCTCGAGCCGTACACCGCGCTCCAGAGAGAGGCGCTCGTCGAAGAGGTGGAAGAGCTCCGGAGCTGGGCCCTGTGCGAAAGAGTGGCCGCCGAGAGCGCGCTCGCCGCCCCCCGGGAAGCGCAGAAGCTGGCCGAGCTCGCCTGCCTCATCGCGGAAAACGTCCCGGGGCCGGAAACCTGGAGCCTCCGCCTCCAAGGCTACGCCTGGGCCCACCTCGCCCAGGCCCGCCGCGCCGGCAACGACCTGCCCGGAGCCGAAGAAGCGCTGCGCCGCGCCCGCGAGCTGTGGGACGCCGGAGCCCCCGGCGACCCGGGGCTCGTGGATGAGTCGCGGATGGCTCAGCGGTTCGGCTGGCCCCGGATTCAGGCGCACCGGAGTTAGTTCGACTTTGTCAGATTGCCACCGCGGCCCCCGCCCGGCCCTCACCACCCCGGCCCTCCTCTCCCACCACCCCTTCCCCCCTCCCCGGGAGAGGAGGGAGAAAGCAAGGCGCTCGCAGGCGTTCCCCCTCTCCCGGGGAGGGCGGTGGAGTGGCGGGAGAGGGGGACAGGGGGTGAGGGCCGGGCGGGGGCGGGCTCGGCCGCAGTCGGACACGTCGCGCAAATCCGGGAGCCATCTCTTCGGCTGCCCGATTCGTCGCACAACTTCATCCTTGCGTCGCGATAGCCGCGTGAATACGGAAAGCGCCGAGAGAACCGTCACGCAAACAGGTTTCCGGATTCGGCTTCCCAGGCGCCCCGGAAGATCCGCCCCACAATCGTCGCAGAAGTCGCGGATTCGTCGCACTAACAGGATAAATTGTCGCACAACTTCCCTAATCTGTCGACCAAACCAAGTCTTTGTCGCAAAACGTCGAATAAAGCTCGCATTTCCTCGAGCTATTGCGACGATTTCTACTCCTTGCGCGACGTTTCTTGGCTTAATGCGTCAGCGGACAAGTCGGGGCGACGATCTGGGCTGGATTCGGAACGGATCCAAGGTCATGCTCCCCGATCGAGAGGATTTGTGCATCCTGGAAGGCTGCGATGGAACGTTGTCTGGATACAATGCGACGTCGTCTCCAGGTACCACGACATTTCTGGGCGTCTCGCGACGCCGCGCCGGCTTGAGATCCTGACTTGGCGCCGTGGCGCCGGTTATTCGCTGCGCAGCACGCTCCGGTGTTTACGCCATCACAACTGACTTGGTTCGAAACCCTACCCCCGCACCCGGAAGGGCATCCGCAGCTCTCCCTGCATGTAGCCGCGCAGGAGATCGCCGTCCCAGCCGCCGTGCCAGAAGCGGGTGTGCCAGTAATGCCCGGGGGCGTCGAGCCCGCCCGCCAGGACCTCTCCGCCGAGCCGATCGCTGCCCTCGACGCAGGCCTCGCCGCGCACGGGATGCTCCCAGACGCACTGGAGACCCAGGCGGTTCACGATCAGGCCGGGGCTCGTGGGCAGGGGCGACTGCGAAAAGAGATCGATCGTTCGCAGCCGGACCACGAGCGCCTCCCGCTCCACCGGATCGGACGTGCGGGTGATCTCCAGCTCGAGCCACTCCTTGCGCCTCTGGAAGTAGCCCTGGAAGTCGGAGATGCCGGTCGCCTCCATCACTTCCGACGAAAGATGGACGTAGTTCGTGGGGAGCCGCTGCACATAGACTCGCGGTTCACCCACCTCCCAGAACCTGTCCCCGATCTCGCCGGGAACGAGAGGATCGTACCGGCGCAACACGATTTCGCCGCCCTCGACCTGCTTGCGGACCTCGATCTCGAAGGGCGTCACGAGAGGGACGATCCGCTCCACCCCGTCGGCCACGATCTGGTTCCACAGGATGTACTCCGGATTGCGCAGCAGCCGCACCTCGGCACCGCAGAGGACGTCGACCGTCCGCGTTCCCGGCACGCCCTCGACGCGGGCGGCTGTCACCGTGACACCCACCTCGTTGGCCGGATTCCCCAGCTCCGCTCGCCGGTAGTTGCGGTTGAAATTGGGAATATCGCTTTTCTGCAGACAGATCACGCGATCGAAATCGGTCTCGCGGCCGATCGCGCGCGTATATCCGCTCGCCCCTCGCGCCTCCCAGGTCGGATCCGGATCGGTCGGCAGGCGGCACTGGAACCAGCCGCCGAACTGCACGACGAGCTTGGGCGTTTCGATCGCGCTCACGGGTTGAGCACTCCTTCCTTCCACAGGCGCGGCAGGTTGAGCCGCATGCGGTGGAGCGCCTGCGATTGCCTCAGGGCGGCGAGCACCGCGTCCGCGCCGTACGTGCCCTCGTGATCCGCGAGCCAGGCGTGGAGCTCCCGGCCCGCATCGTCGAGCTGGGCGAAACGGCCCTCGTACCAGTCGAGGTCCTTGAGGCCCGGCGGCTCTTCGGTCAGCTCGAAACCCGGACCCGCGTTCTTCCCCGGATGCTCCGGCCCCGCGGGCAACCGGCAGACGAGCTCGCCCAACGGACGGATGAACATCGTCATGAAGGGATAGTACGCCTCCAGGAACAGAGCGCTGTTGGGAGCGGCACCGGCAAACGTGGGGTAGGTCCCGAAGTTGCCGCGGTACCCTTCGAAAAACCCGCGCAGCATCGCGAGCATGAGGAAATAACCGTCGTTGAACAGCCGCAGGGCCCGGACCGCGGCCGGGTCCGTGATCCGTTGGCTGCCCTCCGGCGCCTCGCCGCTCACGGCGGGATTGCACACCACGGGGAGAGCTGGATCCAGGTCGGGAAGCGTGCGCCGCAGCTCGACGTACGAGCGGTTCACCTCCGCGAACCGCACGAAGTGACTGCTCGGCGACGTGGGGGTCTGGCCGATGCCTTCGCCCTCGAACGTCACCTGATCGATCGCCGCGATCGCGTCCAGGCGGTTGGTCACCGGCGGGACGTTGACCGACTGGCCCCACTGCACGGCGCTGCTCTGCACCTGTGCCGACGCGCTGCCGCGGAAGAGCACGGCCGCCCCAAGCTCGTCCGGACCGCTGTAGGCCCCCGCCAGCGTCTGGTAAAGCTCCTGGACGGAAGAGAAGCGGAGGCCGGCGTGCGAGGGGAGAGCGAGCGGCTGCGCATTCCGGAGCGCCTTCCCCTCGCAACAGCCCGGATCGTCGAACTGCAACTCCTCTGCGAGATAGTCGGGCCGTTCGTAGTACAGGAACCGTTCGAGCGTCGTGCCCTCCAGCCGCTCGAGACAGAAATGGGCTTTGATCGGATAGGTGCCGAGGGGGACGGGGAAGTTCGGGCGGGCCAGATGCGGAGGCTCGCCGAGCGCGCTCTGGAGATTGATCACGATCGCGAGATGCTCCATCTCCTGGCGGGCGACGGTGAGGATCTGCGTCGCCCAGGCCTGCGTGAGCGCCATGACATGGCGCTTGGCGTCCTCCCCGGCGGAGACGCCTGCGAAATCTTCGAGCGTGCGGCGGAGGGTGAACGCGGCGAAAAGATACTGGCAGCAGAGGCCATGTTCCAGCTCCGCGGCAATGCGGAGAGCCCCTGCGAGCTCCTCGACCGATCCGATTCTGCTGCTCTGGTCCTTGCCCATACACCTCCCCTGCCTGGACTCATTCCGGAGAACGTCGATGCGCGCGGAAGTCTATCCGATTGCGGGAGGTCCGGGAAGTGCAGAAGCCTGGGGCGTAAGCCCACGTGATCGAATCCGCGCCTCGAGAGAGCCCGTGCACGATGACATCGATCACGCGGGCTCTACTTCAGGTGCTTCTCGAGGAACGCGTAGAGGTCCTTCCTCACATTGCGCGCGTAGGTGGTGTCGAGGCGGTCGAAGCTGTGCCCGCCGGGCGCGTCTTGATAGATCTTGTGCTCAAAGCTCTTGCCCGCCGCTTTGAGGTGGACGATCAGTTGCTCGACCTCGACGACGTTGACATCCCGGTCGTTGGTCGTCGAAGTGACCATGAGCGGCAGCTTCAGCTTCCGGACGTTCCAGACCGGGCTGCGCTTCCGGTACTCGTCGACCGCCTGCGAGGGGGGCTTGCCGATGTGGTAGTCGGCCGCGAAGAGGTCTATGTAGCTCTGGGTGTGGTAGCCGAGACGCGTGATGAGGTCGGACACGGGGACGCCGGCATAGATGCACGCGAACTTGTCCGGATGGTCGAAGCCGGCCATGAGCGAGATCATGCCGCCATGGCTCCAGCCGACGAGGCCGATCCGCTTCGGATCGACCGGGAGCTCTTCGACGGCCCAGTCGCGGGCGGCGACGACGTCGTCATTCTCGAGCCCGCCGTAGTCGATCGCCTCGTACATCTCCTTGCCGTATCCGGTCGAGCCGCGGTACTCGGTAGCCAGCACGATGTACCCGCGCTCGACCATCTCGCGCACGAGGTGCACGTGGTAGGTGCCGAAGTCGCCGTGCACGCCGCCGTGCGTGAGCATGATCGCCGGATGCTTCCTCGACCTGTCCAGCCCCTTCGGCAGGAACGTGTAGAGGTAGATCCGGATCGGGTGGCGCTCATTGGCGATGCCGTAGGTCTCCCGCGCCTTCGGATTCGGCGGCCCGGTCAGCAGCACCTTGTCCACCTCCGCGACGTCGGACATCCGCAGCCAGAACAGCGCGTCGTCCGAAAGCTTGCGGACCTGGTCGAGGTCGTACTCGAGCGCCTCCACCTTCCGCGCGAGGTCCTTCACCTGCGCTTCGAGGGATTTCTCCTCCTCAGCCCGGAGCGGGTTGGAGACGAGCGCGACGACAAGCAGCGAGAGCACCAGGATCGATTTCCGCATGAAAACCCTCTCATGGAAGACAGGACGTGCGCGTCTTTCGAGCGCCGGCCCATCCTACACCAGGGAGGAGCCACGCCGATGAGGTGCCAACTCACTCTCGCAGAGGGCCTCCGGCCTGGGTGACTGTCAAGGGGGTACGGCTCTTCAACCTGCTCCTCCTCGTCCGCGAGCGTCCCGGCGATCCGGAGACCCCGCCCCTTCCAGACAGGCGTGAAGCAGCAGGATCCGCACCCTGAGGCGTCCCGACGACAAAGAGAGGAACCTGCCTTGCGGGATCGGGCTGGGCCCTCCTTCAGAGACGCCTTGACGCTCCCTGCCTGCTGCCCTTAGCATTTAGACAGCCTAGCCAGGAGGTGCCGCATGCAACGAAGTTGGCAGATCCAGGAAGCCAAGAACAAGCTGAGCGAGGTCGTCGAGGAGGCAATCGAGAAGGGGCCACAGATTCTGACCCGGCGGGGGGTCGAAGTCGCCGTCATCCTCTCGTTGGACGAGTATCTCCAACTCAAGAAAAAGCAGACTTCGCTGTCCGAGTTCTTCCAGCAATCCCCGCTGGCAGACCTCGACCTGAAGCGGGACCGGAGCCCTGCCCGGCCTGAGCCGAAGCTATGAGCTACCTCCTGGACACCTGCGTCATCTCCGAGTTGGCCTCGAAGCGGCCACAACCGGACGTGGTGCAATGGATCGACAGTGTCGATCCGGAGAGTGTCTACCTGAGCGTCATTACGATCGGTGAGATTCGGAAGGGTATCGAGAAACTGGAGGCCTCAAAGAGGAAAGAGACTCTCCAGGCCTGGTTGCAGGACGAGCTGCTGGTTCGCTTCAAGGACCGGCTTGCCGTGCTGGATACCGGAGTCCTCTTGGAATGGGGCACTTTGATGGGCCGTCTGGAGAAGCGGGGAAAACCCATGCCAGCCGTGGATTCCCTGATCGCCGCCACGGCCCTCCACCGGCATCTCATACTCGTGACGCGTAACGAGGACGACTTCTTGAATGCAGGCGTAAGGCTGCTCAACCCTTGGAAGAAGTAGCTCCACCTAGTTGGAGGCAATCTGTCCGCCAAATTTCTTGCGCCGCCCGCTGTCGGGACGGTTTTTACCAAGAGCCAGGCAACTATTCGCCGGGGCCGCGTCGGCACGGTGGCGGCCGCACAGCCGCTGCAGGAGGCCGCCGAGCGCTCCCTGTTCGATCTCTCCCTCCGCCGGGCCGCCCGCCAGGCGGTCGCCGAGATCCAATCCCGCCTTGAGGGTGCCTCCCCCGGCCAGCTCTCCCTGACCGATGTCGAAGCCGGCCAGTTCTCTCTGGCCTCCGAGGCCGGCCAGCTTTTCCTGGCGCCCCACGAGGCCGAGCAGGCCCCGGACGCGCAGCAGCCTGATGGGCCCCTTGAAGCGTCCCAGCGACACAGAGAGTAATCCGCCCGATCCGATCGCTTCGACGAAGTCTTCGCCGGGCTTACCTAAGAGCCAGGCAGCTGTTCGCAACCCCCTTATTTGAATTCTCATCAAGACTCAGGATCCTATTCGTTGCCAAGTTCTTTTAAAGCACTACTCCTCGAGCCATGAACACACCTAGCATACCGGGCATATACTCACGGAGGTCCGCAATCCTCTTGAACCCAATATCCTCAAAATATCCTCGCAATTCCGACTGCGTAACGATCTGTAATTGGCGAATACCTCTGCTCTCAGACCAGCTCACGATCTCCGAGATAAGACGCCTACCGACACCCCTTCCGCGAAAAGCCGGTAGCACTCCAAGAAACCAAATAAATGCCAATCGACCATCCGCTTCGTGATGGATGTGGATCGGCGATACATCGCGAAAACTCGTTGGCCGTTCGCGGCTCCATCTGACAAACTCAACATACCCAATAACGTCTTCCCCAACACGGGCGACCAGCATTCCGTCAGGAAATACGACAAGCCGGTTTATTAAATCATCTAGCTTGGCAGCAACACGGACACTGAGGAGCGATTCCATTCCAGCGATCTTCGGCAGATCTTCGCCGCGGGCACGGTCTACGGTGATCATGTCACGCAGTCTTCGACGCTCAATCGTGACTGGGTCGATCTTGAATCTAAAGCCCACAGCTTCATCACCGCCTCCTACTTCGGATTCTAACGAATAAGTATACCGTCGCTCTAACGCATCCTCGGATCGGTGGGGAGTGACCATTTGGACTCTTCCGTTTATTACTTTAAACGCATCAAGTGCGAATACACGTCCTGGCAAAGAGAGTCGGCTGCTTACTCGTGATCCGATCGAAAGTACTGGCTCGAGGCGGAACAATTCGAAACCGTGCAGAAGGTTTACGCAATTTTGACGCCGAAAACTCAGGCGAAGCCTAATTTCCTCGCCTTCTCCTCGGTGAGAACCTAGGTTCGCTCGGCAGAACCAGCAGTTTTGGCCTAGCTCCACAAGCTCCGTAGGCAGATTTATATTGCGCACCTCATCATAGCAGCTGAGCGCAAGTTCTCCCATGCTCAATGGCTGACCGGGAGCGCCGATATGCAAGTAGAGTTGGTCGACGCCCTTATTCCTTACAATTCCATCAAATGAATACAACCCATAGTACGTACCCTCAGAGTCGATCACGGTCGTGAAATTAGCCCTTGTTATATTTACATCTTGCTCCTTTACCATCCTCAGGTGCTCGCAGCTTTCAAAGACGACAGCACTTACGGCTGACGGGTCAAGACCTCTAAAAGTTGTTATGATAGCGGAGCTCACTGGCCCAAGCGAGACACCTTTTAGATTCTTCTTTGTTTTGTGACCGAGCCAGCGCCCCGCACTGGACATTACAGCAAAGAAACCCGCGAAGCGGTTGAAGTAAAGAAACAACACGTGATCCTCGGACCAAATTTTTAGCAAAAATGTAGGCGCCGCGGACCGCTCAATCTCCATCTCCAGTTCCTTCCAGTAAGTTTCCCACGGGATCGAGTGCTCTCTGGTGCGTTCGTATAGCTTTCTCAGTCTCTCCTCAACAAGTTCCTGGGGCATGGCTGGATGTTTAAGGAGGCGCTTCTCCTGAAGCGATCCGATCAACTTGGCGCTCCCCAGGCGCAATTCTTCTGTAAAGATAAATACACCATTAACGTTAAACTGTTCGTTCGCCAGGACGCCGGCGCCTACCGCTCTAGCAAGAGCCACAGCCCGTGGTGCTGCAGACAGCATGCGGTGGTAGACCCGAGCTAGTTCCTGCGTCTCAAAAAAGACAAGTCCTAAACCATGGAATGCCGGAGCTCGAATCTTCTCCCCATGG
>DATHUD010000069.1:0-6409 GCA_035462575.1 Thermoanaerobaculia bacterium | reverse complement strand
AGATCAGGTTGATGTCGGCCGCGGGGTAGTAGTCGTCCGGGTCCCTGCGGCCGATGAGCCAGATGCCGATCGTCCTCCCCTGGAGGATCAGGGGGATCACCAGCCGGACCCAGGAGAACCGCCCTGTGATCTGTTCCTCGGAGCTCAGGAAGCGCCCTTTCCTGGCGAGCATCGCCCGGAGCTCGTCGAGCGTGGGCTCCGTCTCCTGGGCCGGCACCCCCTGCTCGAAGAGCGTCTCCTGGCCCTCTTCCTCGAAAAGATAGAGGGCCGACTGGCGGATCATCAGCGTCGGCAGGATGTCCTCGGAGATCACCCGCGCCAGCACCTCCCGGTCGAAGGCCGTGGGGATGCGGTCCGAGACGATGGCGATGACCTTCTCCGGCGTGTGCTTGATGCCGAACACGTAGCGGTCCACGATCGTCTGGAAGCGGTTGCGGAGGAACGAAGTGCTCGCGATGAAGGCCAGGGAGAGGAAGAGGATGGCGGCGAGGTAGCTCTCGTTGACGGGTTTCCAGTGCCGGCTGACGGCGAACAGGGCGATCACGTACGCGGTGATGTGAAGGGCCGAGAAGCTGTAGACGCCGAGCAGCCGGTTCGCCCGGAACTCCAGGGCTCCCAGGTGATGCTTGTAGATGGCGTAGGTATAGCTCATCGGCAGGATGGGCATCGAGACGAGAGAGATTGCCATCATCCAGGGATACAGCGAGCGGAACTCGCGGACCGGGAACGGAGCCAGGTGGAAAAGCAACGGCATCAGGCCGTTGAACAGGAAAAAGGGCCCCAATCCCAGGATCACGCCGAAGAGCATGATGCGGGCGGCGATCTTGACCGCCGGGTCGACCCTGAAGAGGAGGCGGAACAGGAGGAGCCCCATCGACAGGAGGAGGCCCGCCAGGGTGGACCAGACGAAGCTGAAGGGAACCTTCTCGAGCAGGTTGAAGTAGTCGAGGCCGATGAGGACGAACGACAGCCCGTAGAGGGCGGAGAGGAGAGGGGTCCTCGCCCGCGAGCGGACCGTCCGGGAGGTGGGGAGGATCGCATGGAGGTGGACCGACAGCGGCAGGAAGAGCCAGATGAAGACATGGAACACGACGCCCGCCCCCCCGGCCCGAGTGGAGGAGGCCCAGCCGGAGGCGATCCAGAGGGCGGTGACGTAGCTGAAGAGGACGAGGACGAGCCAGCGCCCGTCGCGGGGACGCAGGAGGATGACCGCGATCGTCCCCATCAACCAGAAGATGAGCGGGAAGAGAGTGATCAGGAGAAGATGGTTGAGCTTTGCCGGCTGTCTGTGCAGGCGCAGGTCGATCCCGATCTCCCGGCCGTCCCGGATCAACCGGACGTGCACCACCCCGTTGGAGTCGGCCCTATCGAACAGCCCGATCGTCCGGTCGCGGTTGTACGCCGCGAGATCGAGGCCTCCCATCGACAGCACTCGGTCTTCGAGTTGCAGACATCCGCCCGGGCTTTCCGGACAGGGCTCTGCGGAGATGACCTTCCAGTCGGCCGCGCTGAGAGCGAACCCGGGGTTCAAGGAGGAGGAAGAATAGGGGTAATACAGGCAAGGAAAGAGGACGAGCAGGCAAACCGAGACCCAGAAGAGGTCGGCTGTCCGAAAAGAGAGGAAAGGGCGAGCTTTCATTCTCGATCGACCTTACGAAGGCTCTGGCCGGACTGCAGCCTCACCGTTCCTCGATACCGTGAGATCTGAGAGGGTGTTATAGCAGGTTGCCGGCCTCGACTTCAACCGGCCGGAGACCGGGCAGGGGGCCCGGAGGCCCGCGGACGCCGGCGAAGAGGGCCCGGAGTCCGCGGGAGGTGGCGTGCCTTGGGGAGCTCCGGCGATGCGAGTCAAGCCATCGCCGTCGCGATGCGCAACGAGCTGCCGTCGTCCACCGGGTCTGTGGCGTCGGTCCAGACGATCCAGCCTCCTTCCGCGGCGGCAAAAGCCTTGACTCCGGAAAGCGACCGCAAACGGCTCAACGCCTTGAACAACGTGCTCTGATCGTGGTGGATGGCAAGCTTCGAGTGAAATTCGTGGATCAACATGTTATCTCCCTCCCGCGGAAACAGGGTATCGACCCTGGTTTGGTTTTTGGGAACCGGCAGGATACGCAGGTTGGGAAAGGCTTGGAGGTGCGCGCGAGAACTCTCCGGACGCCGAGAGGACCTCGCGTACTCCCCAGGTGCGGCCGGCCGCCAGAATCGTTGAAGCCTGGGCCGTTCCGAGCCGCAAATGGGAACTTCTAGGGTTGCCCAGCACACGCCAAAGGAGCGCGAGCATGGCGAGCACCACCCTTTCTGCTCCAGACCCGGTAGGTCTGGGCATAGAGCTAGTATACCGCTATCAAGAATCCTGCCACTTTGGCATGCTAGTCCGGTTCCCTTTCAGACCACATTAAGGGCGAGCTCCATGGGCTCTTCGATGCCGACCGATTCGAAGAGCTTGTGGAGCGGCTTCATGTGAAGATCGAGGAGCCTCGAGACGGGCTCGGGATTCTCGAGCGGGATGCGCGCGAGCGAGGACCGCGCCTCTCGCGCAAATTCAAGCAGCTTGAACACACAGTAGCTGACGGCCCCGCAGCGCAGCAGGATCTTCTGCGCCAGCGCCAGAGCCTCCGGATCGTCCACGCGGGAGACCAATTGCTGAAACTCCGCGCGCTCCGCGTGCTCCGCCGTCATTGCATAGAGAAGGGGAAGATTGTTCGAGGCTTTCTGCCAGTCGGCCCGGGCCGGAACCTGGAGTGCGTCGGAGAGGTCGTCGCTGACCTGGACGAAAAGGCCGAGCACGTGTCCGAAGTGCGCGAGCTGCCTGGCAACCTGGCTCGAAGCGCCTCCCAGCAACGCTCCCATTTCCAGGGCCGCCGCGAACAGGGGCGGCGTTTTCGACTCCACCGTCCGCCAGTACTCCTGCTCGGTCCGGAGCTCTTTGGCATCGAGGTTCTGGCCGTACGCCGTCCCGAGCGACATCCCCGCGAAAATAACCTGGAGCTTGGCGCGGAGGTGCGGATCGATGGAGGGCTCGTCCAGCAGCCGATGGCCCGCAGCCTGGAACGCAAGGGCAAGGTTCGCGGTGGGGCCCACGCCCAGGCGGTGGTAGTCGCCGCGCGGGTCGTTGTCGAGCATGTCGTCGACCAGGTGGATGCTGACCACGGAGCAGAACACCGCTGCCGATCCCGGCAAGGCCTGCTCTTCGGTCCCTCCGCACGCCTGACAAGCGGCAAACGGATAATCCCACACGGAAATCCAGTCCCGGTGAATCGCCCGCTCGGCCAGATCCGACATCTCCGGCCAGGCCGCAACCTCGCGGAGCGCCCGGATCTTTGACTTCATTCTTTCGAATCTCATCGCTCCCCCAAGATTTCCGGAAACCGGGGCCCGGAGCGTGGATCGCTCCGGGCCCGCGGAACGCCATCAGGCGTTAGCCACGCCCGGCGTGCCGTCGGACCAGAGGACCCAGTCGTTCATCGGGTCATTCTCCTCGCCCGTCAGAAGGCTCGGGCTCTCCAGGCGGGCGAGCTTCTGAAGCGCACCCAGCAGGACGTTCTGTTCGTTCCCAGAAACAAACTTCGTATGGAAATCAGAAATATGCATTGGCGTAAGTCTCCCGGTGGGAGGCGGTGCCTCCCTCAGTTCAAGTCAAAAGATAAACTACGGTTAGGTTGGACTGCTGTGGGTACAGCGGTGACCGGTCAGGTGAGGTACATGGCCATTTTGAGCTCCCCCCAAACAAAAATAAGAAACGACAGAAGAAGACACGCGCGTGTCGGTTGAAGAGTGTACTCATGCGAGCAAACCGGGACAAGACGTTTTGGGACTCGGAAGAAGAAGAGATACTCGGGTGATAATCATTGACAATATGAATTAGAAAATCGAATCATACCCATCGAGCAATAAATACCACCTGCAACAGCACGGCAACAGCAAGGGTGTTTGGGGTGGGATCAGGGGAAGGTCTGCACGGTTCCGAGCGGCTCTAGAACGCTCAGGCCGTTTGGAGCGGCGAGGCTGGCGTGGAGAAAGCGGGTGAGCTCGCGGCTGGGCAGGGGGCGCTGGAAAAAATAACCCTGCGCATAATCGATGCCGAGGAGGCTCAACATCTTCGCGTCCTCGGCCGTCTCCACGGCTTCCATCACGGTCCGGGTGCCCACGCGGGTGGCCATCTCGGCGGTGCTCTGCACGATGATCTGCTTGAAGGGGTCGTGCGCGAGGCCGCGGCAGAAGGTTCCGGAGATCTTCAGAAACTCGGGGCGGAGGTCCTGGAACAGATTGAGGTTCGAGGAGCCTTCGCCGAAGTCGTCGAGAGCGATCTTGAAGCCCCGCTCCCGGAGGCGCAGGAGCGTCGCCGCGAAAGCCGTCGGGTTCACGATCGTCTGCTGCTCGGTGAGCTCCAGAACGATCGTCTCTTCGTGGATGCCGGAGGAGCGGACCTCGTCGCAGAGCCTCGCGGTGAAGTCGGGGTTGGTCAGCGAGCGCGGCTGGACGTTCAGGAACGTCGTGACCGGCGTGCCGAGCTGGCGCACCTCGGCCAGGGCCGTCCGGATGCAGATCATGTCCGCTTCGAAGAGGAGCTCCTTGTGGGCCGCGTACGCGAGGAAGACGGCCGGGCTGCCCAGGAGGGAGTCCGCGGGGCCGCGGGCCAGGCTCTCGACGCCGAAGACCTCGAACTGGGCGCCGCCGTCCCGGAGCTTCACCACGGGCTGCAGGACCGAGCGGATGGTGTTGGCCGCGAGGAAGTCTTCCAGCCGCTCGACCTGCTCGACATGCCCCTCGCCGTCGAGGTCCCCCGGTCTCGCCAGGGTGGCGCGGCGCTCGACGAGGAGGTTGCGCAGCCGCGACAGCCCCTCGGACTTCTCGAGCACCGCGGTGACGCCGAGCACGGCGCAGAGGTCGCGGACCCTCTGGTCCACATACCCTGAAAGGACGTAGACCGCGGTGTCGGGGAAGTTGGCGGTGACGAAGCGGACGAGGCGCATGCCGTCCAGGCCGCCCAGCCGCGAGACGGAGAGGTCGGTGACCACCACGTCGAAGCGGAAGCAGCGCAGGAGCGCCTCGGCCGCCTCGATCTCCAGGCAGGTCGTCAGGTGGAGGCCGGGCATGCGAAGGCATGCCGCCAACATGTCCACCACCATCGACTCGTCGTCGAGAATCAGAACTCGGAGCACGATGTCAGTATAGTCCCGTACCGGCGGTCCGGCTCCTCGGACCCGCCAGCCTTGAACAGGTTATCCGGCAGAATGGGTTCATCGGGGTCCCCTCCGCTGCTCCAGCTACGACACGGAGCGCCCTCGGACCTCACGCGACCGTGAGAGGTCGAGATCCCCGCACACATGCTGCGGCTCCTGGTAGTCAACAACGGATTAGATCGAATGGAGGGTATCGCCAGAGGGCGCCGAAGTCAACCGTCACACCACCCGCCCCGCCCGCAGGAACCACAGCTCGAAGCGCGGCTCGTGATCGAGGGCCAGCGCCTCCCGGATGGCCCGGGCGTAGAGGGCGCCCTGGGGGGCGTAGACGGCCGCCCGCTTTTCGATCTCGCTCCCTTCGACCTCGTCCGTCTTGTAGTCGGCGATCACGAGCGTCCCGGTCCCGGGATCGCGGTAGAGGAGGTCGATGGTTCCGGTGACGACTCCGACGGGGGAGTGAGCGCCAGCTCCAGGGGGAAGAAGCACGGGGAGCTCGCGGGCGATCAGGTGGTCCTTCAGGCCCCTCAGGCGGTTCCCGAGAGGGCCGGCCGCGAAGAGGTCCAGGAGCTTGCCGGCCAGGGGGAGGGCTACCTTGAGCTCGTCTCCTTCGACGAGGGCCGCGAGGTAGGCGGGGAGGAGGGCGCGCTGGCGCGCGGTCTCCAAGGCGGGATCGGCGGCCAGGTCCCACTCTTCGAGCGCGCGGTGGATGGCCCCTCCGGCGGCGAGCGCGGCGGCGCGGTCTCCGGAGGCGTGGGTGGTGCGGCTCTCCCGGGTAAAAGCCGCGGCTCCGGTCGCCAGGCGCTCGGCCTGCTGCTCGCGCAAAAGCGCGTGCGCCTCCTCGGAGGCGGCGCCGCCGAAGGGGCGGGCCATCCGGACGGCGGCCTCTTCGCGGTCTTTCTCCAGGGCGGCGGAGACGAAGGCGATCTCCTCGGGCGCGGGGAGCGACGGCGCTTCGGGCTCGGCGGAGAGGCCCTGCTCGTCTTCGGGGCGCAGGGCGGGGAACTTCCAGACGGCGCCCAGGCCGTCCTCGAAGGTCCACGGGATCTCCTGGGTGAGGGCGTCTCCCCAGCGCAACGCAAGGTCTTTCGGGATGCCCGGCCGGGAGAGGAGGAGCTCCATGTGGGTGCGGGCGAGCTCGGGGGGCTTCGCCTCGGCGCTGTCCGGCCAGGTCCCGGCGAGGACGAGGCGGTCCTTGGCGCGCGTCATCGCCACGTAGAGGAGGCGCA
>DATHUD010000068.1:0-2283 GCA_035462575.1 Thermoanaerobaculia bacterium | reverse complement strand
CGCGAGGTCGTCCGCCTGACGAAGTGGACGGACAAGATCTTCTCCCGGCGTTACCAGGCGATTCCGGTCAGCGACGAGGAGGCCGCCCAGGTGGAGCGTCTCGAGTACCTCCTCAGCAACGGGGTCAAGGAGGATCTCGTCGAGCACGTGATCGACTGGCCCGGCGTCCACTGCGCGCGGGCGCTGATCGAAGGCGAGCCGCTCCAGGGGTACTGGTTCGACCGCACCCAGGAGTCCGCCGCGGACCGCCGGGGAGAGACCTTCGACAAATACAAGTACGCGACCGTCGAGACGGTCACTCTCGATCCTCTCCCCTGCTGGAGTCGCCTCCCGGTCGAAGAGCAGCGTCGGCGGGTCGCCTCCCTGGTCCAGGCGATCGACGAGGCGGCGGCGTCTCGGAGGGAGGCGGCGGGTATCCGTCCCCTGGGCATCGCCGCGGTTCTCGCTCAGGACCCCCTCCACCGTCCCGAGCGGATCAAGAAGTCGCCCGCCCCGTTCGTCCACGCGGCCACCAAGGCGATGCGCCAGCTCCTCTGGGAGGGATACGCCCTGTTCCTCGCCGCCTACCGGAGCGCCGCGGAGCGTCTGAAGGCCGGGGACCCCGCCCCACCTTTCCCGGCCGGGTGCTTCCCTCCGGCGCTGCCTTTCGTGAGCGGGTAGGGGAAGAGTCAACACCACGACCTGAAGACTGCTTTCTCGGCGTCTCCTGGTGAGGCGGACGGGAGAGGTGTGCTCAGGTTGCCGAATTTCGGCTTGATTCATGAACTTCATGTCGCCTTTTCAGGGTGTCGAGAGCCCCAAAATCAGCCGCGCGGGGAGCTTGGGGACATGGCGGCGAGCCAAGCAACTCGGCAGTGCTACGGCTGCGGCGACCGTCCAACCGCCCTCTGCTTACTAAGCAGACCGATTTCGGCGTAGGCATGGGTGGTGGAGAGATGGGCGTGACCGATCCACGCGGAGAACTGTTATGCGGAGTGCCGGACCCGCGCGCCCAAGATTTCACGTGCTCGTCGCCCGCCAACTCCACATAACTGGGTACTCCACATAAACTACCTTATCCGCACCTTATCTCGGCTGATCAGAGGATGCCGGTCTCCTGAAGGGAGTTGGCGGTCAGAATCCGCCGGGTCAGCTTGGTGAGCTCGGCGGTGGAGGAAATCTCCCGGACGCGTTCGCGGACAGTCTGGGGCACCCGGCCGAAGCGTTGGCGAAGCATCGTCAAGACCGCTTTCTGCAGCCCCTCAACCTCCCCCTCCCGGCGTCCCTCCCGACGTCCCTCCAGACGCCCCTCCTGCCGCATCTTCTGCCCCCACTCTCTGACGGTTTCCTCAAGCATGGTCGCGCTCCCCAGGGTGATCTTCCCTTTGGAAATTATAGCGGAAAACGGGAACCTGCGTAACAGGCGGTCCAGCCAGATGTCGACGATCCTCCGGAGCTCCTTCTCTTCGGCGGGGATGAGGAGGTCGAGCTCCCGGACCCGTGCGGCCGCTTCCCGAGCCTCGGCGATCTCCAGCCGGAGAAGAGCGGCCACGAGGTTGCCGCGGAGAGCGGGCTCGTGCAGGGGGAGCCTGTTCACGTCCAGCAGTCGGTAGCGGAGCTGCGGGAGGTGGCGTTTGATCTCCTCCGGGGCTGGTGCGAAGAGCCTCGCGAGATCCAGAGAGGGATGCCAGGGCGGCTTGCCGTGGTAGAAGACGACCGGGAGGATGAGGGGGAGAAGGTCTCCAGGCTCGAGCTTCTTTTCCCGGATCAGCTCCTGGAGGAGGAGGCCCTCGTAGGTGAGCATCCGCACGGCCATGAAGCGGTCTGGGGTGGACTGGAGCTCCAGGAGGAGGTAGATCCAGCGCTGCTCCCCGCCATCCTTCCAACGGATTTTCCAGATCACGTCGTCGTGGCGCTCGCGCAGGTCGTCGGTGATGACGCTGCCGCTGACTTTCTGGAGGGTGGAGAAGTGGAGCCCTTCCAGCCAGGGGCCCGGGAGGAAGCCGCGGATGAGCTCCTCGACGAGGCGGGGGTGCGAGAAGAGAAGCTTGTAGCCGCGGTCGTGCTCGGAGGTTCCGCCTTTGCGTCTCCGGGGAGCGCCTTTCGGGCCGCGTTGGGATCGAATCACACGAAAAACATATCGTGATCCGGAAATGGAAGCAAGTCCAAGCTCGCTCCCCGTTCGGCCCTCGTGCGGGATTTGGCGGTCCCGCTCAGTCTTCTGCTGGTGGGCGCAGGAAATCGCTCGGCCGGGTGAGCAGGCGTTTGCGCCGGGCTGCTGAGAACGCTCCCGATCCACCCTTT
>DATHUD010000067.1:0-4198 GCA_035462575.1 Thermoanaerobaculia bacterium | reverse complement strand
AGCTCAGTCGACCAGGCAACTCGCTGTACTTGCCGGCAACGATCTCCACTTTATCGACACCAATCCTCTTAGCGATGGCTTTGGCGATCTCCCAGTCAAATCCCCCATAGTTTCCCTTCTCGTCTTTGATCAACATCGGAGGGGTGTCAGGCTCGGCGGCGACACGCAGCGCATCACTGTTGATGGCTGGTTCGAAGGAGAACGCGCAGCGGAAACCCAGGCTCGAGGTACCCCGAGTCGGATCCATGGCAAGCCGGTGGTCGCCCCGGCCGTCAGTGTTCGGGTCATACGAGTCAAAGGAGCCGCCTGCCGCCAGCCGCCAGCCTGAAACCTCGTCGCTGTCGCTCGCCGTCCACTCGCTGACATTACCCGCCATGGCGAGGACTCCGTAAGGGCTCCGGTCGTGGGTGTACTCTTTATCGTTCACTCCCCAGGTAGCGATTTGCCTGGGCGCGTGTCTTTTTTCGTCGCGGCGGTCTTTGCCGAGGATGTTGACGCTGGCTGGATCGATCTGGTTGCCAGAAGGATAAATCCGCTTGTCACCACCGCGCGCCGCTCTCTCCCATTCCTGAGCGCTAGGGAGCCGCCCCTCCTCCCAACGGCAGAAGGCCGAGGCGTCTTCCCAAGAGACGAAGACGACGGGGTGGTAGCGCCTGTCCTCCAGATAGGACTGGTCCTCCCAATAATCAGGCAGACCTTGGGGACCGCATCCCGAACCCAAGGGGCATTCGGTCAGGAACGCCTCATATTGTCCATTGGTCACCTCGGTGCGGTCGATCCAGAAGGACTTGACGTTCACCTTGGCCTTCTCGGCTCCCTTGTAAAGGAAGCCGCCTGGAATCCTGACTAAATCCGATGCTAGAAAGGTCTCCACAGGTTTCGGTGGTGGACCTGGAGATTTCGAGTCGTGTTGCCCTTTAGCGTCGGGCGGTTCTTGCGGCATGGTACTCTTGAACACAAAGATCCCTACGAGAAGTCCGATGCAAACAGCAACAATCCAGTGATATGGCTTCATAATACCTCACTTCCAGGATTGTACCGCGTCACGATGGAGCGACTTCATCAGGCTCATTCAGAACTGCCCTGTTTCCCGTTTCGCACGAACCGCTTCGGCCCGCTGGAGCAGTACGCGGCGCCGGTACCAGGCGCGGGCTCCGAGGCTCGCGAACAGCAAGAGACAGGCGACGAGAAAGGTGTAATACACCTCGCGGCTCACCGGGTAGAGACGGCGCAGGTAGATTGCGGCTTTCTGCTTCTCGACTCCCAACCCTTCCAGCCGCTGGCGCAGCCGCTGGTTCCGCGCCTCGGCGTCGAACACCTCGTTGCGGATCTCCTCCTCCGAGTCTCTACGATCTTTGTCGATTTTGCGGTTGGGACGATCGAGGCCGCCGTTGCTCCAGGCCGACAGGGGGAGCCGGGACTCCAGGGCTGGATTGTCCGGCCGGATCACCAGGTCGATCGTAAGCCCGCGCTGGTGCCACTCGTTGTACCCCAGGCCGCCGCAAACGATGCTGCCCTGGCCGCAGCCCCCCGGCGTACCGGTGCCGTCGACGTGGAGCAGGCGCGGCAGGCCCGGAGACTCCACCCAGAGAGAGCTCGGTGGCGGCATCACGTTCGCCAAATCGCCGCGCTGCGGATCGATGGCCGTGCTCAAATGATTGCTGGGCTCTCCTCGCCAATGGACGAAAAAGCTCCGATAGCCGAGAGCGTCTAGCAGCAGCGTGTTCA
Source organism: Thermoanaerobaculia bacterium (assembly GCA_035462575.1). GTDB lineage: Bacteria > Acidobacteriota > Thermoanaerobaculia > Multivoradales > UBA5704 > DATARR01. The sequence goes on along the minus strand of DATHUD010000067.1, from coordinate 2,470 downwards.
GAATGGCCGCGTCGTCGCAATCGCCCTGCTCGTCCACCAGAAACTCGATGCCAAACTTGGGATATTCGGTCCACCCGGTCTCGTGGTCTTGCCGGTAATTGACCGACTGGACGAGACCGTGCACGAAGGCGACCCGCTTCACGTCGGAGGTCGTCTGGCTCGCCGCGAAATGATCTGTCAGCGCCTGGGCAAGAGGCGCGAGATCCTGGCGGGTGAGATCGAGAATGCGCCTGATGGAATCGTGCGGGTCGCTGCGCCGGATGCTGTAGGCGTCCATCGAGATCCGGAGTTGGACCCAGGCCAGCTTTCCCGTATCACAGGGAAGACGGTCCGTAGGACAGAAAGGGAACGCAAGGTTGATGAGGGCCGGATCCGGCGCGTCGGCGAAGTCGGTGTGAGATCTGCCGTCGTCGAAGATCTCGGCGCTGTAGATAACGGGCGTGGCACGAGCCGCCAAGCCGCTCAGCAGGTGCAACCCGAGACCAGCGGCGAGAGACAGCAGGCGAAGACCCGGGACCTTCAAAACGGATTCCTCCCTCTCCATTTCCTCCCTTCCCACACCCGCAGCAGCCGCAGACGGCGCTGATAAAGCAAATGGGCCAGCCAGCCGGTGAGGGCGACCAGGGTGAGGGCTGACAGCGCAAGTAGCGTCTGCTCCCTGCCCTCTCCCGGATCGCCGGAGAAGCACTCCAGGTTGAGAGCCTCCGCTTGGCGGCAGAGGTCCGGCAGGGTGTCGCGATCCTGTCGTGAAGGGGCGACGGCCGGAGGCTCGGGGAAAGCCTGCTTCGCTCCCTTGGGATCCCAGCCGGGGGCCAGAACCTCCTGCCAGGTCCACGCGAGCAGATCGTACGACCGGAGATCTGCCACGGGTTTGGCAGAGAGGGCGACGGGAAGGAGGAAATCACGTCCCGTCCGATAGGCCCAAGAAATCACACGAGCCTCCCCCGCCGGCACCAGAACCAGGACGCCGAAGCAATAGCGGCCGTCCGCGGCGGGATACTGGACGATGCGCGCGCCGATCCCGACCTTCTCCAGAGTCTGTACCGCCGCGACCGCCGCCGAAAGCGTATCGGCATGATGGGAGTAGGCCAGGAGCTCCCAGAACGACCAGATGCGGCCGCGGCGAGCCGGAGCCGTGGCGCCGTCGAGCTCCATCGGTCGGAGCAGCGCGACGACCCGTCCGGCCGAGAGCAGCGGCTCGTCCCTGGAGAGCAGATCCAACTCGGCCATGGCCGTGCGGAGAATCTCGGCGTGCTCGGCGTTGAGCGCCCCCACCTTGGAGGGACCGAGTGGCTGCCCTTCGGCAAGCCAATCCTCGGGACCTTGGACGGTCAGCAAATGCGCGGCATTCTCGGGGGGTAGAGCCCGGACCCACTGCCGGATCCAGACATCGTCGCGGTCGTAGTTCCGCCGCTGCTCGATACCGCGCTGAATGATCAGCGACAACTCGGCGCCACCGGCGGAGCCAGGCAGCCCTGCCAGTCCGACAGCAAGCCAGAGGACGGGCTGCCGGAGCCCGAGACGGCTGATCAAGCAGCGGCCCCATCCCATAGCACTCTCGCTCCGCTCAATGCGCCAGCCCAAGAAGACGCCTTTCGAGCTCCAGATCGACAAGGCGGCGGGCGATCTCCGGCGACGCCCTCAATTTCTCGGCAAGGTCCGTCGCCAGATCGTCGATGCCCTCCTCGTCCGGATGTTCCGAAACCGTCGCCAGGAACTGCCGGCACTTCTCGCCCGCCCTCCGTTCATCGAGCCACGCACCCTGTGCGAGAAGCTGCTGGACCAGGCCGGCAGCCTCCTTGGCATCCACACCATAGTGCGTGAACGTCCGCTCGGCAGCGGCGCAGGCCCGGGAGGAGACCAGTTTCTCGCCGTGGAGCCCGGCTTTGAGGAGCTCTCCGGCAAGGAACCGCAGATCACTTTCCTTCTGGTATTTGTTGAGCAGCATCCAGACGCTGAGATGCTGGTCGAATTGCTCCTTGCCGAGTCCAAATCTTGCCGCGAGATCGAGGAGGTTGTCCTCGTCTCCCTGACGCAGCATATGGTCTGGTCCCTGTCGGGCAGCGAGGCTGGCCAGTTTCTCTTCCAGCGGAAACACGGAGACCTTGACGATCACCGGCAGCAGTGCCACTGCCTGGCGAACCGAGGCGATGAAATCGGCCCCAGCAGGCGCGAAACGGATGCAGTCCTCCGCCCATTTCCGGCACATCTCCGCCGCCTCCTCAGCGGGCCTGAGCTTTCTCCAGGTCAACGGATCCTGGGCGAGGAGCGCTGCGGTCCGGAGCAGGCTGATCAGGTCCCAGTCCTCGAGATCCCAGCCCTCGGGGACGCAGGGTCCCCACAACCAGGAATCTTTCCCCGGCCCTGAAAGTGCGCTCAGGCGAGCGCGGTTGAAGATCGCGTCCACCAGTTCGAAGCCACTCTGCCTCAGTATGATGTTGCGGGGATGGAGGGCTCCGTGGCCTCGACC
>DATHUD010000066.1:0-18245 GCA_035462575.1 Thermoanaerobaculia bacterium | reverse complement strand
TGAAGAGGAGCGGGAGGAAGGGCGAGAGGAGCACGGCGCCGGCCGCGAGCTTCAGGCTCTCGAAATCGGTGAGCGAGGCGAGTCGCTCGCCGTTCATCCGGTTGCCTGTCTGGTCGTGGTTCTGGCTGCAGACGACGTGGCGCTCCCCGCTCATCTCGCCGGCCGGCACGCCGTGGCGCCGCCTCCGGTAGGGGGAGTACTGGCCGGTGTAGACGAACCCGCCCGCCATCGCCGCCGCCATCTGGTCGAGCGATCCGAAGTCCTGGTAGTAGCCGCTGCGCTCTCCGGTCAAGAGGGTGTGGAGCGAGTGGTGGAAGTCGTCCGTCCACTGCGCGTCGAAGCCGCAGCCGCCGCGCTCCGGCCGGCGCAGGTAGAACAGGGTGTTCCTGTCGCTCTCGGGGAACACGTGCACCCGGCGCAAGAGCCGGTCGGCCAAGCTCCGGATCTCCGTCCCCAGCTCCTGGAGGAACGGCCGCTCCGAGTTGTCGGCGATCGCGTGGACCGCGTCCAGCCGCAGGCCGTCCACGTGATAGTCGGCGATCCAGGCGAAGGCATTTTCGAGGAAGTAGCGGCGGACGGGGTCGCTGTAGGGACCGTCGTAGTTCAAGGCCAGCCCCCACGGGGTCTTGTACCGCCCGGTGAAGTAGGGGCCGAATTCGGAGAGGTAGTTCCCCTCCGGCCCCAGGTGGTTGTAGACGACGTCCAACACCACCGCGAGCCCCCGCGCGTGGCAGGCGTCCACCAGCCGCTTCAATCCTTCCGGTCCCCCATAACTGTTCTGGACGGCGTACGGCAGCGCCCCGTCGTACCCCCAGTTGCGCGAGCCCGGGAACTGGGCGACCGGCATCAGCTCGACCGCGGTGACGCCTAAGTCCACCAGCCGGTCGAGGTGCGGGATCACGGCGTCGAAGGTCCCCTCGGGCGTGAAGGTCCCCACGTGCAGCTCGGAGAGGCTGTGCTCCGAAAGCGCGAGGCCGGCCCACGCGTCATCCGTCCAGTCGAAGCGGTGATCCACGACCGCCGAGGGGCCATGGACCCCCTCGGGCTGGTAACGCGACGCCGGATCGGGCCGGCGATCTCCGCCGTCCAGCCGGTAGGAGTAGGTCGTCCCCGGCGGGACGCCGTCCAGCTCCACCTCGAAGTACCCGTCGCCCCGGGGCTCCAGGGGGACGCGGCGCGACCCGCACACGTCCACCTCCACGGTCCGGGCCTTCGGGGCCCAGACCCGGAAGCGGCAGCGCTGATTTTTGAGATAAATGGCGCCGAGGCTCGGCTCCCAACCCGGATCCCGCAAGACGACCTCCAAACAGTGCTTCAGGCCTCCGGGAAGATCCCGAGAGGGGAAGGGATTTCCCTTACAAGAAGCTTGCCGGGTTGAAGGACCTGAAGGACATAAAGGACCCAAAGGACGAACACGGACGCCGTTATTCGTCCGTATTTTCGTCCGTGCTCGTCCGTGTTCGTCCTTCAGGCACCTGCTCCTCTTCCTCGGGCACCTCTGGCTCCTCCTCCACCACCTCCCGCTGGAAGAAGATCACCCCCAGGGGAGGCAACGTCACGGTGAGCGAGTGGGTGCGGCCGTGCATGGGGATGGGCACGGCGTCCACGCCTCCGAGGTTCCCCTGGCCGCTGCCGCCGTATTGGGGAGCGTCGCTGTTCAGGAGCTCCTTCCAGGAGCCGCCGCCGGGCACGCCGAAGCGGTAGTTGTCGCGGATGACCGGCGTGAAGTTGAACGCGGCGATGATCGCGCGGGAGGGCTTCGTGCCCTTCCTCAGGAAGACGAGGACGCAGTTTTCGGCGTCCGAGCCGTCGATCCATTCGAAGCCTTCGGGGCTGCAGTCGAGCTCGTGGAGGGCGGGCTCTTCGCGGTAGAGGCGGTTCAAATCTTCGAGCCAGCGGGCGATGCCGGCGTGGGCGGGGTCTTCCAGGAGGTGCCAGTCGAGGCTCGCGTCGTGGTTCCACTCCTTCCACTGGGCGAGCTCACCGCCCATGAAGAGGAGCTTCTTGCCCGGCTGGGCCCACATCGAGCCGTAGAGGAGCCGCAGGTTCGCGAGCTTCTGCCAGGTGTCGCCCGGCATCTTGTTGACGAGCGAGCCCTTGCCGTGCACCACCTCGTCGTGCGAGAGCGGGAGGACGAAGTTCTCGTTGAACGCGTAGATCGCCCGGAAGGTGATCTGGTTGTGGTGGTACTTGCGGTGGATCGGATCGTGGGCGAGATAGGCCAGGGTGTCGTGCATCCAGCCCATGTCCCACTTGTAGCCGAACCCCAAGCCGCCGATGTAGATGGGGCGGGAGACGAGCGGCCACGCGGTCGACTCCTCGGCCATGGTCTGGGCGCCGGGCTCGGACTCGTAGATCTCGGTGTTCATCTCGCGCAGGAAGCGGATCGCTTCCAGGTTCTCCCGGCCGCCGTATTCGTTGGGGATCCACTCGCCGGCCTTCCTCGAATAGTCGAGGTAGAGCATGGAGGCCACGGCGTCCACCCGCAGGGCGTCCGCGTGGTACTTCTCCAGCCAGAAGACGGCGCTGCTCACGAGGAAGCTCCGGACCTCGTTTCTCCCGTAGTTGAAGATGTAGCTCGACCAGTCGGGGTGGTAGCCCTTCCGGGGGTCCGCGTGCTCGTAGAGGTGGGTGCCGTCGAAGAAGGCGAGGCCGTGGTCGTCGCCCGGGAAGTGCGACGGCACCCAGTCGAGGATCACCCCGATCCCCTCCTGGTGAAGGTGATCGATCAGGTACATCAGATCCTGGGGCGTGCCGTACCGGCTCGTGGGCGCGAAGTAGCCGAGCGACTGGTACCCCCACGAGCCGTAGAACGGATGCTCCATGATGGGCATGAGCTCCACGTGGGTGAAGCCCATTTTCCTGCAGTGCTCGGCGAGGAGCGGGGCGGCCTCGCGGTAGGTGAGCGAGCGGTTCCCCTCTTCCGGCACCCGGCGCCAGGAGCCGAAGTGGACCTCGTAGATGGACTGGGGCGCGCCGAGCGCCTGGCGGTCCGCCCGCCCGAGGAGCCAGTCGGCGTCCCACCAGTCGTATTCGAGGTCCCACACGACCGATCCCCGCAGCGGCGCGACCTCGGCCGAGAAGGCGAAGGGATCGGCCTTGTCCGCCCGGTAGCCGCGGTAGCGGGAGATCACGTGGAACTTGTACCGCATCCCCGGCGTCGCGCCCGGGACGAACGTCTCCCAGACCCCCGAGGTGCCGCGGACGGACATCGGATTCGCCCGCTTGTCCCAGCCGTTCCAGTCGCCGATCACCGCGACCGATTCGGCGTCCGGCGCCCAGACGGCGAACCAGATCCCCTCCTCCCCGTCGTTCGTGCCGGCGTGGGCCCCGAGCTTTTCGTAGAGCCGGTAGTGGGTCCCTTCGTTGAAGAGGTAGAGGTCCTGCTCGGTGATCGGACTTGTCATCGCATCCCCCCGCATCCCTGAAATGAAGGATTTCAACCCTTCCCCCGCCTCAATTCGTCGATCTTTTTGAGCGGCTCCACGACGTCCGGGCGCTTGGAGAAATCCTCGAACGAATACCGGGCCTTGCGCTGCCAGTTCGGGCGCTCGGCGTGGGTGCCGGGCACGTTCTGCGGCTCGGTCTCGTGCCAGAGGTCTTCCAGGTTCACGAGCACCATGCGCGCGGGGCTTTCGGCCAGGTGCTCCAGGCGCCGGAGCAGGACGGCGTCCTCGGTCGCGGTGCCGCGGTTCTTCTCCTCGGGCGACAGCTCCTGTTCGAGCTTCCACCGCAAAGCCCCGCGCCGCTCTTTTTCCTCGCGCGCCTGCTCGGGGGTGAAGAAGCCCAGGGTCAGGAGATCGTCCACATCCTTACCCTGCCAGAAGGACTGGAAAGTGGGCATGTCGTGGGTGTTCAGGCTCGCGACCGACTTGGCCGGGGGCTCGCGGAGCCTTTCGCTCCCGGGTTGCAGCTCGTACTGCACCACGTACATGCCCTGGATCTCGTGGCGCTCCATGGCCTCGCCGATCTCGGGAGCGACGGTGCCCAGGTTTTCGCCCACGATGATCGACTGGTGACGGTGGCTTTCGAGCGAGAGCACCGCGAACAGCTCTTCCATGGGATAGCTCACGTAGGCACCGCTCTCGGCGTCCATCCCGCGCGGGATCCAGAAGAGCCGCTGGAACTGCATTACGTGGTCGACGCGCAGCACCCCCGCGTATTCCAGGTGGTGGCGCAGGCACTCGATGAGATGCGCGTAGCCGCTCTCCCGGAGCTGGTCGGGCTTCAAGGGGGGGAAGCCCCAGTTCTGCCCCTTGGTGAAGAAGGCGTCCGGCGGGGCGCCCGCCGAGGCTAAGACGGCGAAGAGCTCGCGCTCGCGCCAGACGTCGAACCCGCTGCCGTGGACCCCCAGCGGAAGATCGAGATAGAGCCCCGGTCCGCGCCGCCGCGCCTCTTTCGCCAGGGCGGCCATCTGCCGCTCGGCGGCCCACTGGACCCAGAGGTGGTAGCGGTAGTCTTCCTCGTCGTAGTCGGCAGGGGCGAGGGTTCCATCGCGCAGCCGCTCGGGCCAGTACTGCCAGGACTCTCCCCGGCGGTCGCCCACGGCGCGGAAGGCGGCGTAGGCGGAGAGGTGGGGCTTGTCGGACAGGAAGCTCTCGAACTCGTCGTCCCGGCCTCCGGTCTTCTGGTAGAAGCGGTGGGCGAGCTCTTCGAGCACCCGGCGCTTCAGGCTCAGGAGCCGGGGGTAGTCCACCCGGGGCATGGCGCGCAGCGCCTCGATCTCGCGGTGGAAGTCGGACGACTCGAGGAGCCGCCGGGCCGCGGTGGACTCCTCCATCTCCGGCAGGCGCCGCGGGTCGAGGTAGAGCTCGTTCCAGAACAGGCGCGACGCCGGTGCGTAGGGGGAGGGCTCGCACGGCTCGTCCAGAAACGACGCGAGGAGGGGGAGCGTCGCCACCACGCCGCCGCCCAGCCCCGAGGTCCACTCGGCCAGGGTTTCGAGGTCCGAGAGGTCGCCCGCTCCCCAGCTCCGCTGGGTGTAGAGGGCGTAGAGCGGGAGGAACACGCCCCAGAGAGGCCGGCCGTTGCCGGTGTAGGCCCGGGTGGGCGCCGAGATCACCATCGACTCCGCCGTGCGTCCGCCGGACTCGATCGTCAGCATGTGGTAGCCGGGCGGGAGCGTGGACTCGGGCAGGGTGAGCGGGCGGCCGGGCGAGAGGTTCACGGCCCAGCCGCGCCGCTCTCCCCCTTCGAGGTCGAGGTGGCAGGCGGCCGAGCCGCCCCCGTTCAACCGCACTTCGATCTCCGGCACGCGGCCGTCCCAGGCCACGATCACCGGCTCGATCGGGCGCTCCGCCAGCTCTTCGCGCCGGTCGGCCAGGGCCTCGGGCACGTCGGCCATGCCGTCGAGCGGCGCGTCGAGCGCCCGGAGTATGCCCAGAAGCGATTCCGGGCTCGCCTGGACCCGGTTGCCCGAGGAGTCCTGATAGGAGGTCTGGACCTCGTAGAGGCGGGCCAGCGTGGTCAGGTCTTCCAATTCGTTCGACAAGTCAGTCTCGCTCCACTCGGACGGATCAGCCCCCGAGAATCTGCCGGATCCCCTGGAGGGGGATGCGCACCCAGTCGGGCCGGTTGTTGAGCTCGTAGCCGAGCTCGTAGATCGCCTTCTCCAGCACGTAGACATCCAGCATCAGCGCCAGCTCCTCGCGGCTTTGGGGCACGAAGGACGCGCCCTGGGCCCGGGCGAGATAGGCCCGGAGGTACGCCGCGGAGACCCAGCGCTCCCAGTAGAGAGCCCAGCTCTCGAGCGCGGGGAGCGACTCCGGAGAGGCCACCCCGGCCGCCACCTCCTCGAACAGCTTCGCATAGGCGGCGTACTGGAACGAACGGAGCATACCGGCAACGTCCCGAAAGGGGGAGCGCTTGATGCGCCTTTCCGAGAGGGACCGCGACGGCTCCCCCTCGAAATCGAGGATCACGAAGTCCTTGCCCGTGTAGAGCACCTGCCCCAGATGGTAGTCGCCGTGAGTGCGGATGCGCTGGGCGGAGAGCTTGGGGCCGACCAGCGTCCTGAACCGCTCGACCGCCCGGTCCTCCAGCGAGAGCACCTGCCGCGCCGCCTGCCGCGCCCCTTCCGGCAGGCCGTCCAGCCCTCTCCCGAGCAGCCGGAAATTCTTCTTGGCGAGCGTGCGCATCGAGTCGTAGAGCGACCGCTGGTAGAGCTCCGAGAAGGGCTCGGGTCCGAAGTCCTTGCCCGTGCCCGAGGCGAGCGCGATGTGCAGCTCGGCCGTGCGCTCGCCCAGGAGCTCCACCCGCGGGAGATAGGTGCCGATCGCCTCCAGGTCCTCCTGGGACGGCCCGCGCTCCGCGAGGTCCAGGAGCGAGCCCTCGAGCACCGGCGCCGGGCCGCGCTGCCCCCACGAGGTGAGCGCCCGGTCGAAGTAGCGGCCGAGCGAATCGAGCGTGTAGCTCCAGGCGTCCCCCTCGTTGGCGACCCATTCCTGGAGGATACCGAGCGTCAGCGGCTCCTCGGCCTTCCGGCGGACCGTGAGGCTCCCGGCCACGCGCGGGAAGTGGCGGAAGGTCGTCTTCTCGGTCAGGAACTGGCCGATCTCCAGGTCGGGGTTGATCCCCGGCTCCAGCTTCCGGAAAAGCTTGAGCACCAGGCAATCGCCGAAGCGGATCGACGTGTTGCTCTGCTCCGCCCGGAGCGCCGAGGCTTCGAGGTCCCCCTGGCCCCGCAGCTCGGGGAAAATCGAGGCGGGAGTCCCCACGAGGTCGGCGCGCTCGCCCCGGAACCGGCCGCCGGAGGCGATCGTCTCCAGAAGCTCGCGCGAGAAGCCGCGCTCGCCCATGGGATCGTAGAGGAGACCCGTGCCCTCGGGAGTGTCGGACTGGAGCCTCGCCACTACGGCCGGGCGCTCCGGCTGGCGGCCGGAGCCTTCGGGGACGAAGGCCAGGGGGAGCGCGTACTCCTCGGCCTCGGCGTCCGAGTAATCCACGGCGAGCAGCGTCAGGACGGCGCCGTCGCCCAGGGGGATGACCTCGCGGACGTCGATGGCGCGCACCGTCTTTGCCTTGCCGCCGAACCAGCGCCGCGACGGCAGCACGTCCTGAAGCGCGGCCCCGAAGCCCCGGCGGCTCTCGCCTTCGAGGACGCTCCGCCAGGAGCCCGAGATCGTGAGCCTGGGGACCGCGGGCGCGTCCTCCGCCGCCCGGCTCGGCGCGGCCTGCCGCTGCCGCCCGAAGTGGGACGGATCGGTCATCAGCGAAAACCAGAAGAAGTTATGGGAACCGAGCGTCAGCGGGTACGTCGACTTCCCCACCTTCGGGAACGCCGAGCGGCCGAAGAGCTCGACCGGCGTCGTCCCCTTGCACGCCGAAAGGTCGAGCTCCACGTGCTGCACGAAGCGCGAGAGGTTCGCGACGACGAGGATCGTCTCCCCGTCGAAACGGCGCAGGAAGGCGAGCACGCGATGGTTCTCGGGTGCCAGGAACTCGATCGTCCCCCGGCTGAAGGCCGGGTGGCGCTTGCGCAGCGAGATCACCCGCCGCATCCACCAGAGGAGCGAGTGCGGGTTCCCCTGCTGCGCCTCCACGTTGATCGCCTCGTAGTGGTACTCGGGGTCCACGATCACCGGCAGGAACAGCCGCTGCGGGTTGGCCCGCGAGAAGCCGGCGTTCCGGTCCGGGCTCCACTGCATGGGGGTGCGCACGCCGTTTCTGTCGCCCAGGTAGAAGTTGTCCCCCATCCCGATCTCGTCCCCGTAGTAGAGGACGGGTGTGCCCGGGAGCGAAAAGAGGAGGGCGTTCATGAGCTCGATCCGCCGCCGGTCGTTGCCGAGGAGCGGCGCCAACCGCCGCCTGATCCCCACGTTGATCCGCTGGTCCTTGTCCGCCGCGTAGACCCGGTACATGTAGTCGCGGTCCTCGTCCGTCACCATCTCGAGCGTCAGCTCGTCGTGATTGCGGAGGAAGATCGCCCACTGCGCCGATTCGGGGATGGGCGGCGTCTGCTGGAGGATGTCGACGATGGGAAAGCGGTCCTCCATGCGCAACGCCATGTACAGGCGCGGCATCACGGGGAAGTGGAACGCCATGTGGCACTCGCCGCGGTCCGCGTCGGGATCGCCGAAGTAGGCGATCGAATCCTCCGGCCACTGGTTCGCCTCGGCGAGCAGCATGCGGCCCTGGAACTTCGCGTCCGTGTGGGCGCGGAGCTTCTGGAGGAACTCGTGGGTCTCGGGGAGGTTCTCGTTGTTCGTCCCCTCCCGCTCGAAAAGATAGGGGATCGCGTCGAGCCGCAGGCCGTCGACCCCCATCTCCATCCAGAAGTCGAGCGCCTTGAACACCTCTTCCTGCACGAGCGGATTGTCGAAGTTCAAATCCGGCTGGTGCGAGAAGAACCGGTGCCAGTAGTAGGCGTTCGCCACCGGGTCCTTGGTCCAGTTGGACGTCTCGGTGTCGGTAAAGATGATCCGCGTGCCCGCGTACTTCTGGTCCGTGTCGCTCCACACGTAGAAGTCCCGCTCCGGGCTTCCCGGAGGGGCGAGGCGCGCGCGCTGGAACCATGGGTGCTGGTCCGACGTGTGGTTGATCACCAGCTCGGTGATCACCTTCAAGCCCCGCTTGTGGGCCTCGTCCAGAAAAGTCTTGAAATCCTCGAGCGTGCCGTAGGCCGGGTGGACGGTCGTGTAGTCCGAGATGTCGTAGCCGTCGTCGCGCCAGGGCGAGGGGTAGAAAGGGAGGATCCAGATCGCCGTCACACCCAGATCGCGCAGGTAGTCGAGCTTCGCGGTCAGCCCCTGGAACTCGCCCCGCCCGTCGCCGTCCGAATCGAAGAAGGCGCGCACGTGGATCTCGTAGATGATCGCGTCCTTGTACCAGAGAGGATCGCGCGGCCGTTCCTCCGCCCTCTCCTCCACCGCGGCCTTCGTCTCGTCGGTCAGCAATCCCACGTGGCTCGTCTCCTAGAGAAAATAGTCGAAATCCCGTTCTGACCTCACCCGCCGCCGCACGCGGAAGATGTGCGCGGGCACCTGGTGGGGGTCCAGCCGGACGAAATTGCGCGATCCGTGCCAGAGGTAGCGCGCGCCGGTCAGGAGGTCGTGCACCTGGAACGGCTGGTCCCCTTCGAGCCCCAGCGCGGGGAGGTCCAGCTCCACCCAGGCCGCCTGCGCGTAGCTGGGGTCCAGGTTCACGGCCACCACGATCACGTTGTCCCCCGCCATCTTGCTGTAGCAGAGGATCTGCTCGTTGTCCGCCGTGTGGAAGCGCAGGCTCCGGTCGCTCTGGAGCGCGGGGTTCTCCCGGCGGATGCGGTTGACGAGCGCGAGGAGCTCCCGCAGGCTGTCGGGGCGGTCCAGATCCCAGTCGCGGAGCTGGTACTTCTCCGAGTCCAGGTACTCCTCGCTCCCCCGCTCCCGGGGAAGGTGCTCCATCAGCTCATAGGCCGGGCCGTAGATCCCGTAGCTCGCCCCGAGCGTCGCCGCGAGCATCAGCCTCTGCACGAACGCGGGCCGGCCCCCGATCTGGAGCGGCTCGGTCAGGATGTCCGGCGTGTTCGGCCAGAGGTTCGGCCGGAAGAACTCGCGGACCGGGGTCTGCGTCAGCTCGGTGAAGTACTCGACGAGCTCCCAGCGGCGGTTCCTCCAGGGGAAGTAGTTGTAGGACTGGGTGAAGCCGAGCTTCGCGAGCCGGTACATGATCTTCGGCCGCGTGAAGGCTTCCGAGAGGAAGAGCACGTCCGGATGCTCCCTCTTGATCTCCGTGATCGCCCACTCCCAGAACGGGAACGGCTTGGTGTGCGGGTTGTCCACCCGGAAGATCTTCACCCCGAAGCCGATCCAATGGTCGAACACGCTCTTCAATTCCTCCCAGAGCGCGCGCCACTCCCCGGTCTCGAAGTCGAAGGGGTAGATGTCCTGGTACTTCTTCGGCGGGTTTTCGGCGTACTGGATCGTGCCGTCCGGCCGCTTGCGGAACCACTCCGGGTGCTCCTTGACGTACGGGTGATCGGGCGAGGTCTGGAAGGCGACGTCCAACGCGATCTCTAAGCCGTGCTCCCTGGCCTTCTGCACGAACCGGCGGAAGTCCTCCTCGGTCCCCAGCTCCGGGAGGATCGCCTTGTGCCCCCCCTCCTCCGCGCCGATCGCCCACGGGCTCCCCACGTCGCCGGGCCCGGCCGTGACCGCGTTGTTCTTCCCCTTGCGGAACGTCGTGCCGATCGGGTGGATGGGCGGCAGGTAGAGCACGTCGAAACCCATGCCCGCGATGTAGGGCAGGCGGGCCTCGGCGTCGCGGAACGTGCCGTGCCTGCCTTCGGAGCCTGTGGAGCGGGGGAACATCTCGTACCAGGTGGAAAACCGAGCCCGCTCGCGGTCCACGACCACGGCGAGCTCTTTGGAGTAGACCGTGGCGGACCCGCGGTCCGCTTGGCGGTCCATGAGCAGGGCGAGCTCCTCGTCCAGCGCGAGTGCCAACCGGTCCGACGGGTCCGTCTTCTTCTCCAGGTCTTCAGCGAGCGCGGCGAGCACCCGGGCGTCCGCCTTCGCCGCCCGCTCGCTCGCCTCGCGCACCAGCCCGGCCCCCACGAGAAGGTCGATCGCCACGTCCTGCCCCGCGTCCACCCGCTTCTTCAAGTCCCGCCGCCACGTCTTGAACCGGTCCACCCAGGCGGTGACCGTATAGAGCCAACGTCCCTGCTCCGCCGGGGTGAATTCCGCACGCCACCGGTCGTTGCCGAGCGGCTCCATGGCGGCCTCGCGCCACTTTTCCTGGGATTCCGGCCGCCACAGCAGGCGCACGGTGATCGCGTCGTGGCCGTCCGTAAACGCGTCCGCCTCCACCCGCACCCTCTCCCCCACTGTCCGCTTGATGGGGAACCGCCCGCAGTCGACCTCCGGCTCGACCCCCTCGATGATGACCCGCTGCCTGCCTGTTTCGTCTTTCGTCATCGTCCAGATCCCTCCCGGCGCGCTTTGCAGATCGCCTGCCACGTGGACGGCGGAGCTTCGGAGCATGGAGCCGGGCCGCGATCCCTCCGCGAAGGTGGCCGGCTTGCGTCGGGCAAGGTTTACCAGACTTCGGGGGAGGGTGCCAACCCGGGGGACCGTTCGCCCGGGCGGGAGATGTCCCACTCCGGTCCCGGGAGGCACCGGACTTTTCAGAAGCCTCAAACGCTATTGACGGCTTTGGACGACAAGGAGGAGACATGATTTTCAGATCTCTGCCGGCGCGAGCTCTCGCCGGAGCGCTGGTGGCCCTGTTCATGGGCGTCCCGGCCCACGCCCAGCTCGACGCCTGGAACGGGAGAGGAGAACGCGAGGGGGGAATTCCTTCGAGGCAGCGGCTGTGCGCCACCCCTGTCCTGTCCCCGCAGGAGGTCGAAGCCGTCGAGCGGGATTTCCGGAGCCGTCTCGCGCTGCGGGACCTCTCCAAGTACTCGACCGCCTTGCCGGCGGTCATCACCGTCAACTTCCACGTCATCATGGACAACAACGGAGGAGGAGGCGTCACGGACTCCCAGATCGATTCCCAGATCTGGGTGTTGAACAACGCCTACGCCGGCCTCGGCTTCGAGTTCGCGCGGGGTGGCACCGACCGAACGTACAACACCTACTGGCACACCATGACGCCAAACACGAATGGCACGGCGAGCGCGGCCGAGCGGGAGTGCAAGAACTATTTCACGGCCTCCGCCATCAACGACACCAGCAAGGTGTTGAACTTCTACATCGCCAACCCCGGCAGGGATCTCCTCGGCTGGGCGACGTTCCCCTGGCAGCGCTCCGGGGATCCCCGGCGCGACGGCGTCGTCGTCAAGTACTCTTCTCTTCCGGACGGCTCCCTCTTCCCCTACAACCAGGGAGACACGGGGACCCACGAAGTCGGGCACTGGCTCGGGCTCTTCCACACCTTCCAGGGCGGATGCTCCTCCCCCGGCGATTCGGTCGCGGACACACCCTCCGAGGGCTTCGAAGCCTATGGCTGCCCCATCGGCCGCGACTCGTGCCCGGCCGTGCCCGGCGCCGATCCGGTCACGAATTTCATGGATTACACCGACGACTCGTGCATGAACCACTTCACGGCCGGGCAGTCGACCCGGATGGTCAACATGGTGAATTCCTACCGGCCGAACATCGGGTACGCGACCGGCAACCCGTTCCGGTACGTCACCACCACCGACCAGACCTACGCCTGCCGCGCCATCGCCTCCCACGACGAGCCCCTGTGCGCCAACATCCTGGACTTCAACGACCGCCAGATGTGCTACGCCATGGCCGGCCACTATCAGGCCCCGTGCATCCAGATGACCAACCGCAACCTGCAGCTCGCCTGCTACGGGATGTCGATCCGCTGGCCCTCGAACTGCCGCGACATCACCGATGCCAACCTGAAGCAGTTCTGCTACGGCGTCTCGAGCGGGAACATCTCCTACTGCAACACCCTGACGGACGGCAACGCCCTGCGTCTGTGCAAGGCGATGGCGACCGAAGTCCCGTCCAATTGCAGCGGCACGCTCAACTTCGACGGCCTCAACCGCAACTTCTGCTACGCGGTCACCTACCACGAAGAGGCCTACTGCCTGGATTGAAGAGATTCGAGGGCCGGGGCGGCGGCCGCGAGGCCGCGCCCGGCGCTCGACGCGCCCCGCACCCCGGGATCAGCGCAGGATCTCCCGGATCCTCCGCTCCAGGTCCGCCAACTCCGGGCAAAGTTGGAGAAGAGACCCGTAGCCGCTCAGGGCCTCCTTCATCAGGGCGTCCCTCCCGCCACCCGCCGCCTTCAGGCTCCCGTGCTTCGCGAGGAAGGGTTGGAAGACGTTCTCTTTGACCGAAACATCCCCCCGAACCTCCGGCCACCGCCGGTCAACGAGGCGTTCGCGGTGGCCCGCCAGCAGCCACGTCTCGACCTCCTGCACCGCCGCACAGCACAGGAGGCGGACGCTACGGCTGCGCGCCTCCTCCTCCAGAGCCAGGAATTCGTCCGTCCTGTCCTTCCCGTCCGCGTCGGGCAGGAACAGCAGCAGGTTCATGTGGCGATAGGCTTCGAAGATCCGGGTCTGGAGCAGCCGCTTCGCGTGCTCGTATCCTTGAGCCCGAGGGTTGGAGAGCACCGTGACAACAGCGTTCGGCTTACCGCATTCCGAAAGCATCCGGCTGACCAGAGGCTTCAGGATGTAACCGTTGTTGGAAGGATCTTCGGGAACGACGAGGACGTCGAAGCTCAAAACGTCCCCTCCAGCCAGCCCTCCGTGAACAGCTCCCCGATCGGCTGCTTCCTGACCAGATCAATGAGATGGGGGATCTCGCTCAACGGCTTGATGATCGACGCGCCCGTCTCCTCATCTCTCTTGCAGAGGAAGGTCGTCTCATAGTCTTTCTCCTCCAGCCAGGCGAGCACCACCGGCGAGTGGGTCGTGGCGAAGACCTGGGGGCCCGAGCCGCCGGACTGGGATTTCAGAAGCTCGACGAGCAGGCGGAGACGGCTGGGGTGGATGCCGTTTTCGATCTCTTCGAGGGTAATGATGTCGGGCATGTCCGGCTGGAAGAAGGCGGCGGCTAGGGCGGCGAAGCGTAGGGTGCCGTCTGAAAGGATGGGGGCGGGAGTGATCTCCTCTCCTTCCTTCAATGCGAAGAGAGGTTCACCCAGTGCTCCGCTCAAAATTACGACATCATCCAGCTCACTTGGAGTCAGTTGTCTAAGCCACGAGAGGTAGGAAGATCCAAGGTCTGGGTCTGTGATAATTGATTTGACGAGAGCAGCAAAGTTCTCTCCTCGCTCTCCCATTCTCTTGGTCGCATGGGCTCTCGAGTAGTCTCTCAGAACATCTGGAGAAGAGTTGATCCTCTGAACATTACCCAACAAGCGCTTGCATTCTCCTAAAAGTCGACGATCCTCCTCCACTACAAAATCAGAGCGAAGCCACTGTCCAAGAGCAGGTCGCGCTCTTTCAAGCAAATTGTGGCTCTCCCCTCCATTGCCTGGGATAGAGTACCGACCTGCCAGAAATACCAGGGGTGCCCAATCAGCTCCCATTGCATCGAACACAGTTCGCGAGCCTTCCTCAAGACGCTCATTCAGAATGGCAATCTCTTCAGGCAGAATCTCTATGGAATATGAAACAGTTTGATTTGGGACGATTGGCAGCCGAAGTTCGGCATGAAACTTGATCTTACCCTTTCCTCCCTGCTGACGGTTCTTTCCGGAGAATGCGACCCGAGAGCTTCCACCCCGAATCCCCTCCCAGACCTCACTCGTAGCGCTTTTGGGCTTTCCGTTGAAGATCTCCTCGATTGTGAGCCCGTACCCGATGCCCTGCAAGACCTGCAGAGCGTCAAAAAAGTTGGACTTCCCACTGGCGTTAGCGCCGATAAAGAGATTCAATCCACCCAATTTCAGGTGAACCTTCTTCAGGCTCTTGAAGCCCTCGATTTCGATCTCCGTGATCACCACTCACCTCCGGCGCCGCGTGGTCGTACGGACCAGGATATCCCAGGGCCCGGAGGACCGACGGTGCGGTCCTGACCGGGATTCCCAGCTCAGCTCCATGCTATCTCTCTTCGGGATCGGCCGCTCGGGAGGCGCAGGATCTGGGTCGGGAGGCTCTCCGGAACGCTCCGCCGGCCCGTCGGAGCCTTCCGCCGCACGGTAGAAGCGTTCCGGCGAGCCCGCGAGCGGTCCGGGGTGGGCGCAGAGCGTTCCGCGGTGGAGGCAGAAGGGACCTAAAGGACAAAAAGGACCCAAAGGACACCAACCCGGGTGTCCTTTGGGTCCTTTAGGTCCCTTGGGTCCTTGTTTTTTTAAACCGCCACCGCCACCGGCTCTTCCTTCGCCACCTCGATCTCCTCGAAGCGCGCCGAGAAATGGCGGAGCACCTTGGGGGCGTGGGTCATCCGCAGCCCTTTGAGGTGATGGCGGGTGTCGCGGATGTCCTCGAGGACCCCCGCGACGTATTCGAGGTGCGAGTTGGTGAAGACGCGCCGGGGGATGGCCAGGCGGATGAGCTCCATGGGCGCGGGGATGGGCTCTCCGGTCTCCGGGTGCTCGCTGCCGAACATGACGCTGCCGATCTCGACGCCCCGGATGCCGCCCTCGCGGTAGAGCGCGACCGAGAGCGCCTGGGCCGGGAAGTGGAGCGGCGGAATGTGCGGCAGGAGCTGCCGGGCGTCGATGTAGACGGCGTGGCCGCCCGTGGGGCGCATGATGGGGATGCCCGCGGAGGTCAGGAGCTGGCCGAACTGCTCGACCTGGCCCACGCGGAAGCGGAGGTAGTTCTCGTCCAGTACCTCGCGGAGGCCCCGGGCCACCGCTTCGAGGTCGCGGCCGGCCAAGCCCCCGTAGGTGGGGAACCCTTCGATCACGATGAGCTTCTGCTTCAGGGTCTCCAGAAGCTCCTCGTTGCGGCTCGCCAGGAACCCGCCGATGTTGGCGAGGCCGTCCTTCTTGGCGCTCATGGTGCAGCCGTCCGCATAGCTGAAGACCTCGCGGACGATCTCGGCGACCGAGCGGTGCTCCTGGCCGGCTTCGCGCTGCTTGATGAACCAGGCGTTCTCGGCGAAGCGGCAGGCGTCGATGTAGAACGGGATGCCGAACTCGCGGCAGAGCTCGGAGACGGCCTTGACGTTGGCGAGCGAGACCGGCTGGCCGCCGCCCGAGTTGTTGGTCAGGGTGAGCATGCAGGCCGGGACGTCGTACCCGCTCTCCACGAAGAGCTTCCGGAGGCGCCCGAGGTCCATGTTCCCCTTGAAGGGGTGGTTGACCTGGGAGTCGCGCCCCTCGGGGATGACGAGGTCGAGGGCGATGCCGCCGTTGACCTCGATGTTGGCCCGGGTGGTGTCGAAGTGGCTGTTGTTGGGGATGATCATCCCCGGCCGGGTGAGGATCGTGGAGAACAGGAGGTTCTCGGCCACGCGCCCCTGGTGGACGGGGAGAAAATGCGGGAAGCCGAAGACGTCCCGGATCGAGTCCTGGAGGTGGAAGAAGTTGCGGGCGCCGGCGTAGGCCTCGTCCCCCTGCATCATGCCAGCCCACTGCCAGTCGGACATGGCGGAGGTGCCGGAGTCGGTGAACAGGTCGATGAAGACCGCTTCGGAGGGGATCTTGAACAGACTGAAGCCCCCCTCGATCAGGAGGCGCTCGCGCTCCTCGCGGGGCAGCAGGTGGATTTTTTCGACGACCTTGACGCGCCACGGCTCGGGCAGCGGTGCTCTCATTGGCTCTCCCCCCAAAGCCCACCGCGAGGCGCGGCGGGACAAATTCACAACATGCGATGAATCGACAGACTGCGTCGGTTTGTCCTAAGAGTGCCACAGATCCCCTCCGGCGGGACAGCCGGCCTGGAATGTCCGTTCTACGAGCCCTGTTTCAGGAGTCGTTCCACCAGCCGCCGGTCCGCCTTGGAACCGGTCTCTCACGAGGGTTTCAGCACGATGACTGAGCAGTCCGCGGCCGCCGAGCCGCAGCTCCGGCGGAGCGAGGAGCGCTACCGCTCCCTGGTCGAGGCCATGGCGGCGATCGTCTGGAGCACTCCCGCGGACGGGAGGTTCGAGACCGGGCAGCCGGGGTGGAGCGCCTTCACCGGGCAGAGCTTCGAGGAGCTCCGCGGGTGGGGCTGGCTCGACGCCGTCCATCCGGAGGACCGCGACGCCACCGTCCTCGCCTGGTCGCGGGCCACCGCGTCCCGGGAGCTCTACGAGATCGAGCACCGCGTGCGCCGGCACGACGGGCCGTACCGCCACATGGCCGCCCGCGCCGTCCCTCTCCTGGACAAGTCCGGCGCCCTCCGCGAATGGGCCGGGCTCCACGTAGACATCCACGACAGGAAGGAGGCCGACCGCGCCCTGCGCGAGGCCTACGACCTGGCCGAGCAGCGGGCGGCGGAGCTCGACGCCGTCTTCGAGAGCATGGCCGACGCCGTCTACATCGGCACCGAAGAGGGCATCACCAAGTGCAATGCCCACGCCCTGCGGCAGCTCGGGGCGTCGTCGCTCCGGGACCTGCGGCGGCGAATCGGGGAGCTCGGCGCCCAGTTCAACGTGCGCTACCCGGACGGGAGGCCCGTGCCGCCCGGCGAGCTCTCCTTCGCGCGGGCGTTGCGCGGCGAGGTGGCGGTCGAGGACGTGATCGCCCGGAACGCCGAGACGGGGCGGGACGTCCACATCCGCGGCGCCTCGTCCCCGGTCGTCCTGAACGGCCAGGTGATCGGCGCCGTGGCGATCAACACGGACATCAGCGACCGCGTGCGGGCCGAGGAGGAGCGCCGCCAGCTTCTCGAAAGCGAGCGGGCGGCGCGCGGCGAGGCCGAGCGGGCGAGCCGGATCAAGGACGAGTTCGTGGCCACCCTCTCGCACGAGCTGCGTACGCCGCTCCACGCCATCCTCGGCTGGACGGAGATCCTCAAAGGCCGGAAGGACGATCCCCGGACGCTCGAGCAGGGCCTCCAGGTCATCGAGCGCAACGCCCGCGCCCAGGCCCAGATGGTCGCGGACCTCCTGGACATGAGCAGCATCATCTCCGGCAAGATCCGTCTGGACGTCCAGCCCGTGGACCTGGCATCGGTCGTCGACAACGCCGCCGAGGCCGTGCGTCTCGCGGCGGAGGCCAAGGGCATCCGGATCGTGAAGGCCATCGACCGCAGGGACGGGGTGATCCACGGCGATCCGGCCCGCCTGCAGCAGATCCTCTGGAACCTCCTCTCGAACGCCATCAAGTTCACCCCGCCCGGCGGCACGGTGCGGATCGACATGGAATCGTCGGACTCCCGGGTCGAGATCCGCGTGAGCGACACGGGCCAGGGGTTCGACCCCGCCTTCGCCCCCTACCTTTTCGAGCGTTTCCGGCAGGTGGACGCCTCGACCACCCGGCAGTTCGGAGGGCTGGGCCTGGGGCTCGCGATCGTCAAGCAGCTCGTCGAGATCCACGGAGGCACGGTGGAGGCCGCGAGCCCCGGTCCCGGGCAGGGGGCCACGTTCTCGATCACCCTTCCTACAACGCTCCGGGTTCCGCCGGCCGAGACCGCCGCTCCCGATGGGCGTCCGGAGGTCCTCTCCCTCGAAGCCGGGAGCGACGGCCGGACGCTCGCGGGAGTGCGGGTGCTCGTCGTCGACGATCATCCCGACGCCCGGGACCTAGTGCGGCGCGTGCTCGAAGAGCGCAAGGCCGAGGTGACGACCGTCTCGTCCGCGGCCGAGGCCCTGGCGGCGCTCCGCCTCTCCCCGCCGGACGTGCTGGTGAGCGACCTCGGCATGCCGGACGAAGACGGCTACAGCCTGATCCGCGCCGTCCGCGCCCTCCCGCCG
>DATHUD010000065.1:0-4739 GCA_035462575.1 Thermoanaerobaculia bacterium | reverse complement strand
AGATAGGAGAGGGAGTAGGCGAGCGGCACGAGGAGGAGCAGGGCGAGCGTCCGCCGGCCGCGGAGGGCGAGCGCAGCGATCCACAGGACGTTCGCGGCGAGCCACACGAGGTGCACGCCCGCGATCCACCGCAAGCCCCCGCCCGCCGTCTTCCTGCCCAGGGCGAAGACCCTCTCCCGCACGGACGCGAGCTGCGGCTGGAGCTCTAGACCGAAGGGGTTCTCCGCCACCGAGGCGTGGAAGAAGTAGTCGGTCTCCTCCGTGCCCAGAAGGGTCCAGAAAGACTCGGCCTTCACCTCGGCGAGAAGCAGCGGGTGGTCCGCGGCCACGTCCCAGTACTGCTCCGAAAGCTCGGGGTAGAGCTTGGGATCGACGATCCGCCCGTCCACCGCGGCGGGTGGCTCCCAGAAGATAGCTCCCAGGTCCCCCGGCCGGTAGCGGGACGCGAGGTCCGGAACGCGGAGGTGGCGTTCGAAGACAGGGGACTCGCCGCACGTGGACCGAGCCTCGGCGCAGAGGCCGGCGAGATCGAGGACCATCACCTGGCCCGCGGGATGGCGCTCCTGGACGTCGAACGCCGCGTCCACGAGCGCGCCGCCTGCCAGAGCGAGCGCGAGAGGCGCCACGGCGAGTGCCAGGGCGGCCGCCCGGGGAAGGCGCCGCCACGACTCGACCGCCAGGAAGAGCCCGAGGACCGGCAGGGTCACGATCGCGTTGTGGCGCACCATTCCATACGCGGCGGCCACGAGCACCAGCGCCGTGGTCCGCGCCGTGGAGGGATTCCTGAGCGCGAGCGTGCCGATCCACAGAAGGAGGATCGCGGCCAGGGCGTCCTTCCAGAACGTCATCAGGTAGAACGCGAGCGGCGAGACCGGCACCAGGAGGAGCAGGAGCACCAGCAGCGACAGCCACGCGGCCTGGGGCCGGGAGAGCCGGTCTGCGAAGAGCTGCGAGAGGACCGCTCCGGAAAAGGCCCAGACGCCCAGGGCCCCGGCCACGGACTGGACCAGCATGAAGCGGGAGAGGCTCCCCCCCAGCGCCAGCACGAGGTGGAGCGCGACCGAGACCAGCGGCGGATGCCAGTCCGTGTACCGGCCTTCTACGGCCTGGGTGTACTGGGCGATCGAATCGAACGACAGGAGGCCCGGACGGAACACCGCCCAGACCGCGGCGCCGGCCGCGGCGGCGAGGATCGCGGGGAGGAGAGTCCCAGGTTCCAGTTTTATACGCAACGTTGTACTCTTCGCGTTCTTGAACGAGATGTCCCGCGCGCAAGGAAAGCACCAGCCTCTCCCGGGAGTCAAGCCGCCCGAGCCCGTGGCCGCGGACCGCTCCGGCATCGAGAGCTCTCCGGCCCGCCGGCGGGAGTGGCCGTGGCTCGCGCTCCTGCTCGTTCTGGGGCTGGCCCCCCGGCTCCTCATGGTGTCGGTATTCCCCACCCTGCCGCAATCCGACTTCGGAGCGCTGATCGCCTTCGCTCTCGCGCTCCGGGACGTCTCCCTGATTCCCCGGGGCTGGTTCTGGGATTTCTTCAATTCCGGCCTGCCCCTGGTCCTCTCGCTCCTCTTCCGGGTGATCCCGGCGCATCCCCACGACGTGGCCCGCGTGGCCACAGCGGCCGTCTGCGGCCTCGTCCCCCTGCTGCCGTTCGCGGTCTGGCGCGGGATCACCCCCTTCGGAGTCCGGCTGGCCGCGGGGATCGCCCTCGCCCTCTGGCCCGGGCAGATCCTCTTCTCGGGCGTGGTCGCGCAGGACAACTGGGTCCTCCTCCCCCTGGTCGCCCTGGCCTGCCTCGCGGTGCGCTCGCTCCTCGCTCCGGGCCGGGAGCGGCCGGTCCTCGCGGGGCTCTCGTACGCCGCCGCGGTCGCCGTGCGCCAGGAGATGCTGGTCGTGCTCCTGCCCCTGCTCCTCGCCGCCGCGGGGATCGGCGCTCCCGAAGCGGGCCGGCGGAGGTGGCGCCGGCTCGCCGCCGCCGCCCTCGCCGCAGCAATCCCCCTGCTCCTCCTCGCGACCCAGCGCCAGCTCGCAACCGGGCGCTTCGCCCTGACGTCGGCTCACGGCGGCCTGGCCCTCCTGGGGGCCTACATCCCCGGAGCGACCGCCAATTCCTGGACCGACCCCAGCCCCTACGTGGCCACGGTGGAGCCGGAGCTCCTCCGCGACATCCCGCGCCTGCACGGCGAGGCCGCCCGCCTCGCCCTGGCCGAAGCGCTCAGGCGTCCGGGCTTCCACGCCGCCCGGATCGCCTCGGGCACGATCCTCCACGCGCTGGGGGGCGAGATCGCGAGCCTCTACTGGAGCCTGACCTCGCCCGAGTCGCTCCCGCCGGACCGCGCGGCCCCGGCCCAGGAGGTCGCCCGGATCGCGTCCCCGATTCTCCGCTTCGAGCTGGGGGCGATCCTCGCCCTGTTCCTCGCCTCCGTCTTCCTGGCGCTGCGCTGGCGCCACCGGGCGATCCTCGTCCTCGCCGCGGCCGTCCTGCTCAAGGTGGCCATCCACGCCGTGGTGGTCAACCAGGGGCGATACTTCCTCGCGGTGACGGCCCTGCAGCTCCTGGTCCTCCCGCTCGCCGCCTGGGACGCCGCGCGGCGCCGGCAGCTCGAGCCCGCCCTGGTCGCCGCGGGCACCGCGGCGGTCGCCGTCTTCGTCCTGGCCGCCGCGGCCGAGCACACCATGGCCCGGGTCCGGGAGCTGGACGTCGTCGGCCAGCGCGTCTTCCGCTTCGTCCTCACGGCCCCGGGCGGAGGGAGCCTCTCCTGCCGCGTCGCCGAGGGAGCCTTGACCGCGGTCGACACCCTGACCGCCTCCCTGGAGACGCTCAGCCCCAACCCCAAGGCCGGAGACGAGGCCACGGCCGAATGCGAGCTCCTCGGCCGGGGCAATCCCGGGCCCCTGGTCCTCCAGGTCTTCGACGCGTATGCTCCCGGCGGCTCTCCGGGGAGGATGCGCCAGCGCGTTCTGGTCGACGGCACGGTCGCGCTGGACCACGACATCGCCCGGGAGCCGGGCACGGGCTGGCTGGACGCTCCGGTCGGGAGGGTGGCGGACGGAGCCCGGAAAAAGATCCTCGTCCAGGTCGTCGCCGGGACCCACGACCCGGCCGTCTTCTGGGGAAGGGCGGCGAACACCCGATTCCGGCTCGAGCGGGCCAGGGAGGAACCATGACGTTGGCAGAACCGGCCGCTCTGCCGGCCTCTCCCGGAAGCGATCCGGCCGAAGAGCTCTACCGCGCCGAGCGCACCTCCCACTGGGACGAGGTCGCCCGGCGCTGGGAGCGCCGGAGCGGCTTCGCGGGCGCCTACCATCGCCGCCTCGCGCGGGTCTACCGCTACCTCGTCCCCCCAGGCCGGAAGATCCTGGAGATCGGCTGCGGCACCGGAAGCCTGCTCGCGGCGCTCGAGCCCTCGGTCGGCGTGGGCGTCGACTTTTCAGGCGAAATGGTCCGCCGCGCGGCCGAGAGCCACCCCCACCTCAAGTTCCTCGAAGCCGACGCCCACGAGATCGGCCAACTGAACGAGACGTTCGACGTCGTCATCCTGTCCGACCTCATCAACGACGCGTGGGATGTCCAGCGGCTTCTGGAGCAGGTGGTGCACGTCTGCGACCGGCGCACGCGGATCATCTTGAACTTCTACAGCCGTCTCTGGGAGCTGCCGCTCGCCCTCGCCCAGCGCCTGGGGCTGGCCCGGCCCGTGCTCTACCAGAACTGGCTGACCGTGGACGACGTCAAGAACCTCCTCCGCCTCGCCGGCTTCCAGACGATCCGGTCCTGGCAGGAGGTGCTCCTGCCGTTGCCGATCCCGCTCCTCGCTCCGCTCTGCAACCGTTTCCTCGTCCGCTTCTGGCCGTTCAAGCACCTGGCCCTCTCGAACTTCCTCGTGGCCCGGCCCGCGCCCCGGCCTCTTCCCGAAGAGCCGGTCGTCTCCGTGATCGTGGCGGCCCGGAACGAAGAGGGGAACGTCCCGAACATTTTCGCGCGGACGCCCGAGATGGGCGCGGGCACGGAGCTGATCTTCGTCGAGGGGCACTCGAAAGACGACACCTACGGCGCGATCGAAAGGGAGATCGCGGCCCACCCCGAGCGCCGCGCCCGGCTCTTCCGCCAGACCGGCAAAGGCAAGGGGGACGCGGTCCGGCTGGGCTTCGCCGAGGCGACCGGGGACGTGCTGATGATCCTCGACGCCGACCTGACCGTGCCGCCCGAAGACCTCCCCCGCTTCTACGAGGTGATCCGCTCGGGCCGCGGCGAATTCGTAAACGGCGTGCGCCTCGTCTACCCCATGGAAAAAGAGGCCATGCGCTTCGCGAACCTCCTGGGCAACAAGTTCTTCAGCCTCGCCTTCTCCTGGCTCCTCGGGCAACCGATCAAGGACACCCTCTGCGGCACCAAGGTGCTGAGAAAGACCGACTACGACACGCTCGCCGCCAACCGCTCCTACTTCGGCGACTTCGACCCCTTCGGCGACTTCGACCTCCTCTTCGGCGCAGCCAAGATGAGCCTGGAGATCGTCGAAGTGCCGGTCCGCTACCGCGAGCGCACCTACGGCGAGACCAACATCCAGCGCTGGAGCCACGGCTGGCTGCTCCTCAAAATGTGCGTCTTCGCCGCCGGCCGGATCAAGTTCGTGTAATGGGACCCTGTCGCCGCAGCCCCCACCCGGGCCCTCACCCCCGGCCCCTCTCCCACCACCCCTTTCCCCCTCCCTGGGAGAGGGGAGAAAAACCGTTTTCCTTCTTGC